>NZ_VSRN01000001.1:5094520-5398522 GCF_008369915.1 Dyadobacter sp. UC 10 | reverse complement strand
AGGCTCTTTAAAATCCCAAAGCGCCACCAGCCCGCCGGTAGCCAGTACCTTGTCTGCTAAGCCTCTATCGGCTTGTCCCTTGACCTCGCCCACGCAAAAAGTTAAAAAAAGTAAAAGAAAACCGGCCAACAAGTACCGTGCTAATCCACTGTTACGCATAATCAATATCCCGGGTTCTGATCCTTGCCCGGATCAAGTGCTGTATTAAAATTGAGCTCACCTACTGGTACCGGCCACAACAAATGTTTATCGGCTACGTCTTTACCGGTAGCGGCCTTGATGATTTGTTTCAGGCGTGCAGGCCCTAATCGTTTAAGGTCCAGCCAACGCTTTCCTTCATATTGCGTCTCATATCCGCGCTCACGGAGCACGAGTTCATTGAAGGTATCTGCCGTATTTCCCAACAAGGCAAAATCAACAGAAGATGCAGCATTGACCGGCTTTCCGTAAGCGCGCCGGTGTACCTGGTTGAGCGCTTCCAAAGCTGCCGCCGTTGGGCCATTGTTTACACGGTTTTCTGCCTCTGCAAACATAAGCAGGATATCGGCATAACGGTAAACAGGGAAATCGTTGCCTGCGGCAGTTTGGGTTGGCGCGAGCGGGTCGGAGAATTTTTTACAAAGAATACTGTTTGGCCCCAGACCAATATCCCACTTGTACCAGTTGAAGCTTTTCCGCAGATCAGCGGCGTCCCATGTTTTTTGGACCGGGTTGCTTTCCGAATCACTATAATGTGCGTAGAAACCTCCGGCTCCATGCAATTTTGAGCCCGGATGATGCGCGAACATGGCCAGATACTGCCCCTGATTGTTTTGACGCGTCATTTTCAGATAAAAAATTTCCTCCGGAGTCGTCACGACGGTGGGGCCAAAAATTTTATCGAAATCGGCAGCCACGGTAACAGGTACCAGCGAGAATTTTTTGGATTGAATGATCTCATCGGCTTTATCGCGCGCTTCTTTGTGTTGATTCCGGGTGAAGTATACCTCCGCCAATGCAGCTTTGGCAGCCCATTTGGTGGCCCGTCCGACCTGTGACTGCGTATCAGGCAGGTTCGATTCAGCTTCTTTCAAATCGGAAGTAATCAGGTTGTAAACGTCCTCAATACTACTTCTGGCAATATTAGGTTCGTCCAGTGTCTGCTCGGTCCTGATCGGCACCGGGCCCCAGTTCCTCACCAGCCAGAAATAGTTGAACGCCCGCAAAAACCGGGCTTCCGCGGTAAACCTGGCTACATCCGCTTCACTGATACTTTTTCCTTTGGGTGCATTGGCGATTACGAGGTTGGCATTGCGGATCCCCAGGTAAAACAACGACCAGCCTGCATCCGTGCGCGGAATGTTCGTGCTGTTAAGCCCCTGGAAATCGCTCATAGCCTGATAGCTTCCCCTGCCGTAGCTGTAATCGGTGTAGGCTTCCAGCTGCGCACCCAACTGCCCGCTGATGTTATTGGTTGCTCTCAGCTGGGCATATATCGCGTTCACGGCCGCCTCCACTTCACCGGCAGTATTGTAAAAAGTCTCTACCGCGAGTGCCTTCGGCGATTCTGTCAGGATATCTTCACAGGACATCATGACGAATAATGGTATCAATAAGAATAGCTTTTTCATGATTGTTTTGACTAACGAATGAGGAAATTAAAACCCTACCCTGATACCAGCCGTAACCGCTTTTGAAGTTGGATAGCTGTAATGGTCGATGCCCTGCCCCAGTGAATTGGCACCGCCCTGGGAATTGGTTTCAGGGTCCCACCATGAATACTTTGTAAAAGTGAGCAGGTTTTGACCGCTTACATAGAGCTGGGCCGACCGCATCCATTTCACGCCCCATTGTCCGAGCGGAAAATTATACGCCAGCTGGATGTTACGCAGACGCATATACGAACCATCTTCCACGAGCCTGTCTGAATAACTGTACGAGTTGGCACGGGAAAGGACCGGGTATTTGGCATTTGGATTGGAAGGGGTCCAGTGATTGGTATACACTTCCCGCGGCATGTTCAGCCCAAATCCGTAATCGAGGGTATTATTGATCGAACTTACATTCACCAGATCATTTCCCTGTGTGCCCTGCAGGAAGATCGTCAGTTCAAGCCCTTTGAAGGACATGGTGGAATTAATACCGTAAATAAAATCCGGATTAGGATTGCCTATTATGGTCTTGTCCAACTGATTGATAACTCCGTCTGCATTCAGATCTTTGTAAATTTCCTTCCCAAGCTCGTTATACCCGTTCTTTAAATACCCGTAAAAAACGCTCATGGGCTCGCCCTCACGCAGCAGGTTCGCAGCGTCGCTGATCAGCGTTACCCCGACGCTTCCTCCCAAAATATCGGCTCCATTGTAGAGCTTGACGACTTTGTTGCGGTTAAATGAAATATTTCCGGCCAGGTCCCATTTGAAGGATTTATCTATAATGCGGCCATCCAGTGCTATCTCAAGACCCTTGTTACGTATCTGTCCCACATTTCGGATCGTACTTGTAAAACCGTAACCCAGTGGCAACTGGACGGTATTGAGCAGGTCGCGCGTGTTTTTGATATAATAATCTATTGAAAAATGATAGCGATTGCTCAAAAACGCTGCGTCCAGACCGAAATCTAATTGTTCGGTCGTTTCCCATTTCAGGTTTCCGGGTAAGCGGGTCCCGGGAGCAAAGGTATTGTAGAGCGCGTCATCAAAAACCGTTTTCCCGCCTTCCAGGTTGTTCATAGTAGCATATGCGTTGATCGCCTGGCTGCCGGTCCGGCCCCAGCTCGAACGCAATTTAAGGTCGGTAATCGCAGCGATGTCTTTGATAAAATTTTCCTCTGACAGCCTCCATGCCAGTGCGGCCGACGGGAAAAAGCCCCATTTGTTGCCTTCACTATATTTTGAAGACCCATCGGCCCGGAAACTGACGGTTGCCAGATACTTGCTGTTGAAACTGTAATTCACCCGCCCGAGGTAGGACAACAGGGAACTCAATGAATAGCCCGAACCCGGTATTCCCGGTGTGTTGGCCGCTTCCAGGTTCGCAGTTTCCGTGATGTCGCTAAGGAATCCGACGCCGGAACCCTGCAGTGATTTGTTCGTAAAATTCTGATAGGTAAAACCTGCCACGGCCGAAATGCTGTGTTTTTCCCTGATCGTCTTGATATAACTGATGGTGTTCTCACTGAGCAGGCTGGTATTTCTTGTATTTGAGACGCTGGCCGATCCCTGCGAGTTGATGAACCTCGTTGTGGTATAGGCTTCATTCACATCGTCACTATTTTCTATGCCGCCTGAGATCTTGATCGCCAAACCTTCGAACGGTTTGAATGTCAGCGCGGCATTAGCCAGGACGCGGTTCGCGTCGACGGCGTCGGTTTGCTCGTTGATATAGTTAAGCGGATTGATGAGCACATTGGAGATAAACGGATATGCGGTAGCGAGTACCCTGTAGCTGCCATCCTCATTATAGGGGGTCAAGGTCGGCGGTGCCGAAATGGCGGCCGATATCATCGACCCTCCCCGGTTGCCTCCCGCGTTGTTCCGGCGTTCGGTCTTGATCTTGGTCAGCGTCGCGCCATAACTCAGCGCAAACATTTTGCTGATATCCGAATTCACGGAAGCACGGAGGGAATACCGCTTGTAATCGCTGCCAATGACAATACCATCCTGATCGAGTATGCTACCGCCGATAGAAAATCTCGTTTTCTCATTCCCTCCGCCTACGGTAAGGTTATGCGCTTTCATAGGTGCCTTTCTGAATATCAGGTCCTGCCAGTCGTACCCATTGCCGAAACCGGCAATCTGATCCTGCGTAAAGTAGGGAGCTACTTTGTCGTTGGCTGCCTGTTCGTTGTAAAAATTGGCGTATTCAGTCGCATTCATCAGGTCGAGCTTTTTTCGCAGGGACTGTTGACTGAAACTGCCCTCGTAGTCCACCTGCATCTTACCCGATTTGCCCTGCTTGGTGGTAATCAACACCACCCCGTTCGCCCCTCTGGATCCATAAATAGCGGTCGCCGACGCATCCTTGAGTATCTCAATGCTCTCGATGTCGCTGTTATTGATGATCGTCGGATTGCTGCCCGACGTGGGAAAGCCGTCTACCACATACAATGGTTCATTGCTACCCTGTACCGAATTTGTCCCACGGATGCGAACGCTTACGGCCGCACCCGGCGCACCCGTATTCTGGGTGACCTGCACGCCAGGCGCACGGCCAGACATCGCCTGCAGCACATTGGTTGCCGGAAATGCATTTATTTCCTTGGTCTTTACCTGCGACAGCGAGCCGGTCAGATCGCTTTTCCGGACAGTTCCGTAACCGACCACTACCACTTCCGACAGTTGCTGGTCATCCTGCTGCAATGTCACCGAAATTGTGGACTGATTAGCTACGCTTACTTCTTTTGAAACGTAGCCGACGAAAGAAAACACAAGGACCGCGTCCGCAGTGGAAACCTGCAGGCGGTAAGCTCCGGTTTCGTCGGTCGTAGTACCCTGCGTCGTTCCTTTGATCAGAATGCTCACCCCGGGGAGCGCTTCGTTCGTCGCCCCTGTGACTTTTCCTGTAACCGACTGGCCCTGCGCTGCCACGCGAAACCCTGGCAAGAGCAGGCAAATCACTAAAAACCACATGTAAATCGTTGTTTTCATTGGGTAGCGGATTTGATACAAATTTTATATTATAAAATTAAATTTTATTTTATGTCAATATTGCTACATTCAGATATTGAAAGCAAATATTCTATTAACTTTTTTACATTTTTTTCTGATAATGTCCAAAGCGATCCTTGCCGGCACAAAAAAAGGAAGGCCGTGTGACCTTCCTGGCAATCCGGAAAATGTGTATATTATTTTCCGCCTAATTTTGAAGATATGCGGTCGGACGTAGCTTTGAGGTCAGTAACCAATTTTACTTTATCGATGGCCATATAACGGTATTCGGGCAGGTAGATACTGAGGCTTGCGATCACTCTTCCATTGTTTCTGATTGCCACACCCAGCCCGACAACCTGCCTGCCCGGGAGCATCTGGAAGGAGCACTGCTCTCTGCGGATTAGGTCAACAGCCCTTTTCATACCTTCATGGGTGCTTGCTTCCGCCCACATTCCGGCTGGTGGAAGGCCATATTTGTGAATGAAACGGTCTATCTCAGCATCTGTCATCATGCCGAGCAACAACCTGCCTGACGCAGAATCGTAGACATGCTTTTCATCCATGGTTCTCACCTGCAGTTCCTGTTCTGCATTGGCACGATGGATCACGATGCGGTTTTCCCCGTGAATAACTGCCAGGATACTATTTTCCCGGATTGCAGCTGTCAGCATTTCCATTTCAGGCGCAGCTGCTTCGATCAGGTCTTTCCGATATGCATCGTTTCCGGATAAGGCGAAGGATTTACTGCCCAGCACATACCCTTTCTTGGCGCCCAGTTGTTCAAGATATTTTCTGGACACCAACGTCTTCATGATGTTTGCGCACGTGCCGTGGTTCAAGCCGAGGGCGTCGGCAATTTCTCCCAGAGATTTGGGTCTTTCGGGATCTGCCGCAACCAGTTCCATGATGTCCAATGCGCGATGAAGTACTTGTATCATTAATCACGTTTTATTTTGCAATATAAAATTTAATTCGATCTCAATGAAATGCATGCCCGGACAGATTGACGCTAAAATAAAACAGCACGGAAACCAAAATGCTCCCGTGCTGTCTCAACAAACTTTGGATATTGGCTCTACGCGGGCTTCAATACCCTGGTGTACGTACCAGATTGGAATTGTTATTCAATTCATAAGCAGGAACGGGAAATACGAGTTCTCTCTCGGTCAATACCGGCCCGTAGGTAAACTTGTGCCCTACGTAATTATTGAATTGTTTGGTTTTCAGGTCAAATGCTTTACGAAGGCGGACCATATCGAACCAGGTAATATTCTCGAAACACAGCTCATACCAGCGCTCCCTCCAAACGGCTTCGCGGAACTTGTCTTTTGCCAGCCCGGTCAGATTTGGTAATTGCGCCCTGGTCCTGATGGCATTCACTGCCTCGTAGGCTTTGGCAGTCGGCCCGCTTACTTCATTGGAGGCTTCGGCATAAGTCAGCAGTATATCCGCATAACGGATAAGCGTCCAGTTCAAATCACTATTAGCTGTGGAGGTATGAGCCGCCACGTCAAAAAGTTTGTAAACGAAGTACCCGCCCAGATCCACTGTCAATTTGCGGTCAGCTTCATGTGTGAACTTGGTAATGAAAAACTGTCCTTCCTTCGCACGCAGATCCGCCGGATCGTACGATCTTATAAAATCGTTGGTTGCATAGATCCCGCCAGTTTCAGCCGAGTAGGCTGAAATAGCCTTGTTGTAGGGAATGATCAATTCCTGCCAGTTCCCCGGTAAGATTTGCGTCCTGAACTGCGCCATGAAAATATTCTCCTCGACGTTCTTTTTTGTCGGATCGTGCAAATCAGCATAACTGGAAAATAGCTTAAACTGCTTGGAATCAATCACCTCTTCTGCTTTTTTCGCTGCCAGCTCATAATAGGCGGCTCCTTTTTGTAATGGATAACCTGCCATGGTCAGATATACTTTCGCAAGCAAAGATTTCACAGCCCCGAGGCTCGCTTTCCCCGATGCGTCAGTCCATGGCAACCCGGCTGCCTCCGCAGTTTTCAGATCTTCCACGATCAGGTTATAAACGTCTTCCGCAGGAGCCTGAGATGGCCTTAATTGCTCCGACTCCAGGGATACAGGTTCCGTAATCAACGGTATATCTTTAAAGAGCTGCACCAGCGTAAAGTAGTACCAGGCACGAAGGAAGTGTGCCTCTCCAAGCAGTCTTGTTGCCTCAGCGGCATCCATTTTAATTTGCGGGATCTTGGCTATGGAAAGGTTGGCGTTGCCGATACCCCGGTAATAATTTTGCCAGTAAGCTGTACCATAGGCATTCTCCGCCGTGTTGGTGAGGTCCTTTACAAAATAGCTGCTGGTCGCCTGGCCCAGATCGGTGCCGGCCTGTCCGGTAGCAAATTCTGTCATCACCCAGGGGCCACCGCCAAAGCCACTGGCAGTTATACTCCTTAGAGCGTCATAAGCGGCATTCACAGAGCTTCTGGCATGTTCCGGTTTGTTGAAATAGGTGTCCTCCGTGAAGTTACTGGGATCATTCTCGTTCAAAAAATCGGAGCAACCCGTTATACACAATGTGCCGAAAAGGGCGATCAGCAATTTATATTTTCTTGTTATCTGTCTCATTGTTTCTTCTTTAAAAGTCCGCCTTTAATTAAAACCCAACATTAACCCCTAACATAAATACCCTTGGTCTGGGATAGTCGTACAACGCAACACCCTGCTCCAGAATATCGCCGGAGTTGGAAACCTCGGGGTCATAGCCTTTGTATTTGGTGGCCAGAAAGAAGTTCTGAACCGATCCGTATACTCTCAATCGGTCTAATTTCAGCCTGGAAGTTAACTCAGGGGAAAACGTGTAGGCCAGCAGCAGGTTGCGTCCACGGATAAAGGAAGCGTCTGTAATTTTGTGGCTGTCATTAACGGTCGTATAGCCGGCAATCAGCGGACGAAGTTGTGCGATTTCAGTATTTTGATTGGTTTCTGTCCAGGCATTCAGTACCGTTTTGTAGCTGTTAGCCTGCCCCTGCCGGTCTTCGGCGGAGTGAATGCTCCTGTTGAGAACATCATTGCCATACATGAATTGCAGGTCAACGGTCAGCGACAATGCCTTGTACTGGAAGGTATTCAGGAATGTACCAAACCCTTTGGGGACACCACGACCGATAATAGTTCTGTCGAGGTCGTTGATGGTACCATCGTTATTCAGATCCTGGTGCTTGATATCCCCGGATTCCAGGCCGTATCTTTTGGCTTCATCGGCCTCGTCGCTACCCCAGGTTCCTTGGGTAATCCTTCCAAAAAAAGATCCCACGGGCTCACCCACCTGTATAATGGTGTTGCCCTGAATAATGGGGGCATTTTTATTGGCAAGGGTTAAAACCTTGTTTTTGTTCACGGAAATATTGAAAGTAGTGTTCCATGAAAATGCTTCCGTTCTGACGTTCGTGGTATTCAATGCGAATTCTACCCCCGTATTTTGCATACTTCCGACATTCGAATAAATATTGGCGTACCCACTGCTGTAAGGTAGTGGCGCATTCAGTAGCATATCTTCAACTTTTCTGCGGTACAAATCCAGTTCAAAATTCAACCGGTTGGAAAACAAACCCAATTCAAGACCTACATCGATCTGTTGTGTTTTTTCCCAACGTAAATCCGGGTTGGCGATACGTCCTGTGCCTATCCCGCTATTCCGTACCCCGCCAAAGATTACGGTGTAATTACCAAGCCCCGCCAATGCTCTGTAAGCCGGTATTTCAGAGTTACCCGTTACGCCATAGCTGGCCCTGAGTTTCAGGTTAGAGATGGAAGGAACACCTTTCATGAATTCCTCTTCCATGACCCGCCATGCCACAGCTGCGGAAGGGAAAAAGGCAAACTGATTATTTCCCCCGAATTTAGACGAACCATCAGCCCTGCCAGTGAAAGTGAACAGGTATTTATTAAGCAAAGTGTAGTTCAAACGGGCGAAATAGGAGTTCAAACCATAAGCCAGTGAATACGAGGAAGGTGCCTGCGGACTTGCTCCTACCCCCAGGTTATTATACTGAAAAAAGGAGTCCGTAAAGCCCTGGGTACTTGCCCTGTTTCGGAACTGGTCCATATGCTGCCACGACAACCCGGCCATGGCATTGATATTATGGATTTTGCCGAATTCTTTGTTATAAGTCAGGTAGTTTTCAAACTGCCAGGAGTTAAACCTGTTATTGTCGACATAGGCATCGCCGTTATCAGAAATGTACTTCATTCCTCTGGGGGCAAAGTAGTCAGTTCGCTGGTTGATGATATTGGTTCCGATCGTAGATCTCAGCTCCAGACCTTCCGCCAGATTGATGGCAACGTACATATTACCCAGCACGGTCTGGGTTTTCAGTAAGTTCAACACATCAGTACCTACGCGCAACGGGCTGTCGCCGCCTTCCATTCCCGGATAGTCCCGGTTGCTGGCCCAGCTGCCGTCCGGATACTTCACGGGGATGATCGGTAGTCCTTCCAGTACCTGGCGCATCATCGTAATCCCTCCGCCGCCCAGGATATCCACCTGCTTTTCGTTCTGGTCGGTATAACCCAGCGTACCACCCACTTTCAGCCAGCTTTTGATCTGGGTATCAAATACGAAACGACCTGCAAATCTTTTCTGCCACGAACCGGCCGCCAGACCGTCCTCGTTACGATAGTTCAAAAACGCTCCGAAGGTTCCCTTCTCGGTACCACCCGTAAATCCGAGCTGGTGGTTTTGTGTAAAAGCCGGCTTAAATGTTTCATCCTGCCAGTCGGTATCATACAACGGATTTCCCTGTGTGTCAAACAATAACGGGTTCGTCCTTTTCAGTTTCGGGTCTGTATACTTTGTGCTGTTCCCGGCAGCATCGAAAGCATCCGGATCGTATTTCCTGGCATTCAAAAAAGCACGGTCTTCTACTTCCAGAAATTCCTTTGCATTCAGCAGAGGCAATTTTTTCGGCAGGACACCCAAACTGAAATCGGAGTCATAGGTTACTCTTCCGCCACCCGAAGTTCCGCGCTTTGTTGTGACGATAATTACCCCGTTGGCACCGCGGGCCCCGTAAATCGCCGTGGAGGAAGCGTCCTTGAGAACTTCAATAGATGCAATATCATTTGGATTGAGGTAATCTATCGGGCTGCTCCCGTTCACAAGTCCCACTCTGCCCGATCCCACATCCTGAACAGGCGAACTGATGATCACCCCGTCTATTACGTAAAGTGGATCATTGGCAACGCTCAAAGAGCTGATACCGCGTATCCGGATCGTAGTCCTTCCGCCCGGCCTTCCGGAGTTGGACGACACATTTACACCCGAGAGGCGGCCCGATAAGCCCTGGCTCAATGAAGAAGCGGGGCGTTCCTGCAAAGCTTCCGCTTTTACAACCCCTACTGCTCCCGTCAAATCCGATTTCCTGACTGTTCCATAACCCACGACCACGACTTCATCCAGCGCGTTATCATCGGGTACCATGCTTACGGTCAGATTGGTTTGATTGCCAACTACCACTTCCTGCGCTTTGTAACCTACAAAGCTGAACACCAGCGTAGCCCCGGCCTGATCGTCCGGAATGTCCAGTTTGAAATCACCCTCGGCCCCGGTGGAGGTACCTCGCTGCGTACCTTTCAGCAAAACGCTGACTCCCGGCAATGCGGCCCCGTTTTCGTCGGAAACTTTACCGGTTATCTGCTTTTCAGCAATCGCGGCAACCAGGGAAACAGGCGCAGTTTCCAGTTCCCGCTCCGGAATTTGCATCAGGGCCGACTCTTCCGGTTTTGCCGACTCGGCTTTTTTATCCTTATCAGCTTCGGTAATTACAAAAGTATTTTTTCTGGTTTTTTTGTATTTCAACCCGCTTCGCCGCAATACATTATCCAGATTCTTTTCAATAGACTCCGTGAAGTTGACGGTATGGGCAGATATACTCATCGCACCAACCAACCTTTCTTCAAATACGATTTCCACACCATAGTGCTTTTGCATATTCAAAAGGACATTCCTCAGTTTCATTTCCTGCCTTTCCGCTCCCGGTAGTTTCGCAGGCAAGGAATGAAAGGCAAGAGATTGCGCATTTGCCGCGGGTGAGGCCTGAATCATCATCGTCAGTCCTATTGCCAGCCACTGTTTTGCGGATAACTTTAGTTGCATAAATAAAAAGGTTAAGGATTGATTAATTGGGACTTAGAAGAATTGAATCTCCGGAAACGCTCATTTTCAGATCGAGCGCTTCCGATATCGTTTTTAAGAGCTCATCAGCATTTTTGGTTTTAAAATTTCCGGTAATAGTCCGTAACCGCGTCTCCTGGTCCGCTATGGCAACCGGGATCCCGAAATTCTCTTCAACCATCGCAGCGATATCATTTAGGGATGTGCCATCAAAAACATAGCGTTGCTCTTTCCAGGACGAGAAAGTTTTGGTATCCTGGTTTTTTTCCACCTGAACTTCGCCCTGCTTGTCCAGGACGACAAGATCTCCCGGTTCCATCATGACCTCTCTTCTTTTAGAGTCATAATCTACCCGCACGCTCCCGCTGATAAGCGCCACTTTGGTACCCCTTGGCCGGGCAAATACGGAGAATTGCGTTCCGAGTACTTCCACCTGAAACTTCTCCGAAGTTTTAACGATAAACCGTTTGTTGTCAACTGTATGGCTCACACTAAATTCACCCTCGCCCGCCAGGAAAACCTCTCTCGCATCGCTGCTGAAACCAAAGCGGGGTACTTTCAGGGAAGAATTGGCATTGAGGGCCACTTTGCTTCCGTCTTCGAGGAAAATGTCTGTCGTTTGCCCGTAACCTGTCTGGTACGTTTTATACATAACAGGGTCACGAAACCACCATCCTGCGCCAACAGTCAGCAAAACGCAAGCGGCTATCGACAATATCCGCTTGACAGGATATTTGGTTTTGTGCACATATACGCTCCCACCTGTCTCGATATAATCCTCATCCTGGCTAACGTTCTCATTGATCTTTTGCAGAAGTGAAACAATTGCTTTTTCCTGATCAGGATGGAACTGAGGGCTTTGCATTTCGTACTGTAACAGCCATTCGTAAAAGGTTTCGGTATTTTCCGGATTGGAAATCCACTCCATGACGAGCTGCTTCTCCAGCGGGTTCGACCGGCCCGACAAATATTCAAAAAGCGTGTATTTAGATATAGATGTTCTCATTTCAATAGGGTCTCACGAGCAGCTGGTCCGCAGCTCCGTTCAGTATTCAATAAGTGAGGCACTTAATATGCAGATCAGGCTCGAAATCATCCATTCATCGTGGAGAGCGGTACGCAGATATCTAAGTGCCCTTGAAATATGGACTTCCACTGTCTTGGGAGATATGTGAAGCTCACTGGCGATTTCATTGTACTTTTTACTTTCAAACCGGCTCATCAGAAACACACGCTGGCATTGTGTGGGGAGCCTTCCGATCACATCATTTACTTTTAAAAAAAGATTATTGTAATGCATCTCAGCATCGGGTTGCGGCCGCGTGTCCCAATGGCTTTCTTCGGTGGATGACTCTATGGTGTTCATCCTTCCAAACTCCCGCTGCATGTAGGTATAGCATTCGTTACGGACACTCCTGAAAAGATAGCTGGTGTATGAGGAAGTTATATTCTCATAGGCTTTGGTGCGGTAAAACTGAAAAAAGACTTCACTTACCAGGTCCTCCGCGATTTGTTTTGAATAAACAAACCGGGCTGCATGGCTGCACAAAGGCTTGTAGAATTTGCGAAACAGCAATTCCAGTCCTTTGCAGGGCTCTTCCTTAAACGTCATTCTCAAAAACAGGTTGGCATCCAATTCTCTGGCCTCCGGTTCGCTTTGAGCTGCTGGATTTAACGGCCAATTCTGCTGCTTTTGCTCTTCTTTGTTGAGGCTATCCTGCATTGATAGGATTAAAGTTGGTACATTACAATTACAAGACTTTTTTGCATTAAACTTCCCCTACTCTTACTTAAGAAAAAACAAACCTAATTTTTATTCAAAATCAAAAACGACGTATATAAGGAAAGGCGGGTACGGCGGGCAGAGCCTGTTTGATGCGAATCTGTGGGTCACACAGTCATACCGCAAAGTCGCAGCATTCGAGATTTGCCACTTGCGTAAAGAAATTCAAGGGTTGAAAAAGAGTTACTGCCTTATACGATGTCAGTAGTTTTGCTATTCGCTATTTGCAAAAACGCTGACTCTCAGGTGAGGATATTGATTGAGTGAAAGGAAGAAAATCCTTTCTGAGAAGTCAGTACTCTGCCACATTTCGTATTTACTCACTGCGACAGAGTACTAAAAAAACCGGGAAACCGCTACCATCGCTTCAAAGAGAGAACCAAAGGTTGACGCGTATCAGGTTCTGAAAACTGACGGCAGTAGCCTGCCCCCGGGTTTACTGAAAATCACTAGTCAAATAGTTCGCTCAAAAAGGACTTCTTTTTATGCGGGTACTTATGCCCGTGATCGGATCGGTACTCGCCATAACCGTACTTTTTGTAATCGGAGTCGTAGTTTTCCTTTTTTGAGTAATGGTCAGCCGAGCGCTCGATTATCTTTTCCAGTTCGCCCCGGTCGAGCCAAATGCCACGACAGTTGGGGCAATAGTCAATTTCAATTCCTTTTTTATCGCTCATCAAGAGCGTTTCGTTGCAAGATGGACACTTCATATTATTGTGATTTGATTTGAAGAAAAGCCCGGTCTCAGATCAAACCAGATCCGAAAACGGCGCACATTTTTACTGATGGCAATACTGAAGTAACGCAAACCGGTAAGGGTTTAGTGAGGATACCATGAAAACAAAGGGCAGCAGGTTCCGGAGGCATCGCTATTTTTCCACTAATTTGCAGCAATCCAAAACATAGACAAATGGAATTGACTAACCTTTTAAAGCAAATTGAGTTCATCAAGGAAGTGGACAAGCTTAAATACATTATTCGTAAAACGAAACTGTTAAACAGTGACCGGAACGAAAATGACGCGGAGCATAGCTGGCACCTTGCTTTGATGGCCGTTATTTTATCCGGGCACGCCAACTTTCAGATTGACCTGCTCAAAGTAATTAAAATGCTGCTGATCCACGATATCGTCGAAATAGACGCCGGCGACACCTTCATCTATGACGTAAACAAAAGCCACAGCAATACGGAAGAAGAAAGAAAAGCTGCCAACCGGATCTTCGGGATATTGCCGGACGATCAGGCAAGTGAATTGATTGCTATTTGGGAAGAATTTGAAGAGGGGCAAACAAATGAAGCCAAATTCGCCCGGGCTATGGACCGACTGGAACCGTTGCTTCAGAATACTTCAAACAATGGCGGCACGTGGAATGAGTTCGGCGTGAACTATGAAAAGGTGCACAGCAAAAAACAGGTTATCCAGCAGGGCTCCGATCTGATCTGGAAATACGCAGAGCAGCTGATCAATGACAGTGTTGAAAAGGGTATTTTAAAGAAGTAAAAGTCCCGGAGACGACTCCTGCAGCAGTGAAAAAATCGAATGCAGGAATTGTCCTCGATAGCCTCCATTCTTTGCTGCCTGGTTTATCCGGGCCAGCTGCTAAATCGAGTTCTCGAAAATGATGGTTTGCCCTTTTTTCATAGTCACACTTACCAATCCGTTCTGGTCTTCTTTGGCCTCTACGCCCGCGAAACCTTTGATCTTCCAGTGCTCAAACGGCAGTTTGATTTTCAGTAACCCGCCTTTTTCGGCAGTAACCTGCACGTGCTTTGCTACGCCGCCCTTTTTTGCTGCGCTGATCAGGAACGCGCCTTCTCCTCTCAAATCAGTAAAAGCAACGTCTTTCCATCCCCCCGGAACCGCCGGAAATACCTGCAGATATCCGCTCCTGCTCTGCAACAGTAATTCGTGAACACCCTGAGCGAACGCGAAATTACCTTCCAGCGTGAATGGCCGGTAGGTCGAGGCCGAATATTGCCCGCCTTTCTGGTCACCGTTTAAATGAAAACTGTTGGGTGAGCAAAAATTGGAAGCGAAGATTTGCAGGTGCCTGACCGCGCTGTCGGCTTTGTGAGCGCGTGCATAAAGCGACGCCATCCAGCTGAAAGAATACCCGCACCAGGCGCGGGTACCTTTTTCTTCAATGCGTTTCAATGAGTTTTCGATAATAACCTTATCTGCCGGCTTGGTCACATCCAGCAAGGCCAGCGGGTAAATCGCCATATACTGCGACATATGCCTGTGCGATTCGTTCAAATTTTGCCCGGGTGCAACTGTGAAGCCGGTCTCATTCACTTCATAACCAGGCAGCTGCGCCAGAATTTCTTTCCAATGCGCCGCTTCCTGCTTTTTATCCGAGGCTATCGCGACTTCGCCGGCTATTGTAAACAGGTAACGTGCAAGCGACAAATCGAAATTGCTCCAGTCTTTAAACCACGCGTCGATCCTGTTGTTATTATACTCGGGACTAGAACTTAACGGTAGTTTCCGTACGCCGCCTTCAAGCCTCGTGATATTTTCAAGGTAGGTGGCGGCTTCATGAATGTAGGGATACGCGCGTTCCTGCAAAAACCGGTCGTCCATGGCGTATTTCCATTGCCAGTAAAAATGCTGCGCACACCACGCGCTTACCGTCGGCGACAGTGAGTACTGGATCCAGCCGCCCATCGGATCGCCGTTCAGTGTCACCACGCCGGGTACATTCAGTCCGTCCACACCAAAGTATTGCTTTGTATACTTCTTATTCTTTTCCCTGATTTTCCATAGCCAGTCTGTAAAAGTGGCGCCTTCGGCCAGGTGGTTGCCTGTATACGCGGGCCAGTAGCTCAGCTGGGTATTGAGATCATTGTGAAAATCGCCTTTCCAGGGCGGCAGGCTGCCATTATCTGCTGTCCACACGGCTTGCAGGGTAATCGCGGGCGCCCCGGCCCGGGCTGTGCAGCCAAGTTTATACAATTCAAGGTAATACTGTTTTTCGAGCAACGGGTCCGGCAGGCTGACAGCCGATTGCGCCCAGAATTTTTTCCACCAAGTGAGGTGCGTATCCCAGCCGGTCGGCTCTTTGGCTGTACTGGAAATAGCAGGTAACACCGCCGGTTTATCACTGGCAATCGTCCAGCTCCCGATTATCTGGTTCGACGCCAGTTTTTGCCATTGTACCGAAACTTCATAGTAATGCCCGTCATAGGTTGGCTGGCGATAGTGAATGCTATTGTCTTTTTGTGTGGATGTCCCTTTCGCGTATCCGAGCTTCTCCAAACCCTGGCCTGCGTGGCTGTTGTCATTTTCTGCGGCATTTTTTCCGCTGTTATAGTTATGAATAATCAGTTCCGGCGCCAGCTGCAACGATGCGGGCAAATTTTCAAAACTAAAATAGCCTATGTCGTTTTCCGCATGGATATAGCAGTTGAAAACTACCCCATTTTCAAATTTCACGGTATTTAACGCGGTATTGATATCGAGTGTGTTCGAAATCACTTTTCCGAACGATGCAACATTGAATTCCATAGCTGCTGCCGGCAATTTGGTGGGATAAGGCACCTTATCGTACGGATGATCACCCAGTTTCTGAACCGGCAGGTAGTCATTTTTCAACACCTGCTGCTCTACCCACTTGAAGTCGAACTTGGTCAGGTCCAGCGCTTTTCTTTCATCCCACAGGTCGGCGCGGTCGAGCGACAGCCGCAGGCGATCCCCTTTTCCCCACACCAGCGCACCGATCATACCATTCCCCAGCGGCATAGCCTCGTCCCAGCGCGTCGCCAGCTGGTCGAATGCCAGATTGTGCCTGGGCGCAGGCTGCGCGGTGAGGTTTGCACTTACAGCAATCATCCATGTGATCGCCAAAATAATAGAGCCTGTTTTCATAATTTTTGAGCAAGAAAAACACCTGTCCGTCACCAACCGACTTTTCTCCGATTGAAAGTTTTTACAAAAATTATTCAAACTTATGATGCATTAATCCAGTGTACTGATTTCAGATTGACTATTTCCGATACTATGTTTGCACGAAGCGATTAAACAATCGAATCCAGCGCCAGTGAGTCGAAAAGTATAGGCTGCCCTGACTCATCCCGGATGGAAGGAGGCATCGTGAAAGTGAGCAGCGAGGGCAAACGCCGGGAAGAGGTAGTAAAGTTTGAGTTTGGTGATCCTGAAACCAGAAAAGCCGATTTCACAAAACCTGTTTCCAGGCGGTTTGTCAGGATAGAATCAACAAAAAACGCAGGTGACGGTAAATCACTTGCCATCACGGAGGTTGAGCTCTGGTAACTTATATTGAAATGTATCGAAAACCATTTTGCGGCTGCCAAAAATAACGCACCGACTCAGAAATACCGCATCCTGCATTCTATGTGGCCTGAGGGTGATTGTTGCTCAACCTTGAAGTCACTGAACTTTGGCTTGCTCATTCCGGACAGATAAAAGTTGGAAAACGCAACCCCCTCTTTTGGGATCCCGATCAGATTTTTGTCCAGCTTGCCATTGCCATTTTCATCATCAACCAGCGCGAGACCGTATACACCCTGCGGAAGGTCTACCGAAATATTTAAGGCGCCGTGGCTGAGTGCCGTTTTGGGAAACCGGTGTTTGGCACTCGGCTTTTCTTCCCGGAAGCTCTTTTCGTCGCGGAAAACTGCAAGCAAAATCTGCCCGTTTTTTGATTTGATACCCGTCACACTAACATTTGAAGGATGGGTTTCAACTGTGAAATTTGAATAGAGCAGGCCAGTTACCAATACGAGCCCCATAGTCAATGCATTTTTAACGAACATATTACTTACTGGTATTAATCAGGAACGAACGTGATCAGCTCACCTGCATGCATCAGTTGAAGTAAAATTATGATGCCTGAAAACCCGCTGGCCACGCCTGCATCACTCTCCCGCCAGGCAGGTGGCTGGAAAATGCTCTACAATGTAATCCCAGGTCTGTTTCGCCTCTGATAAAGTAAATTTAGGATCATTCTGGAAATAGAGCAGATTGGGTATCGTCCGCCACGTAAACCAGCTGTTTTGCCGCGGAGAATACATAATTCTGTCCACACCATCCACGTGGCACAATCCAAAGTAATGCCCCAGTTCGTGAATAGTCACAAACTTCCAGATAGTATCCGGAGAGCTGTCGATATAAGTGACGCCCGAAGCCCGGTGCGTAGCCTGGCAACTGCTGCCCCGGAGACACGCGGCTATTCCCCTCAATTTGTCGGTATATCTGAACACGCCGACCGCTACCGGCTGGCATATCTCACTGATATCACCGGTCCTGCCAATCACGGTGGACAAAAAGCTCACCAAAGACGAGCTTGCAAGCCCCGTATCAAATCCATTATGGACAATATGCTCTTTCTGAGTCACTTCAACCTCACTTTTCCTCCAATTAATCATCAGGCCCAGCTCCCTGCCTTTTTCTTCTGCCCCCTTTAATTTGCTTTGCAAAGCTGCGTCGGTCATCGGCAAAACGATAAATTTTGGTTCGCCGGCACCGTTGCTGGAAATATAGGCGTCAAGTTCATCCCTGGATATCGGATTGGTCACTTCACCTCCTCCTCCGCCCGTCACGATCAGGCCCTTTTTAAGTGTTTTGTAACGCTTGCGGTTCCAGAATCCTTCGTTGAATTCGAAGCCGCATAGTTCGTACAGGTTAATTTCGCCCGCCTGGTGCAATGTCACCAGGTTCGGGGCCGGCTGCTCATTTACAATCGTTTCGGAATCCAGGAAAGTCCTCACGGAAGACATGGAAATCCGGTAACCGAATGCGCCGTGATCGATCCGGAGGTTGTCTATGATTTTTTCCAGTTCGTCCCCCTTGTATTTTTTTTCGAGCAGCGACCTTACATATTCTTTAAGTCGGTACCGCTCAATTTCAGAAATGATAAATGCGATGGTATCCCCGAGCAAAATGACACTGATCAGCTCAAAGATTGTTTTGACGATAGCTATACCGATCTTGATCAGTCCGTCGAGAATACGTCGCCAGTCCAGCGTCACAATTCCGACGATTACATCCCATAAACCCGTCAGCACTTCTACTAACAGGTGGATGATTGCACCGACCAGCTTACAAACCGTCCGGGTTACCCATTTCCAAACCTTTTCTACCACCCACACGATCACTTCAACCAATGTGGTCACCAGCTTGCAAAGCCAGTTAAGCGGCCATGGCCAATCTTTACATACTTCTTCTGTTTTTTCAACCCATTCGGTCACGGGTTTACTCACTTCTTCTTCTACCCATTCACCGATTTGAGTACATTCCAATTTCATCGTACTTATGAGTTTTAGTGAACAAATGATCTAAATAAATTCTGATTCCTATTCTTAAAAAAAGCATCGTTCCAAACTTTCCAATTACTGCTCCTGCAATAAAAGAACCGACTGATAATCCGGTAAGGGAAAGGCTTAATGGTTTTCCATTAGCAAATGATAGTATTAAAAATAAAAGCAAACATATCAAGCCGAATAGCAGGCCTTCCTTGCATCCGCAACTATTTTGATAATGGTTTATCCTTCGTGTCAGATCCTCATTTTCTTGATGCTGCAATTGTGGAATTTGCACTTCAATCACTTTTTTCTGGGGATATAACCGGGGATTACCCAGGAGCTTATTTAACTCCATTATATTGGTAATCAATATTTTACTATGTATTTCTTCCATGTTTCAGACTATTTTTTGAATAAAATCAATAAAATATTAACCGCACAAATTCACCTAAGTATTTTTGCTTAGATGATAATTAAACCGTCAACGGACAACGCTAAATTCGTTGAACTTTGACTATAAATTAAATTGGTGGGTGATGAATGAAAGCCTGATAAAAGAAAAAAAAGAAGCGGGGCTTTCAGCAGCGATAGATGAAAGTTATGTATTAATATATTATTTAAAAACTTGCACCCGTTTTATTGAGTTAACGGCTTTATAGCTAATCGATCTGAAACTTAATCGTTGATATTAATTCACAAGAAATGCATTTGGTAAGCCAGGATTTCTTTTATTTACATCCAGCGCATCAGTCTATGATAATATATGAGAAGCCAGGTACCCGAAGAAATCATTATTGACGGAAATGCAATTCATGATATCGGTTCTTTTTATGACGAGATCAACCGGGTATTCATGGCTGGTGAAAACTGGACGATCGGGAACAGCCTCGATGCATTAAACGATCTTTTTTACGGTGGGTACGGTGTCTTAAAAAACACTGAATATGCATCGGTACTATGGTATAGTATCGAAAAAAGCAGGAGTGTATTGGGCTACGAAACAACCAAAGCTTATTACCTGGAAAAGCTCAAACCCGGCTCTCCATTTAATAAGAACGTGTTTACAGAAAAGCTTTCAGACCTTGAAAGCGGGACAGGGGAAACTTATTTTGACATCATTATTTCGATTATAGCCGCGCACCCGAATATATCTCTCAAAACTTCGAACGCCTCCGCACATGAAATGCCTGCTCGCAGCCCTGATTAAAATCTGCCCAGCCGTTTCTTTTGGCGGTTTTAGAGATCAGTGACGGGAGAAGAAGCCGCGGTTGACCGTCAAACCACAACCTCACGCTTCCCATCTCCAATCGCGACTGAATAGTTTTTCGATTTCTCCGAAAAGTAAAACCAGGCGAAACAGAGCGCACATAACCCCAGCGCTGCGAGCAGATAGGAAAAATGTATCAATACCTGGGACCATTGTAAATCTTTGAAAAAAAACTCCTTATAAAATAACAGGACCACACTGCCCAGGTACCCGAATGCATCGGATATATAGACGAAAAACCCTGCATTTCCTTTGATTTTAAACAATGCGATCATGCGTTCATACAAGGCCACCTGAATGGGCGTGTAAGCCAGGAACATCCCCGCGCCCAGCGTGAGCATCCAGGTAAACGGACCGATAAGTTGCCTGCTGAATGCAAAAGTACTCGCCCCGCAAATCATTAATCCCAGCGCGATCAGTCCCTGCACCGCCGCAAAACCTTTGGCGTTGCTGCGGAAAATAGAGATACAGGCCACCGAAACGAGCACGACGAAACCGATAATGGTTTCCGTTTTTGAAAATACGTTTGCATTCCAGCCCGGCTGTATCTCGTCCCAGATCTCGACAGAAAAGTTATCCCGGAAATCGCGCATGGTCGATAGCAGCATGTAGATCAGGACGAACGCCATAATGCCCCAGCGATAGTTTTTTAAAACCAGCTTTTTATCCGCCGAAGTCATCGGAAGTCGCTCGGAGCGCAGGTTTTTATCGGTCAGATCAGGTTCGGGGATCATGTTGAGCATCCACGAAAAAAGCAGGAATGCCGGCAAGAAAAGTATCCCTATGATCGCTGGCAGCCAGAATTCGCTCAGATCGGGCAAGAGACTGCCAACCTGGAAATAAATCGTTTTCAGAAACCCGGAAGATACGATCAGGCTGATACTAAGCCCCATACCCAAAGCTTCCGTGAACTTCCTGCCTTCCAGATAACTAAAAATGACACCCCATACCATTCCCAGCGGCAGGCCGTTCAGAAAAAGCAACAGAAAATTATAAGGTGCCGGCACAATCCCAAACAGCACCAGGGCAATCTCTGCAAAAACGATCAGCCCAATGATCAGTACCTGCCGCGATGAAGGTTTCAGCTCCGATATTACCTTGATACCCATCCATTTGGAACACATATAACCCAACACCTGCGACACGATCAGGATGGTTTTGTAATGCACGCCCCAAAGTGAAATATCGGCGTAAGTCCCGGCGGTGAAAGGCTTTCGGAAGGCATACATGCAGAAATATGCACCGAAGGCGGCCACGATACACCAGGCAACAAAGAGTATTGGAGAGCGGCCGAGCCAGCTCCGGAGCAGTAATTTCATGAAGTTCTATTTTTTGTAAAAATCAAAAACCGAGGCTGTGATCGCTGATTTTCGTCGAAAAACGGGCGCGCACGGTATCCGGCGTTTTCTCGTCCCGGTAAGTGGTACTCCGGCCTTCGATGGTCAGTTTGCCGGCCGGGTCAAGGGTGATGAATGCATAAAGGGGATCGTTGTAATAATGCGCGCCGCTGTCGGTATACACATAGGAGGCGCTGTTGATAATGAAATAATGCACCCCATTGCGCTCGCCGTGGCGGTCGTCGTGGTCGTGGCCCATGAATACTGCCGCTACTTTATTGCCGGTTTTCTTTCGGGCTGCGTTCAGGTTGGCCTCGTCGAATATTTTCAGGATATCGTTTGCATTTCCCAGCTCCTCGTAAAAGTCACTCAGGAATACCGGCTGATGCATGAATACGATAACAGGGTATTTCGAATCGGCGAGGTCAGTTTTGAGCCAGTCGAGCTGGGGCTGGTCTGTAAAGCTGCGTTGCGGCGAGGGCAGCGGGCCCCAGTTGGAGGTATTGTAATCAACCAGTGTGCCGTCCTCTTTTTTCAGGAAATTCCGGTCCATAACCACAAAATGGAAGCCGCCATGATCAAAGGAATAATAGGGTTTCTGCATTCCCCAAAACTGCATGATCGTGGCTTTATCGCAAAAATCCATGTCATGGTTTCCGAGCACGTGGTATTTGGGACCTTCGAAACGGTTCCACTCGGTCATCAGCGCGTCGGATTTGGTATGCCTGCAAAAATCTCCGTTCTGGATGATAAAGTCGGGACTCTCTTTCAAGACCACATCCATAAAACCTTTCATCCTGGCCACTTCATCTTTGTTAAATTGTAAGTGGTGCAAATCTGTAATCAAGCCGAAGCGTAGCAGCTTGCGATTTGCCGCGGTGCTTGCCGGAATCGAAAATGTGCCGGATGCCAGCCATGTTGTGCCCGCCGCGAGCCCGATGCTTTTGATAAAACCCCTCCTGTCCTGCATAAGCTATTCTCCAAAAATCCTTTTAATATTTTCCTGTGCATAACCCGCCGAGCAGGTCATTCCCTTTCCGCCGATGCCGACGGCAATGTGGATCCGGCCGTCGACCGTATTTTCAAAAATCTCCTCACTATCGTGCAGACCATAGTGTCCCGCCCAAGTTTCGGAAAGACCTGTCATATCGAAATCCGCAATGCGACCGGCTTCATTCAGCATCAGCGCATTGATATGCTGGTTCAATGCATAACCCAGATTTTCTTCTTCCCCTATTCTCGCATATTCGTGTGAATCGCCGATGATCACCGTGCCGTCGACGGCCTGTTTGAGCAAAATATGAATGCCATAACTTTCCAGCTCCTGCAAATGCTCCGGCGTTTTTATGCCCGCATATCCCGGACATTCGCGGAAGGCTTCATAACGGCGGATGCTTAAACCTGTTCCGATATTTCCCGACAGCGACAATGCGGGCAGTGGCTTGGTCCGCAGCATTTGCAGTTTGCTGACAGACAGGTTTTGCAGTTTGAATACCTCTGGAAACAACAATTTGAATTCATGCCCGGAGGCGACTACGACCTGCTCTGCCGCAAACTTCTCCCCGCCTGCCACGGTCACCTGCGCTTCCCCGTTCGAAACATCGCAGCCGGTTACAGCCGTCGACCGGCGAATGCTGAGGTTTTCAAAAGATTGCTGCATAAATGCGTGGATCCTGTGAATGAACAGATTGGGCTCTACACTTACTTCCTGCGGAAAATACAGCGCCTCGCGGCAGTAGGTAGCTTTTAATGTCGGATATTTGGCCAGAATCGCGTGCTGTGAAAGCAGCTCGCAACCATAACCGATCGTATCGTAATGCGCTTTCAGTTCGTGTATCAGCTGCTGCTCATCGTCATCGGATGCAATGTAGACAGACCCATTGTTACGTACCGAAACATCGAAACGTTCCTGGATGGATTTGTAAAGCCCGGTACCGTACACGCCATAATCGAACCATTTGCCCGACATTCCGGAGGCGATCACCATCCCGAAATTGCGCACGGTAGCCTGGATCGGCCGCTGGTCTTTTTCAAGCATCAGCACTTTTTTACCCGCAGCCAAAGCATGGTAGGCGTGGAATGTTCCCATCGCACCCGCGCCTACCACGATCAGGTCATATTTATCAGACATAGTTTTCAAATAAAACCCTAAATATTATTTCTTGATCGCCGTCTTGACAGGCTCGCCCACGGGATGATTTGCCTTGAATTCAAACCCCATCATATTAGCCGCAGTCTGGGCAATCTGATCCTGAAAAATCTGCATTTTACTTTTCATTTCACCGCCAGCAGGTGTATCCGGACCGATCGCCGCCAGCCAGGTTTCATTGGAGCGCGGTGCCGAAGTACCGTGCCCTGTCCAATGCTTGTCAACGCCCCTTCCGTGGTCAGGGTAGATCAGGAATGTCGTTTTTCCTTTGTAGAAGGGATCTTTCTGCATCGTTTCCCACAGCCCGCCGATCATCGCGTCGAGGTAATGCCCTGAATCGAGATAGGAATCGTATTCGCCTGCGTGGCCGAAATCGTCCGGGTCGGCGAAATCGATGTGCAGTACGCGGGGATGATTGGCCGTTACGTACGACTTCGCCATCGCATAGGTATGCACATCGAAACGTATTCCTTGCCCGAAATAATGAGGGAAGTTATCCTGGATTTCATTAGCCAGTTCCTGCGCCTCAGTCAGCTTTCCTTCCACCATTTCGCCGGGAATATTTACCAGCATTCCGTTCCTGTCGCGGTTTACAATGTTTTTGACCGCATCCCAGGAAGCGAATGTTACTACCTTGCCTTTGAAGCCGTTTTGCTTATCGAAAAATTCGAGCACGTTTTCATTGGGGTTGTTCGGATAACTGTTGCTGTTGATCTTTTCGTCGTAAAAACCGCAGAGCGTTTCGCTGCGCCCGGGATAAGAAAACCAGTATTTGTTACGCACATTCACTTCATTTCCCAATTCCCTGTTACCGTAAAGCTGACCCTGGCTGTTAATTGTTTTCCAGAAAAACGGCATCAGCTTCTCTCTTCTTTCCTTTGCGGTCACAGCCCAGTATTTTTTAAAAAGGGCGGCAGAGTCCTGTTTGCGGTACTTTTTATTATAAATTAAAACTGAATCCGCACCCTGGAAGATTTCCTGCCAGCGATAACCGTCGATCGAAATCAGGACGATATTTTTGGTTTGCTGGGCCTTGCCAGTGAAGGCAAAGGCCAGCAAACACAAAGTCATGAGCTTATTTTTAATGGACATGTTTTTGATGATTTACTTGGTTAGCCACATTTCAACATTCTGTGTATCGGCCCCGCTGTACTGCGCCTGGATCGATGCTTTCACATTGGCCTCATTGGTCGTGTATTCCGAAGTCGGGTATGCCCAGCGCACCGGGATCTGGTTGTTATTGGCATTGGACTGTCCGATATCGAATGTCGGCACGCCCGTCCGGCGATACTGGAAATACGCCTGTTTCCCCGAGTTTTCAAAGAATGCCATGTATTTCTGTTCCAGGATCTTATTGAGTGCAGCTCCCTGAGCGGCAGGATAGGGATTATTTGCGATAAAAGTCGCCACATCCGCGGCAGCAATGTTGTAAAACTTCATTGATTCCTCGATACCAGTTTTATAATAGTTGGCCGCATTTCCTGTTGCCCAGCCACGGTTAATGCCTTCCGCGATCAGGAAGTTAACTTCCGGCGCGCCAAGCTGGATCGCAGGTACACCGGCTGCGGAAGCTTCCCAGAAATCAAAGTTGATCATGGACAAAAGTCCTTTTCCAGCCTGGTCGAGCAATGTAGATTGCAGATCGCCCGTTTTTCCGCCGGCATATTTTGCAAATGTGTCCGCATTATTGGCCAGTGCCTCCGCGGGAAGCGCTACTACCGTCAGGCGAGGGTCGCGGGTATTTTTTGCTATGTTCGCGTAAGTTGCGCCCAGCGTGTTCCTTTTATCATTTTTAACCACTACCCCATTGCTTGGCCACAGTGGATACGTATTGAATGTATTGTAAACGATCTGGAAGTTGTCTGCGTTGGTCAGGATCAACGGGTACTTCGCGGGGTCTGCCAGGATCGCTGCGAACTGCTGCTTGATATTCAGATCGGGCGTATCGCCAGCCCTTTTGCTCAGACTCATCAACGTCCTCAAACGGAACGAGTTGATCAGCTTCTGCCACCTGGAAAGATCACCGTTATAGATAAAATCTCCCGGTAAAGTAGCGCGGTTGGCGATCAGCGCGGGCATTTCGGCATTGGCCTCTTCCAGCCACTGCAATACCTGCACATAAATCTCTTTCTGGCTGTCATATTCCGGCCTGAAATTCTGGTCGCTTACTCCTTGCATCGCCTCGGTCAATGGTACGTCGCCGAACATTTCCGTGGCACGGGCATAAAAATACGCTTTGAAAAACTTGGCCATCGTTTTGTACTGCGCACCCAGCTCACCTGTCTTTTCTGCCACCTGTTCCATCTGGTTTACATTGCGGAGACTCGTATAAGTCACATCGTAAGAACCTGTTGTCCAGCCATATGGTTGCCCCTCATAATAGGCTTCGTTCTGCGTCATATACTGGTTATGACGCTGATCAAGGCTCCATGGGGAGTCGTAGGAATTGAGCAGGATGCCGGAAAAAATCAGGTCGGCCGACGGGTTTGTGATTGCGCCCGGATCTTTTTGCAGCTCGGTAATATCTTCACAGGATGCCAGGCAAACTGCGAGGGAAAGAATTAAATATTTTAGCTTTTTCATTGCACTGATGATTAGAATGTCAGATTGAGATTGGCTCCGAAGCTCTTCACGGAAGGTGTCTGAAAACTCGTGGCGGTTCCGGTAAACTGGTCCAGATCGATGTTGCGGGTATATTTGCCGGTAATGTAAAGCAGGTTTCGGCCTACCAGCGAAATACTCGCCGCCGATGCGAATTTGGTTTTTGCCAATAATTTGGAAGGCAGGTTATAGCTGATCACCACCTCACGCAGCTTCACGTAACTCCGGTTTTTAGCCGCTACATAACCCGACTGATAATAATTGGTAGCCCAGGCCTGCCAGAGTACCGGGACATCATTCGGCGCAAATTCCCGGGTGTCGGAGATAATTTTACCGTCCTGGTCCGTGTTCAGCTGCCCTTTCACGATGCGCTGGCCCTCGGTCATCACGGTGCCTTTGTATCCGGCCACATCCCGGTTATTCCAGTCTTTCAGACGAAACTCATTGGCTGATTCGGGAGCAGTTCCGCTGCCAAACTGTTTGGTATACATATAGTTATCAACTTTCCCACCGAAGCGACCATCGACCTGAAAGCTCAGCATCAGCGATTTGTGTTTGAAAGTATTGTTGATACCCGCGGTAAACTTGTTGTCGTAGTGACCGATTTTGGTGTTGTATGGATTGTAGGCAGGCATTCCATTTGTACCAACGATCATGTTACCCTGCTCATCGCGCTGAAAATCCTTGATATAATAACCGTCGGCACGGTCACCTACCTTAATATTTCCATTGCGCATTTGGGTGCCGTCGATCCTGTCAAGCCAGCGATGGTTGGTCGACCAGTTGGCTGCAACATTCCACGAAAAATCCTCGGTTTTAATCGCAGTCCCCTCGACAGTCAGCTCGGCGCCTTTTCTGACGTAGGTATATGCATTCTGCTGGATACCTGAAACACCGGAAGTGATCGAAGTCGGCACATTCACGATACCGGGGCCTTCTACATTGCGGAAAATTGCCGCGTCGAAAGCCAGCCTGTTTCGGAAAAAGCGTACTTCAAGACCCAGTTCAAGGGTTTTCACCCGAGCCGCTTCCAGGTTGTCGCTATACAAAGTACCCGTGTAGCTCACGCCAGTGTAAGAATTATTCCAGCGGCCTGAATTGGAGTAGGTAGGCAAAAGACTGTAAATCGCATACTGATCATTTTCATTCACAAAATCACTCGCCACGTTCGCATAAGAACCTCTCACTTTCACGAATGAAATCTTCTCCGGAAAAGAAATCACTTCCGACAAAACCGTACTCAGCGAAGCCGAAGGATAGAAATAAGTGTTGTTCTTTTTAGGCATTGTACTCGATTTGTCTACACGGCCCGTCAGGTTCAGAAAGAGGAAATCCTTGTAATCCATATCCACAAAACCGTACACACTTCCTACCTGGCGTTTTGCGTAATCATTGCTGGAAGTAGCTGGCTGCACCGAGTTCGACAATGCATATACGCCCGGCACAATAAGCCCCCTCGTCGTGGTTCCTGTCAGCGAAGTCACTTTCACCGACCGCAGGTTTCCGTAAAGTGACGCGCTCAGGCCGAAGTCCTGCGTAAGTCGCTTGTCGTATTTCAAAGAAGCCTCCGTGTTGTTTTCGAAGAATGTATCGTACGTTTCCGAGTAGCCGCCTGCCTGGTTCGGGAAACCGAAATTGTACAGGTTGGAAGAGATCGGGGCGCGCGTGCTGCGGTTTCTGTTCCAGGTACTTACATTCGAACGGAGGTTAAAAGTCAGCTTATCAGTGAGCTTGTAATTCATTTGCAGAAAACCATAGGTATCGTTCTTATAATAGGTTTTCAACGCCTCGTAAGCCGTCATCCACGGGTTATCGTAAATGGTATATTCACGGTTAAACTGCTGGGCATGCTCCTTTCCGGGCTGCCAGTAGTTGCGCATATCGTTCACATCATAATCCACTCCTCCCCATACCGTGAAAATGTAGATCGGACTGGCCGGACCATAATCGAGTGTAGGATAATTGGGCGAATATTGGCGGTTATAGTTGATGCTGGCGTCAAAGCGCAGCTTGCTGCCCGCATTGATCCCGCCCGAAATGTTGACGGTCGTTCCGCCCAGCTTGGTATTCGGCACCTGTCCGCGCTGGAACATTTGCGAGACGGAAAGGCGGAAATCACCGAAGTCGCTTTTGTTGGAAATTGCGATGTTATTGGTGCTCAAAAGGCCGTTACGAAGGAAGTTAGTGAAGTTGTCTTTTCCCCTTGCAAGCCAGGGAAGCGGTACGAGTTTGCCCGTTTCCGGGTCCGTTGGGCTGTTGTATTGGGTAATTGGCTGCCCCTCGAAACGCGGCCCCCAGATATTGTAATCATTATCGTTGATCCCGCCCCCGCGACCGTCGACAAAGGAGTACTGAAAATTACTTCCCGGGCCATATTCGGTCTGATATTTGGGGATCGCATTGAATCCCGCCTGCAACTGCGTGCTGGAATTGAAATCAACCTGAAAGCCCTTTTTGTTGCCAGATCCTTTTTTGGTGGTAATGATAATCGCACCATTCTGCCCCCGATTTCCGTAGAGTGCCGCCGCACTGGCGCCTTTTAATACAGAATACGTTTCGATATCGTCCGGGCTCAGGTTCCACGAATCGGTACTGACAGGCACACCATCCACCACATACAAAACGCCGCTGCGGCCCCGGAGTGTCACTTGCGGATTAGAAAAAAGATCGGTGCTCTGGGCAATGGTAAGCCCCGCCACTTTTCCGGTCAGCGAGGCAATCGCGTTCGGTTCGCGCGCTTTCACCATCGTTTCACCTTTGACTTCCTGCACGGCATAACCGACAGCTTTTTTCTCCTTCCTGATGCCTAATGCAGTCACCACCACTTCATTGAGCTGTCTTGGATCTGCGCTCAGCGCAACGTCGATGACCGTGCGATTGCCGGCCTGTACTTCCTGGCTCATAAATCCCAGAAATGAAAAGATCAGCACATCGCTGGTATTCTGCACTTCCAGCGAGTAGTTCCCGAATGCATCGGTGATCGCCCCTTTGGAAGAACCTTTGATCATGACGTTCACTCCCGGCAGCGGTGTGTTGCTGGAAGCGTCGACTACTTTACCGGAAATTTTTTCTACTGCCGGTTCGGTAACAGCTATTAAATGCGCCCTGGAAGGCATCGCGCCCACCGGAACGCCGCATGCTGCTATCAGGAAGAGGCAGGCCGACAACATACCTTTTGTCCGCCCGGGGCGATGAAGGGAGTAAACCTTGTTTTTCATAGATTAGGATGATTGGAGATTACCATCCTACTATCAAAAAGCCAGCCAAGTTACATTCAACTGAAAATCAGTACATTAACTAAAATATAGTGTCATTTTTTGATGAAACGGGTTCGTTTTGATGATATTTCGTCAAAAGCCGCACCATCCTTTCATTATCTTAACATTCAGATAATGCTGCCAATCCGAAATTTTTGAAACAATTCATCAACAAAGCCGAATAATGCAAATATATTTTTTGCAAACTGAACCAAAAGCAAAACAAATGCCCGGTCGCAGGTACGAACCGGGCATCTTGGTTGAGGAAGACTGATGATTAATCATCAAACTCTTTCGGCCGCCGGATCTGTAATTTCCTGATGCGAGATTGCAATGTGCGCTCGTTGATCTGCAGTAACCTGGCCGCCCCCTGGTCGCCCGTCACGCGCCAGTTTGTTTGCTGCAGGGCACGTATAATATGGAGCCGCTCATTTTCTTCCAGCGAATTCAGCGCTCCGTTTTCAGCACCGCCCGTTACCGGCATGTTGCCCAGCTCCTCCGGCGGGACTTTGAACTTATCGGTTTTACTCATGATCACACCTCTTTCCACCACATTTTCAAGCTCCCGGATATTGCCCGGCCAGTGATGCGTTTGCAAAAGCTGGTATGTTTTCTTGGAGATCCGCCTGATCACCTTTCCGTTCTTCAAGGCATATTTTCTCACAAAATGCCTGACAAGCAGCGGAATATCTTCTTTCCGTTCGCGCAGCGGCGGGGTATGAATGGGGAACACGTTGAGCCGATAAAAAAGATCTGCGCGAAATTTGCCTTGCTGCACTGCCGCATTGAGGTCCACGTGGGTAGCAGCGATAATGCGGACATCCACTTTGGTGGTCCTGGTCGCACCGATGCGATCGAATTCCCCTTCCTGCAATACACGAAGCAATTTGGCCTGCAATTCGAGCGGAAAATCACCTATCTCGTCCAGAAAGATAGTCCCCTGGTGCGCCAGTTCAAACCGGCCGGGCCGGGCCGAGGTTGCCCCGGTGAATGCACCTTTTTCGTGCCCGAACAGCTCGCTTTCAATGAGTTGAGCAGGAAGCGCGGCGCAGTTGATTTTGATAAATGGCTTTTGCCGCCGGTTACTGATCCGGTGTACAGCCCTGGCCAGCAACTCTTTACCTGTCCCTGTCTCGCCGGTGATCAGCACCGTCGCCTCGGTAGCTGCCACGCGGGCAGTACGCTGCAGCACTTCCTGGAAAACCGGGCTTTTGCTTACGATATCATCGAAATTGAAGGAATCGTTGACTTCTTGACGCAGCAGCTGATTTTCTTCTTCCAGTAAGGTTGTCAGTGCCTCAACTTCATGCAGCGCGCGGCTCAGTTCTTCATTCGTTTTTTGTAAGTGTACGATCAACCCCGCATTTTCCTGCTGCAGCGTGCGGATCTTCAAAGCTCTTTCGAACGCCCGCGTCAGATCTTCCTCCGCCCAGGGCTTTTGAAAAAAATGAAAGATCTTGCCGTGGTTCACAGCCTGGATAATCGTTTCGAGATCGCCGTAGCCGGTGAGCAGGATGCGGGCTGGCTCGGGGTTCAGGCCGTAAATGTGCTCGAAAAACTGCACACCCGACATGCCTGGCATACGCTGGTCGGCTACTACCAGATCGATGTCGTTTTCCACAAAAATCCTGATCCCCTCCTCGGCGGAAAGGGCTGTCAGTATATTGTACTCCCAGGAAAACGTGGCGGCGAAAAATCGGAGGTTGACCTCTTCATCATCGACGTACAAGATCGTATAAGGCTTTTGCTCCATTCTTTTTGTTAATAAATATTAAACATAGGAACTTGCCCGCCAATTCCGGTTATGCTATTGTTAAGTTTGTGGGCAGCCGGATAAAAAAAGTGGTCCCAACACCCGGCTCGCTCTCCACTTGCAGTGTTCCCAGGTGCTTTTGAATAATCCCGTAGGTAATAGAAAGACCAAGCCCAGTACCTTCTCCTACCTGTTTTGTGGTAAAAAACGGATCGAATATCTTGGCAATGATATGCTGGTCTATGCCAGTCCCATTGTCGCTGATCATAATTTCCACTGTTTCACCTTTCTGAATGGTTTTCAGTTGAATGAGACCGGAGTCGCGATCGGCTTGCGCTTCGATCGCTTGTACAGCATTCGTAAACAAATTCATAAAAGCCTGGTTCAAAGGACCGGGGTAGCAGGCCATTTCAGGAACATTGCTATCGTAGGATTTGACAAGTTCTATTCCTGTCTGCTTCAATTTAAAATGCAACAGTACCAGTGTTGAATCCAGACAGTTATGCACGTGCGCCATCGTCCGCTCCGACTCGTCGGTGCGCGCAAAATTCCTCAATCCACTCACAATATCGGCAGTCCGTTTTGCGCCCAGGCGTATCCCGGTGATAAATTCGGCTAAACTCTCCTTCACTTTCTCATAGCGGTTCTGCTGCTTCGTCTTTTCAATGACGGTTCGTTGCTCCGCTACTTTTTCATCCGGCAAATCCGCTGCGATTTCCAGCTCCTTTACCACATTCAGCAGCGCCTTCATATTCTTTTCCAGACCATTGATTCCCGTAAAAATAAAATTGACAGGGTTGTTGATCTCGTGCGCAATGCCCGCAGTCAACAAGCCGAGCGAGGCCATTTTTTCGGAATGGATCAGCTTGTCCTGGGTCAGTTTAAGGTCGGACAATGCATGCTCAAGCTCCCTATTTTTTTGGATAAGTGCCTCATTTAACAGCTGTTTGGAGCGGCTCGTCTGGATTACCACTACAATGATTGCAACGATGCCGATCACGATAAGGCCTAGCAGGTACAATGAAAATGTTTGTGTTTTTATTTGCACGATCTGCTGTTCCAGAACCGCATTTTGTTCACCGATCCTGGTGCGCTGCATATCAATCAGATTGTCTCCTTTTGCAAGCTCGGCAGCTTGCTGGGCGAGCCGTTCTTCATAATAATTCAAAAAATACACGAGCTTTCCCACTTTGTCAGCGGCCTGTTGTACCGAAACAAAATCAGCCGCCGTCGCATCAACGAAACGCGCCGGATCCACGGCGCCCCAGTTTTCCTGAATATGCCGCCACACCGCAGGGTCATCTTGGTGCAGGTTCAAAAAGAGTGTACGAAGTTCCTGCCGGAGCTGCTGCGGCAGGTTGCGCCGGATGACCACCGGGCTTTGGGTGATCGGCTCGGATTTCCAGACAATCCTGACAGCGCCTTTCTTCACTTTGCCGGTCGACTCGTAGTTGATCAGATCGTCGATGGAAACAAAGGCTGCACCGGCCCGTTTCTGGATTACTGAATTAATTGCCTCCAAATGCCCCCCTGAAAAATGAATACTTTCAAACTGCGCTTCCGGGTAAAGGACACCCATCGTCGCCAGCTGCATCCGCGGCACAATGTGCCCCGATGTGGATGCCACGTATGCAAAGTCGAGACTCGTTTTCTCTGATGCGTCGATCACCTGCTGCAAACTTCTGTACGGGCTCGACGGCCTGACGATCAGGCAGCTGCGGTAACTCTTCGCTTTGCCGCTGCTATCCCCCAAAATCATAAAAGGCTCGATATTCGTAATCCTGTCGCTTTTGGCGAAAACATATTGAAAGGTATTCATCAATGCCAGATCCACTTTGCCGTCCCGCAGCAAGGCGTGCATGCGTTTGGTCGACGGAATATTTTCGTATTTGACCGGTATGTTCAGCCGGGACGAGATATAATTGCAAAGTACCAGTGTCCTTTTTTCGTCGAAATAGGAAGAACCGGTAATTTTAAGCGTATCGCGCTGTGCGCTTGCGGAGAAGGCAAAGATCAGTAGACAAAATACGAGTACCGGCGTCGGTTTAGCCATTGTTTGCTGCTAGCATTTAAGGTTCGGGCCATGCAATTTAAGTAAGTCCTCCAAAATGAATATTAAACATAACATTACCTTCATATTGCTGTTCGATCAATTTGCGTGATTTGAAAGTTACTGACATATTTTGAATACAAACTTCCTGGTTATGAATGCCCGCCAGAAAAGACGTTACGAACGCAGGTTAATCAAGGTTTCGATCGCACTCGGCTCTATATTGACAGTCTGGGCCATTGTTGTCGGCATTTTGGGAGATTCGAAATCAATCATTTTCGATGCATTGTTTTCAATGGTCGGGATCAGCTTGTCGGGCGTGTCGCTTCTTGTAAATAACTTCATCCGCAAGCCGGACGATGAAAATCTGCCTTTCGGCCGGGCGCAGTTTCAGCCGTTTGCGATCACGCTGCAATCGTCGGTAATTATTTTCCTGTGCCTCTACTCGCTGGCCACTTCGATTATTGATATCATCAATGGCGGTAAGGTCGTGGAGCTGGGGATCGCACTGCCCTACCTGATCGCCTCCATTATCGTCTGTTTCGGCCTTTGGCTGTATTTCCAGAAGAAGGCGAAATTGTTACAGTCCGAATATATCAGGATCGAAGCGTCAGAATGGCAGCTGGATGCATTGCTGAGCCTGGGCGTTTTGTGCGGCCTTTCCCTGGGATATTTTTTCAAATCCACCTCACTGGCTTACCTGATCCCGTACCTCGACCCTGCCATGGTGGCGATTATTTCTGTGGCTTTTCTGCGCGTACCAACGCGGACATTTCGGAAAAACCTGAGGGAGTTACTTCAATTCGCACCGGACGACGATGTTGAAAATCAGATCCACGAAGTTGTAGAGGCTATTTCAGCTTCCCAGCGCTTCCTCGACGCATTTGTCAGAGTTACCAAAACCGGCAACAGCTATACCGTTGAAATAGACTTTCTGCTACCTCAGGAACTTGCACATACACCCGTATCGAAACTGGACGAAATAAGACAGCAGGTCCATGACCAGATCTCCGGCAACTATGAAATGTGGCTGACAATATCGTTTACCACGAAAAGGAAATGGATTATTTGAATGGCTGTTGATCAGAGAACGTGCGCGTTGGATGCTCAACGAAAGAAAATACCTCAGGGTAAGACCTTACTATTTATGTAAAGATGCAATGGGGTCAATTGTGTAATATTTACAAATAAAAATGGCGCTCAAACCAGGTATTATCGGAGAATAAATTGACTACATCATTTATTTAATGGAATAATAAAACACAACCGATTGAAGATTAAACAGCTAAATTACCGTTAATTAAATCATGCTTTAATTCTACAATTTTCAAAAAATAAAATATATAGGTTTGCCAACACTATAAATCGGAATTATCCCGATAAAGTCAAAACACCCCAATTCAGAGTCATCTGTTTCTTGAAAGTCTTCCGCCTTTTGGAGAAAGCATAATTGCAAATCATTGTTGATATACCTTCGTTCTACGGCATATCAACCTATCAAACTCAACAGAAATTTATAAAAATCTCTTTAACGCCATAAAAAATGGTGATGGGTTTTCTATTGTATTTAATCGATGTGTTTATGAGAAATAATTATACGGAAAAGATTACATTAATCATCAATTTTAAATCCAAAATATCAACATTAGTACATCATTTCAGTAAGGTATTTTGGTTTCTTACAATCTTCTACGGGTTCAATTCATTTGCACAAAATGTAACCTATCAAACCTTACATACTGGTGCCACTTTTGATAATCGGTTGATTAATCAAAACTTACCTGTCGGAAGTATTCCGGGGAGTGCAAATGTTGCATTGGGAGGTGCCGCTTATTCAATAGCAGTGGCAGTACCGCCCGGGACCAATGGAATTGCCCCGGCTGTCTCGGTGAACTACTATTCTTTGGGAGGAAACGGCCCTTTGGGGCAGGGTTGGGCAATCGGCGGCCTCTCTGAAATCACCCGGAGCACCCGAAATATGTATTTTGACAATGAAGCAAACCCTGTCGTCATGACAAACAGCGACAGGTTTGTTTTGGACGGTTCGAGGCTGATCGCCAAAGCAGGTAACTACGGGGATCCAAATACAACATACGGAACTGAAAGTGAAAACTTTGCGACCATCACTTCCAAAAGTACGCAGGGAGGTGGGCCTCAGTGGTTTGAAGTACTGACCAAAGATGGTATCAGGATGGAGTACGGAAATTCCCCGGATTCAAGGCTTACCGGCCAAAATGCGACTGTTCTTACCTGGGCGTTGTCCCGTATTGTATATCCTGATGGAAATTATATCTCCCTCAAATACAAAGCGCTAAGCTTCTGCTTGCTTATTGAAGAAATCAATTACACCGGTAATGCTGCGCAATCAGTAGACCCTTATAATCAGGTCAGATTTGACTACAAGATCCGAACCATTGATGAAAACGCGGGTTTTGAACATAATACGCGTGTTGAAAGTAAATATTTGCTGGATAAAGTTACGACCAAAACCAGCGGGGTGACTGTCAGGGCCTATCAGTTCAACTACGGTCACGATAACATCAATTCCTATCTGAAAGAGGTCATTGAATCAGGTGCCGACGGTACCGCCTTAAATGCAACTATTTTTAAATATGGGGATCCGCCGGCTGAATTTAGTACGGTTACCACAGATGGGTACGACCATCCATCCGCGACTACAATTACAGGTGATTTTAACGCCGATGGGTTAATTGATTTCCTCGAAGCCAGCCTGATCCAGAACCCTCCCGTATACAGGATGGTCGTTTACAATAAGTATCCCGCATACGATGCAAAACCAAACGATTTTTATGTAGGCAATGTGACAGATGTGCCTACCACCTATTCTGTTGTCAAGAAGCAAAGTATCCCCAATTCCTTTAATTTTCTCGCCTACGACTTCACTGGCGATGGGGCGGATGATGTGCTGATGACCAATATCGCAGGAGCGGGACAAAACCGAACGCTTACCAGTCTCCGTATTTATCGCACCGTCCAAAACTATGACTGGCAGACCAATGGACAGTTTGCAGTCCAGTTCGATCCGCTCACCATATCCCCTTATACAGGCTACTCTAAAATCCACCCAAGTGGACATTTCATTTTTCCTGGGGATTATGATGGGGACGGTATTCAGGATATCCTTACGATGCTTGGAAGTAACGCCGTCAATTACAATTGCCATTTGTACAATGGCAAAGTCCAGCCTGATTTTGGGTCAATCGTTATTTCAGGGACACACCTCTTTGAGACAACCGACTGGGTCACAGCTGACAAAGTGCATATCGTCGATTTTAACGGGGATGGCAAAAGCGATATCATGCTGATCAAAGGCACGAATTGTGAAATTTTCACTTTTGATGGGTGGACTGCGCGTCGTATCCACTACTCTACCAGTTATTTAAACAAAGACCACCTCAGCTATTTTGGCGATTTCAATGGCGACAGAAAGACAGACATTCTTGCCAAATTAACAACCTCCGGGGCATGGAAGGTTGTGATCTCTAATGGGGTTGGGTTCTATGAATCCCCTTTTACTTTTAATACAACACCTGATACCGATCTTTTTCTGGGGGACCAGCTGGGTATTGCCGACTTGAACGGGGATGGCAAATCGGATATCTACCATGGCTGGCAACCGATTGCCGTAGAGACAGCGAATTTCGATGTTTACTACGGAAAAGGGTACTCTAACGCAGGTGCCGCTTTTCACCGTATCAGTAGCACTTATATAGTAGAATTAGGCGCGCCACCTCCCATGATCGGCGACTTCAATGGAGACCGTAGGGCGGATGTTATTAATTTTAAAAATATAGCGCAGCCCATGGATGTTTTCAACTTCAAGAAAGAAGGACGGGAAAACATGCTGGAAAAAGTGAAGAATGGGTACAACCATGTCACTGAATGGAATTACAAAAAGCTGACGGATGAAAATGGCTTTCATCTACGCGGCAATCTCACCGCCTATCCCTTCAATGCAATACAACCCGCGCTGTACGCCGTTTCCGATTTTAAATTGCAGAATGGGATCGGCGGCTATACTACCACTCAATATTCATATGAAGGCACTAAACTGCACCGGGCGGGAAAGGGATTTCTGGGGTTTGGCAAGATCACAGCAAACAACCTGGCGACAGGGTTCAGGACGGTTGTTGAAAATGAATTCAATACGACTTATTACACCGCAATACCTTACCGGACTTCCACCTACCTGGCGTCCACCAATGCATTGCTCAGCCAGACTACCAATACCAATGTGCTGGTTTCTCCCGCAGCAAAACGCTTCTGGGTCAAGACCACCAATATCCTGGATAACAATGCATTCGAGGGACGGACGACCACTACGGTAAATATTTATGATAATTTCGGTAACGTCACAAAAAGCACGGTCAACAGTGGGGTTGAAACGATCGTAACGGATGCCGTTTACGGGGCTTATCCGGCGGGGGTTTTGAACAAGCCCACTTCCGTAACCGTCTCAAACACCCGGACAGGCCAGCCTGCACACACGGTTTCAACGGGTTATGGCTATAACCCGATCGGTCAGCTTACTTCGAAAACCGATTTTGCGGGACTTCCGAAAAGTGTAGCCACCATATACGAATATTATCCGCTGGGAAACCTGAAAAAGGCGACGGTTAGCCCGTCTGCTCTTCCTGCCCGGGCTACTTCTTCCGTTTACGATTCCAAAGGCCGCTATCCGGAAACCACGACGAATGAGCTCGGTCAAACCGCCTCGGCAACTTTTGATCCCAAATGGGGAAAGCCGCTGACCTTGACCGGAGTGGATGGTTTGGTAACGACGATTGAGTACGACGCTTTTGGCCGCGAGAAGAAAACCATATTGCCCGAAGGTTATTCGGTGACCCAGAACTACGGTTGGGACGTTTCAGGTAATTCGGTCTGGTATTTGAACACAAGTCATCCCGGCAAACCGGATGTAAAAACGTGGTATGACCTCGTCGCAAGGGAAATTAAAACCGAAAAAGAGGGTTTCCAGGCACAGGCGGTCACCCAGGTCAAAACCTACGATGCCCGGGGCAATATCTCTACCTCAACCGATCCGTACAAATCTGGCGAACCGATACTGACCACCACGACGCAGTACGATGCCTATAACCGGGCTTTCCATATCAGCAACAGCGGTCCCTTTGGCACCACTACCATCGGTTACGCCTACGCGGCAGGCAAGCTGACGACCACCACGACAACTCCATCAGGTGTGTCTTCGAAAACAACCGATGCGAGCGGCCAGGTCGTCAGCGCCACTGACAATGGGGGGACATTGACCTACACTTATTACAGCCACGGAGGTCTTAAGGAAGTAAGTAACGGCACTGTGATTACCAGCAGCCAATATGATGTACACGGCCGGCAAACGTCGCTGACCGATCTGAATGCCGGTACGACCACTTATGACTACAATGCGCTCGGGCAGCTTTCCAGCCAAACCAATGCCAACAATAAAACGCACACGATGCAGTACGACCTGCTGGGCCGGAATACGAACCGTACGGGCCCGGAAGGCACAACAGTCTACGAATATTATCCATCAGGCAGCGGAGCTTCGACCAATCAGCTGAAAAAAGTAACGGGCTTTGCCGGCAACCTGGAAGAGTATAGCTATGATGCCTTGGGAAGGTTGCAGACAGCAAAACAAACTGTCGATGCAACTGTTTACACCACCACCTACGGCTATAACCTTTACGGCGATATGACCTCGGTGTTATATCCTTCCGGCTTTGGCACCAACCATGCCTATGATAACAACGGTTACCCGACCACCATCAAGAACAGCACAAATGCTGTAACACTCTATACCAACAGTGGCATGAACGGGCTGGGGCAAAACACAGCCTATACGTTGGGAAATGGCAAATCGTCGGCCATTCAATACCATTACGGGATACCCAAATTGTTTGCGACCGCTGGCATACAAAACCTGGATCTGACCTGGGACTATCCCAAAGGCAACCTGGATAAGCGAAAGGACCTGATCAAAAACAAAGAGGAAAGTTTTACGTATGATAACCTCAACCGGCTCCTCACGGCGACCGTTTTGGGCAAACCGGCGCAGGTAACTTCCTACTCACCCTCCGGAAACATTACCGCTAAAAGCGATGCCGGGCAGACATTCAAGTATCACCCTGCAAAACTGAATGCGGTGACGGGCATCGTTTCTCCCACGACCGCAATTCCGTTGTTCACCCAGGAAATTACCTACACGGCATTCAACCAGCCCGAAAAAATTCTGGAAGACGCCACGGGCCAGCCTTATGAGCTGACCTACTCCTACGGGGCCGATTACCAGCGGCTGAAAGGGGTAATGAAAAAAAACAATGTGCTGATCAACACGCACTATTACTTTGGCAGTTACGAGAAGGATTTAACGCCAGGCATTGCGGACAAGCACCTGCATTACATCAGTTCTCCGGCGGGGCTGATCGCCATCGTGATCCGCCAGAACAATGCAGACCAATACTACTACACCTATACCGACCACCTCGGCTCCCTGCTGACGACCACCGCTGCCAACGGTACCGTCCTGCTCGACCAGAACTTCGACGCCTGGGGCCGCCTTCGCCATCCAGCCAATTGGGATTATGTGAATGTTCCGGCCCCGACGAGTTACCTGTACCGCGGTTTCACCGGTCATGAACATTTGACGAATTTTAATTTGATCAACATGAACGGCCGGATGTATGATCCGGTGGTGGGGAGGGTGTTGAGTGTGGATAATTATGTGCAGGATGGTTATTCGACGCAGGGGTATAATCGGTATTCATATGTAAATAACAACCCGCTAAAGTATACTGATCCAAGCGGTGAAATCTTCAAAATGGCTTACTTCTCAATGGCTTTTACCGCAGATTTTGCAAGTAATTTGTTGAATGGCGTTAGTCACCCTGGAAAAGTAGCATATAGAAATGCCTCAAATGCTACGAACGCGATGAGCAATTCCCTACAATTTCAAGTTTACAATAATGGAACCAGCTCAGTTTCGGTGGGCGTAGATCCCTTGGGGTTGGGAGTTTCTGCAAGTGTTTATCAAACTCAGGGTAATGTTACAACCGGCGTAAATGTTGGTGTCAACATTTCAGGAACCTTTTCAGTTAATGGGAGTACGTCTATTTCCGCTGGTAACTGGAATTTCAGTGTTGGCGGAGGCGGAGGCAATAATCACTCAGCCTATGGAGGAAGCATAAGTTACAAAGGATATGGGGCAGGTTATTACCAAACGCGGTACGGGGGAGCCACAGGACCAGATGGGATGTCTAATAGTCAGGTTGTAGGAGGTGCCAGCTTATCCCTGGGTAAAGTCTCAATCAGAATTGAAAATGATTTTTTTGCATTCAATCACCAGGATCGCTGGCGCTCCAATGCGTTAGAGATTGGAATCGGAGATTTTGTTGTGGGAACTAGGCTTTACAATAATGATCCAAAAGGCGGAAAGCAAGGAATTAAAAATCTGCCAGACCTTATGGGCAATTTCAACAAGCATGACAACCAGGCTTGGGAAAACGGTCAGACATATAATGCTCCATTTTGGGTTGGTTATCGCTTCGGAAACACTGTGGAAAGAATCGGATATAGCCACCCGATTTTCCAAGACCGGACACAGAATTTCATTCATTTAAGATTTCCACCGGGATATCAGCACTTTTATACGCGATATGATCAATTCAATTATGGTATTTTCATGCAATCAGGTTACTATAATCCTTACTCATTATGGGGGAGATAATAAAATTGAAAGCCATTGTGAAGATATGCTTGTTGCTAACATTTATAAGCTGTCGTCAATCCTTGAAAGCGAGAAGACAATTTTCTCAAACAGGCTATTGCTATACTGCAAACACTAATCTTGAAACGAAATTGCATCACGATGGTTTCTATTCATTTCATGATTCAAGCTATGCATATTCTGGTCATCCCGCCCGTATGACACTAAGTAATTATCGAGAAAATTATGTGTTTTTCGATAACCATCAGTTAGCAATTTTTTCAGATAATGATAAAGACTATTTCGTATGGGGGAGCTATACTATAGCTGGTGACACTATAAAATCACTCACTTTTGCAACTCCACCCAATGTAACCTGGGGGAAGAAGGAAATTTGGTTTAAAATACTAAACCGAAAAGAATTACAACAAATAGGTTTGGTATGGGAAAGAAAAATGACCCATTCAGATCTGGAAAGTTACCAATCCATGAACTCAAAAAAAAAATCTCTCTCTGGACATTTTATTAGATCCGACAATCTTCCAGATCCGGACAAAAGCTGGCTAAAAAAGCGTAAATGGTTTTGGTGCGATAAAAAGGAATATAAAAGATGGAAACAGGATAATTAGAAAATGACTATCAGCATTAAAATCCAAACACCAAATATGATTCATTCAAATATGCAATGATGTTCCAAAGTGGCTTTTACAATCCGTATTCATTATGGGGAAGATGAAGATTTTAAACATTAGCGTTCTAGTTGCGATTCTAATCGTCGGCTGCTGGCGTGACGCTCCAAAAAGGTCGAAGGTACGAGAAACAAATTTCTGTTTTTCACCAAATAGGGACAACTCAAAAATTGTTCAATCTAACGGCGTTTATTCATTTTACCATAAGTCTTCTAATAAATTGGAATCTTCTGAAAGAATACGCACGAGTGATTATAGCGAAAATTTCATATTTTATCCGTCTGGGGAATTATACACATTTCTTAGTACCGACTCATCCTATGGTCTATGGGGTAGTTACTACATTGAAAAAAATATAGTCAAAACTCAATATTTTTCACCTCCAATTACTGTGTCATGGGACAGAGATGAAGTATGGTTTGAATTAATGGAAAATCACAGATTGAAAGTAATTGGTAGAACATGGGATAAGATCTTATCCAAGTCTGACCTGGATAAATATCAGCAAAACAATAGAAACACGGATGCTGTGCTTAGCCAATTTACAAAATACAACACTTTGCCCGATCCAAACAAAAGCTGGTTAAAAAAGCGCAAGTGGTTTTGGTGCGACAAAAAGGAATACCAAGTATGGAAGAGGAATTTGAAATCAACCAGGTAATTGAAGGACCGGGTTGTATCACATTATCGATTAAACAAATTGTAGCGATTGCATATTTTCACAACTATTATGAAACACTTCATTTTGAATGCCGCATTAGACGGTGCAGGGATTCAAGAGAATTATAATGGAGAATTCTTAAATCCAGATGAACTACTGCTCTGTCAAAAAATAGTAGAAGATCTTAAAATGTGGATATCCAGGTATCAAAAGGAAATTTGTAATGAAGACATTGATTACTTGATGGTGTGTGATAATGAAAGAGAAGGCATATGCATCGCTAGAAAATTAAAAAACGAATTGCAACATGTAAGAATAGAATATCTTTCTGATATTTTAATGATAGAAATATATTGAGATTACATAACAATTAGCATTCCCTGCTTTGCACGGATTGTATATTTTGCCAATAAGAAATTAATACTACCACTTAAAAACTCATTATCCAAGATTAGATATTTCATGCTATAATTGGCGAGATATTGTGTCAATATCAATTTAAACAGGGTGAAGATAATTTCTATTTTAAATTGACAATACCGGAAACAATCAATACCATTTACAAACAATATATTTTATATGAGAAACCTTTCATTGATCTTCTTTATTTTGCTCTCCCCATTGAGTAGTCATGCTCAAAACCCGGCCGACTCTGCGGTAATCATTCAAAATCAGCAGCTCTACACTGTTGCAAAGCCCGAGAACCTGAATATCAAAGGACAGATAGACGCTGCCAGACATTACAAAAGATATAAGGGAGCTGCAACGGGAACATTGATAACCAGCTTGGTTTCTCCATTTATTGGTCTCATACCAGCCATTCTATGCTCGTCCACCTATCCAAAGATTGAAAACTTAGGCTACCCTAACGAAGAATTGTTCAGATAACCGGAATACTACAAGGCTTATACTAAAAAGTCGAAGAAAATTAAGCAACGAAAGGTTTGGTCCAATTGGGGTATTGGGCTAGGAGTTAATCTCGTGGTTATTCTGGTTCTGGCAAACTAATCGAAATTCCGATCATTGAACTTATTAAATATGGAAATAGTATGATAATCATTCCGCAAACTTTCAGAGGTATTGCATTTATTGGAATTTTTATGATGATTGCTTCCATTGCATTTACCCGAATGAATTCAAAAGAAAAAACTGAATACATTTCCTTGAAAGGGCAAATCATTTATCTGGATCAAACGATGGGGACGTTGCCAACCAGAGACAAAGGTAGTTATCGCTATTTGATAATCGATTCCTATCAATTTCCCTTTGAAATATACGCAGACAAGCAAGCGAGAATTGTTGATAGCTTAGCTATAGGCGATCATATAACTGTATACTTTTATGAGACTGGCAATACACATTCCGAAAAACTGAATCGATATCTTCAATTTCTTGAAAAAGACGGAATCATATATTTCAAAAGAACAGGATTCCAGAGGACGATGGGTTTTATTATGATTGGTATGTCATTGGGACTGGTTCTTTTCGGATATGCACTATGGAAGACAAATAAAATAGGATATTGAAAATTAATTTACATATGAGAATAGTCAGCTTAATATTTGTATTATGCATTGCGCATTTCGCCCAAGCCCAAATCAACCTCACAATCGATCACAATTGTAAAGACATGACCCTTGGTTTCTCTAACATCGAAGTAATCGGCAACAGAGAAGGCGAGAAACTGTTAGGCTATATTCATAAAGGAATAGGAAATAACAGCAAGCAAATCGTCTTCAACGGAAGTATTGCGGATAGCCTTTCTATGTTTTTCAAAGATAAAAACGGAACCATACCTAGTCAAAAATCATTGGTCTTCATTCTGAATGAGTTGTTCATGAATGTAAATACACGAGACATTCCTGAAAATGGGAAACTTAAATTGTCACTCCGTTTATTCCTTGAAAATGAATCCGGGAGATATTCTGAAGTACTTGCTGTTGACAGTATCTTCACAGTAAAAGGATTTGATGTCACCAAAAAGCTGTTTCGATCGGTAAGTGAGGAATTTTGTTCTATTTCAAAAGCAGCGACTGGAAGGAAGCTCGATGACGATAAGCCCGCATTCACAAAAGATGAGCTAAATTATCTGGATAGTCTGGAAATAAGTCGGATCCCAATTTTTTCAAATCAAATACCAAATCCAGGAATATTTAAAGACTATGCTCACTTTGCGCAGAATAACCCTGACATAGCAGCAAAAATAGTCATTGAGAAATCGAAGAAGGGAAAAATTACAGCCTATCGCTTCTATGGCACCAAAAAGAAAGGAGTACCATTAGAAACTACGGGTCTTTACGCAATCTCGGATGGACTGAATTTGTACAAAGCAACTGCGGCAGGCTTTTTCGAAATCAAAAAGTGTTAACCAGAGACTCTATTATGACCGGCCAGGATCTTTCACGGATGCGAATAGCGGCGCAATGTGGGGAATGTACTTTGGTGTTGCCGGAGCTGTCATTGCGACTTCAATGTCTCCTAACAGATCCTATTTGTTTCGTTTCAAAATTAACCATCGCAGAGGTAATTCCATTCCGATTGGAACAGCAGAATAGCGAGCAACTTACCCGACATAATTAATCATATTCCAAAACAACAATCAAATGAAAAACACACTAAGTCTTTCTATCTTGCTCCTCATCTCCACCGCCCAAACCTGCGCTTCCCAGGACAAACCGCAACCAATCAGCCAGGAATACGAATCCTGTTGCGGTACCCAGCCGGTTGAGTTTTCTTACGAAAAGAAGCGAATTTATGTACCCAATGTTTTCACTCCCAATAAAGATGGCGTGAATGACTATTTCGTGCCTTTTGTAAATGATGTGGTTACAGATGTGTGGGGATTCACCATATATAGTGCCGTGGGCGATACGATCCTTTACCAGAAACCCTATTTCAATTCCAATATGGCCATAGCAGCATATGGCTGGGATGGATTAAGGCCTGACGGGTCCCGGTACAAAGGTCTGTTTAAATATAAAATGCGTGTAGACGATATCGAGGCGCACAAACATATAGTAGCAGGCCAGGCATGCGTCATTATTTGCGGAAACGGATCGGAAGTTTTCAAAACAAAAACAGGATGTTTTTACCCTGCGCAGGGTGGCATAGATGGCACAGTAGACAAGTCGATCGCCAGCGGAGAAAAGGATTGCTTTTAACTTCAAATGTATTCGGACAGCTATGAAAACACGATATACGCTGCTAATTTCCCTGGCACTCTTGGCGCACACAGCCTTTGCCCAGAATATACAATTCGACTATGATGCAGGCGGTAACCGGGTATTAAGAAAGGCAGTAGGGGCGCTTCCCGTAACACTGGTCAGCTTCACGGCAGAGAAATCGAATGCCGCGGACGGTAGCCTCGAAAATACACTGGCATTGCTAAGTTGGCAAACTTCGGCTGAGGTTAACTTTGACCGTTTCAGTATTCAGCGCAGCCGCGACGGGAAAAATTGGTCCGATATAGGTAGCGTCAAGGCAAAGGGTACAACGAATCAGGAAGATGATGAAATTTCCAATACCTATACATTCACAGATAAAGCACCCGCAGAGGGCGAAAACCTGTATCGTTTAAAGATGATTGACAAGGATGAGAGCTTTGCGTATAGCCAAATACGTAATCTCTATTTTGAATTAAAAATTCTTGCCTACCCAAACCCGGTAAGTGATTTATTAACTTTAAAATGGTCAGCCTTACAAACTGTTCAAATATTTAATAGTTCCGGAAAAATGGTATATGAGACCTCGGAAAAAACCTCGACAATTGACGTAAGCGAATTAGCAGCCGGCGTATATATTTTTAAACTGATTGGTAATGCTGGAAGCAGCGTTGCACGGAAAATTGTAAAGGAATGAGGGACCTTCTTGGGAAATCTAAAACCGGTTTCTCAGCACCAATTTCAGCAACAAAGGACATGTTTTACACGGCGATCGGCCACAACCTATTCCGATCCGGAGGGCACTGGGCTTTTTTTAGGAGCAGTAAGCTGGTCGGGAATGTCGTCCGTGGCATTGCCAAAGTAGCTTTGCCTGGCAAAAAACGGTTTCAGCAATTACAACGAAAACACGCTGATCATGGTCTTTCCCTCAAATTCTGATAACGATGAAAAAACTGATCACTTTTGTGCTGCTGCTATTTGTATTTACACAATGCAAAAAGAAAGAAGATCCCGAACCGCTGCCGGAGATCGCTTCCATAGCAGGGAAATGGCGGGTAACAGCATATAGCCAAACAGAGGGCGACTCACTAATCACCAATCCTGTTTCCGAGGGGAACGTTACCATTTACCAGTTTCGGTTTGATGGGGCATTTTTGAATGAAAACGGATATATGCCTTGCTGTCTTTCTCAGAAATTTACTTTAAACGGGCAGCCGTTTGAGCCAAAGCCGCTAGCTCCTCTCCAATTGGACCCAAGTTGCGGTCTCGTTTATTGTATGCCTTGCGCCGAAATGATAATCACAACTCCGATAGCAGATGTAATTATGATTGAAACCTGTAAGGGAAACTTTATGACACTGGTACGGGAAAAGTAGGCGTTCAATTGCTATGTGGTTCCCCTGCCAGCTTCGCCCAGAATTGGACGCCTCCTTGTCCGCTATCAGGCAGAACGACGAATCAAAAATGCGCTAAGGCTAATTGTTCAGAGAGTTTCGGGGATGAAATCTTTAAGGCTCATTTCACTATATCTGAGTAAGACAATGTTTCCATCTGCGGGTTTCCTTCAAACATATGGCGCAATGACTCAATATGTCCCATACCATAAACTACCATTACCCGCTGATCACTTGCCGAGATATTGCTCATTATATTTGTGTAGATCTGTAAGTTCCGAACCACATTGGATATGGATCCGGTTACGCCTGAATCCAGTGCATTTTTATCCATTATCATGATATTGTTGGCATAATAGAGCTTTTTAGAGAATTCAGGGGTATTAATGATTCTCAGGGATTCTTTGACCGGCAATCCAGCGATTTCCTTATATGTCTTTTGAAAAGACGCAATTACTGATTTTGCGTTGGCTGTCCACCAGACATTATCATCTTCCTTTATCGTTTTGAAATGTTTGCTGACCGCATTTTGATAATTCCGATACATTTGATCGAAAGGCGAATTGCTGGTTGTATCGGATAGTTTCCAATGAACACCTATGACTGCTTTTGGCAATTTCAATCGTTGTGCCAATCGTGTGCCCAATTGAAAGGATTCGCTGCCGGCCCATCCATCTGTTGGTAAAATGCCCTTTTCGGCAAGAATATAGGCGCTGTCCCAATGGGCTTGTAAGAAGGGCATTACTTCGACAAAAATTTTTGTTGGACGAAATTCTTGCAGTTGATCAAGTACTTCATCAATTTCTTTCTGCCGTTTTGGACTTAGCATGTTGTCTGAATCTACTTTCAAGGGATCGTCTGTCCCGGCCATATGGTAGGAACCGACTAAAAGGACTTTTGTTTTTGATTGGCCCTGAACCCCGCAAAATGTTCCAAAGAAGAGAACTGAGAGGATGATTGCTAATTTGCTCGACATAGATTTATCAGGATGGTTGAACAGATACAAACGTTAGACCTGTTAAGCTATATGTAACTTTCGGACCTGGACTATTTAAGTTTTTTCAGGTATATATTCCCATTGTAATTGCTAATCATGATCTCCGGACCACCGCCGTCAATTTTGCCATACAGCCAATCATCCAGTGTTGATTTGTTTACTCCCGAATTGCTGGTCTTGACAACCCCGGCGGGAATTTTAGTAATATCAAAATCACTAAACACTTCCCCATTCTCTGATTTTACCTTCACATTGGCTTTCAGTGAAGAAGGGTATGAAACTTCGATGCGCCCACCCATAGAAGAAAAAGCCATAGGTTTGTCGAATCTGGTATCCTGAAACGATGCTTTCAGCTGTCCGTTATATGTATTTGCGACGATCGAGCCGCTGACATTTTTTAAGCTGATGGCACCATTTACGTTATCCACTTCCATATCACCAATTACATTTTCCACGATAATATCACCCTTATCGTAAGTTCTCAATTTTAACGAAGTGCGCCAGGGAACCTTAATAGTTAGATTGACCGGAAATGCGTTACTGTTTGTGCTTATAGAAATATTATTATTCCTCTCTTCTGCCGAAAGCCCCAGTGGGTTTCCTTTCGAGATACGTTTCAAACCCTCATTGCTTTCACGCTGCGATTCATTGCTCGACGCAGCATCAATAAGTACATCTTTACCGGCATAACCCTGGATATAGATTTGTCCGTAAACCAGATTTACATCCAGCATTCCAGGTCTGGCGGGATTGGACAGACTGACCGTTAGCTGATCTCTGGTCGTATTTTGTGCTTTGGTAACGCAGCTGGATATCAGTAAGATAAGGCCGATTTTCAGGTATCTGTTCATAGTTAAAGATTTAAATTGTACACAAAAAGTTGTGCTATGAAAGCTGTATAATGGATTGTTCGATTTTTGCTTTGGCCGGACTACGGATCCCTTTCTGCTGAAGTAAGCCGCGCAGTGCTTTGATTGAGCGCTTTTCCTGAAGTTTGACCATCAGATCGGCTAATGCCATTTGAACTAATGGAGAGTTCTGGTAAGGTAATGATTGAATGAGTCCTTCCCTGACATAAGGACTATCGGTGTACTTTATCAGTGCATTCAGAGTTACCAGGCGTACATTTACATTGGTATCGTAGCTCAATGTTGTTAGTAACGCGTCAATCACCTGTTGATCCGCATGATCAAGTTCATTGGACAGACTGACTGCCTGAAGTCGTTCTGATGCTGACGGATTTTCCAGTAAGGTCAGCATCATCATCTGCCTCATTTGTTGAATCTGCACAGCCATCGTATCAATCTGCGCCTGGGCCACTTGATCCCTGGGAGTCTGACTCCGCAACCAGTATCCTGTGATCATGCCGCAGCCGACCAAAAGGACCGTTGCAGCGATTTGTAACCATACAGTTGGATTAGTTCTAAATTTGAATTTTGTCACCGGGGAAGCGGACGTTTTTGGTATCTCTTCTGAGTTGACTTCTCCAAGCGAATAAAGCATGTCATAAAATTTGGTTTGCATCCTCAGACTCGGTTCAGGTGTCGGATCGGTTTGTAACCATTGGCTAACCTGCCGGGCGTGATCCAAATCCTTCTGACATTGTTCACACGAACTAATATGCGCATCCAAAGCAGCCTGCTCGGCGGCCGGCAAATTCCCTTTCAGTCCATCTAATATCCAGTCCTTTGCCTGGTTACAATCGAGAGGTCTAGCGTTCATGTTCGATTTTTAAATATTTGATTTTCAATTCATTGATTGCCCTGTGAACCCGGGTTTTAACCGCTCCTTCCGTTATATCCAGTATTTCGGCTATCTCTTTATATTTCAACTCCTGATACTCACTCATTACCAACACTTCCCGATGTGCGTCGCTTAACAGGGCCAGGGCATTTCTGAGCTGTATAGCTTGTTCCGTTTTTTGAAGCGACTCATCTGCCAGGGTACCGCCTCCAATCTTTTCAGCAAAGTCATCCAGATTTTGCCCATGATAAGATCGTTTATTTTGTTGCACATGATCCCGCAGCACATTACGGGCCAGTTGATACATCCAGGCTCTGAACGGCCCTTCGCCAGTAAATGAATTCTTGTATTTTATCATTCTATAAAATGCGGTCTGAACCATATCTTCACATGCGTCCGGATTTCCATACATATGGTAAAAAAAGCCAAACAGCTCCCGATGATAGTGTTTAAACAACACGCCCATCGAATATAAATCGCCCTCTTTGACCCGGAGCATCAGAACATTATCAGCCAGTGAATTCAAGTTTACAGACGGTCAGATGTTAAAATCGACGTGAAGACCAGTTTAATCAAAAAAGGTTACTCAGATAATCGTATATTTTTATAAAAACTTAACGAACCACTTAAAAGCCATTAAAATTTGAAACGGCTTTAAGTTAAGTTTAAACATTAACAAGTGTAGACTCACAAAATGCGAGAAAACTTTATTACCTACATACAATCCGGAAAGAAAAGGAATTACCGGGCGTCATTTATCCATATCAGACTTAACCCTCCCGTTACCGTCTCACAGGAGCTTACCCTGCCTACTGTCAGCTACCGGCCATGAAAGCCGCGTTGCTTAACCCGGAACAATGCTTGCAAGTAAAAAAAGCAGGACCTGACGCTGGTCTGTTACATGGAAACTGACTACTTTAAGCAAACCAATTCAAAACATCATCTGCTGGCCACTGTCAGTCTTCACAATGGTTAAAAACTATATAAAAATCGCATTCAGGGGATTTCAGAAAAATAAGGGCTACACGCTGATCAATGTGTCAGGGCTGGCGCTTGGAATGGCGATGGCCATGCTCATCTCTCTGTGGGTTTGGGACGAATGGAATTATAACAAAGGCTCCGGAAACTTTGTGCGTACAGCACGTGTGATGTCCCATACGGTACAAAACGGGAATACGGTCACTTCGCCTAATATGCCGTTTCCACTCGCTGCCGGATTGAGAGAGAACTTTCCTGACGATTTTAAAAATGTTGCCGTATCGTGGGATACCGAAGACTACAACCTGCTGGCGGGCGATAACAAATTCAGGAAAAAGGGCCGGTTTATGGAACCCGACGGCCCCAAAATCCTGTCGCCGCAAATGATCAGCGGAAGCATGACAGCCCTTACTGATCCTTCCAGTCTTTTATTATCGGAATCTGCTGCCATTTCCATTTTTGGCGACCGGCAGCCCATCGGCCAGACCATCACCATCGATAATGAACTGAAAGGGACTGTGGCAGGGGTGTACAAGGATTTCCCTTCCAATTCGGATTACTATAACCTGTCTTTCCTGGCCCCTTGGAAGCTTTTTGCTTCGGCCAAAAGAAGGCAGTGGGTTAACGAAGTAAAAGACAACTGGGAGGTAAAAACTTTTGAGATACTCGTTCAAACCAGGGAAAACAGCAGCATTGAAGGCGCATCGGCAAAAATCACACGTTTGCTGCAAAACCACCTGAAAAACGACGACCACCCGGGTACTGAAACTGCTCTTTTTCTGCATCCTATGGGCGACTGGCATTTGTATGCCAAATGGGAAAATGGTGTGAATGCGGGAGGCCAGATCTACTATCTGAAACTCTTTTCCGCTATCGCAGTCTTCATCCTGCTGCTGGCATGTGTGAATTTTGTAAATCTGAGCACTGCCCGCTCCGAGCACCGTGCGAGGGAAGTGGGCGTGCGAAAGGCGATCGGGTCCAGGCGGACGCAGCTTATACTTCAGTTCATTTCCGAATCATTCATTGTCGTAGCTTTTTCCTTTTTGCTGGCGGTCTTGCTGGTTCAGCTTGCATTGCCGTTTTTCAATGCGATCACCGAAAAGAAAATAGAATTTCTTTTTGGCGGCGGCATTGTCACCAATCCCTGGCTGCTATTGGCGGGTGCGCTGTTTTGTGTCCTGGTAAGCCTCATTGCCGGTGGTTATCCGGCATTGTACCTGTCTTCCTTCAAACCTGTCAACATATTAAAACCGGGATCCGGCAGTACCTGGCGGCTTACATCGGGGCCGCGCAGGGCACTTGTTGTCTTCCAGTTCACAATTTCCATTTCCCTCATTATCGGCACAGCGGGAGTTTTCCGGCAAATTCAGTTCGGACAGGACAGAAGTACCGGCTATGATAGAGAGGGACTGGTCAGTGTAAAGATCCCGCCCGGCAGCCCGCGTTTGGAAGCACTGAAAAATGACTTGCTTCAATCGGGTGTCGTGGCCTCCGCAGCTCAATCCTCCGGCCCGGTTAGCGACGTACTTTCCAACTCCAGAGGATTTTACTGGCCGGGGAAACCGGCGAATGCCCCGGACGAATTTGCAGTGATCGCGGCGTCCCATACCTATGGCAAAACAGTCGGCTGGCACATCTCCGCCGGAAGGGATTTTTCAGAAGAGTTCATGTCCGACTCCTCCGCAATTATTATCAACCAATCGGCAGCGAAATACATGGGCCTCAACGACCCGGTGGGCAAAAAAGTGAGGTGGAAAGACGGTACTTTCAACGATTCGGAATATCATATTGTGGGCGTGGTAAAAGATATGGTCATGCAATCGCCGTATGAGCCTGTCAAACAGACGATTTACTTTATGACTTATGCGCCCAACTATCTGTTTATCAAACTAAATAACCATGTAATAACAGCAGATGCAATCGCAAAAATCCGCCCGCTGTTCGACAGGCATTTACCTGGTAATGTTTTCGACTTTCAATTTGCAGCCGAGCAGTACGGTGCGAAATTCAAAACAGAAAACCGGATTGGAAGGCTCACATTTTTGTTCGCCGCAGTCGCGATCTGCATATCGTGCCTGGGCCTGCTCGGGCTGGCGGCATTCACAGCTGAGCAAAGGCGGGCCGAGATCGGTATCCGCAAAGTTTTGGGTGCCTCCATTGCCGGTGTCTGGAAATTGATTACGAAAGACTTTGTATATCTGACGGTCGTCGCCATTTTCATCGCCACACCGCTGAGCTACTATCTTTTGTCCCAAATGCTGGATAATTACCATTACCGTACTACAATTCCGTGGTGGCTCTTCGCTGGCTCAGGCCTTGCGGCACTTGTCATTGCATTGGCTACCGTTAGTTACCAGGCGATTAAAGCCGCGCTGGCCGATCCGGTGAAAGCCCTGCGTTCGGAATAGTATAGATTTTTCTGCCGAAAATCTTTTAAAAAATTTAGTTAAAAAAAGAGGTCCGGCATGGAAGCAGCCGGGCCTCGTCGCTATTGAAGCTTTACAATCGAGAAGTATTGCGACTCAGTAGCTGACAGCGATGCAACACCAAGAAGACCAAATGCCTGTAAGTTAACAACGGATCCTGCGGACACGTCTGCAATCACACTGGTCGAGAAGGTATCGAGTGTAGCTACCGGCGCGATCTCAGACCCCGCTAGCGGGGCGCCGTTGAGCATAATTCTGGTCGACATAAGAAGCGCAGCTGTCAGTTTTAGCCTGTAAGACAACTGATATCGTCCGCCAGTGTTAATAACGAAAGACGTGCTGCCGGGAAAGACAGTGAATTCGGGCGAAACAGTCTGGTGCGAAGGGAATGGGACGCTGATCCCCCCCAACATAATCACCAAAGAGGTCCCTGTATTATTGCCCGCATACAGACTGGGAATGGATGCGGTTGCACTTTCCGCAGAATTGACCAAACGCACCCATTGCGATCCGGTATAATAGTAGAACCCGGCAGGTGGATCGGTCTGGTACACCAGCAAACCCTCCGCTGCCGGATTAATGCCGGTCCTTTCAAAGCTGGCCATACGCGGGATCAGGACACCTTTGCTGTTGGAAGTAACATCAAGCTGGGCGGAACCGTCCGGGGTTGTAGTACCCACGCCCACCTGCGCCTGAGCGCCGAAAGCCAGTAAAGCAAAAGATGACGTAAGTAATAGTTGATATAATTTTTTCATCGATATAAGATTTTAACGTTTCACAACTTTCACGACCTGGCTCTGACCATCAGTCATAGTGAATTGCACCAGATAAGTTCCTGCGGGATAATTCTTCATATTTACTTCCTGCCCGGAAACCGGCTTTGGTAAGTTCAGCAGCTGCCTTCCAGAAAGATCCGTAAGTTTCATGCTGGCCATTTTCCCGGTCGCATTAATGAGGAGTTTTTCCGTTACAGGATTAGGATATGCGCTTACAAGTTCAACCGCTGTGAGATGGACACTACGTATCTCGCTATACGCATAACTCCCATCAGCATCAACCATTTTCAGCCGGTAGTACTGGCGGCCGCTTCTGAACGCAGGATCCTGAAAGGAATATTCTCTGAAATTTCTGCTTTCCCTCGCGGCCGTCACTTTCCCCAGTGCGTTCCATTTTCGTGCGTCGGTACTTTGCTGGACCTCGAAAAAATCACTGTTCTTTTCGTCTGTTGTCTGCCAGTTCAGCAAGGTCAAATTTTCAACGCGACTTACCTGAAAGCCGATCAGCGACACCGGAAGTGCTCCTTCCTGACTCGCGGTGACGAAAGTTAAATTCGTCAGACTACTCAGATTATTCGAAATGTAACCCTGCGCAGGCACCACTGTGCTGCCGGCTGTGGTGACGAAAGTCTCGTTACCGTGCGCGAGTTGCAGGTTGTTCTCCTCGTTCCCATTCAATTCCGTGGGCAAATAGAAGAAACCTAAATTCCCCGCAAAGTCTATCGGCGAACTGAAACTATAAACTTTGCCAATGCCCGGGGGGTTACCGCGGACAGGCGTAGAAGATATCGTCAGGCTTCGGTCAGCAAGCGTGAAGTCTGCGCTTGGCCTGATAGTAAGCCCATTGATGGCAACCTGGGTTTCACTGGCAATAAAAAGGCCGTCCTGACCTGCAACGAACTGTGCCTGAGCAGCCACAGCAGGAAGCAGCGTCAGCTGACAAAAAAGCAGATAACGTTTCATTTTTTGTGGTTTAGTATAATTTACACTGGTTACAATTGCAATAAAAGTAGATAAAACGTCTTTAAGTCGGCAACCTTTTATAAAATTATTTCTATAAGCAACCACAACTAGTTAATGCACGATGGACTCGCTGAAAATGACAAAACCGCTGCCGGTCTGATCCCGCAGCGGTTTTTCTTTATGTTAACGCAGGCTTAATGCCAAAACCACCTGGCTTTGTATACATGCAAACCGGGGAATGCAAATGCGCGTAACGGGTTGAGAAAACGCACGTGAAAGGTCCACCAGCTTTCTTCGGGAACGGTGTAAATGTATTGGCCCGATTTATCCTGACCCAGACTTTTGATATTCTCAGCGTCGGGAAAGCCCGCTATCTTTTCGAATTTCGCGGCTTTGATGTCAAATTTCCATGCGCCGTGATGCTCGGTCATAAACAGATGCTGCCCGCCGGGCGCCATCATCAGCTCGTGGCCTCCGATGCCCGGTATCGCCCACTTTTGCACCAGTTCGAGCTTTTCTCCTGCCTGTTTGTATTCGCGCAGCACCTTATAACCCAATGCATAAAGCCGGTCGTGGCCCGCGTTCCACACGGCTCCGTGTGCCGAATACAGCGTATCTGTATAGATAGGTTTGTTCCCTTTTTTCAAATCAAAAAGCATGAGCATATTCCCTGCTTTATGGGTAGAAGCTGCGGCGGCCAGGAAATTGCCGGGCAGCAATGCGATCGAATGTGCGTTGGGCACATCGGCTCTGAAATCGATTTTTTTTGTCGCAATATCAATGACCGCCACCGCACCTGAGGAGGAGGAGACGAGCAAGCGCCTGCCATTTTCAATTGACTTACAGTCATCCATCGTTCTGAACTTGGGCTTTTCCGCCTCAGGCAGGTCTGCTGCCGTTTTAGCATCCCATTCCCAGATCACCGCCGGGATACTGTCTTTCGACTGCACATAATCCACGATCAGCACTTTGGTATCGCCGCAAACGAGAAATGCTTTGGGCGGGATGGTCTGGCCCTGCACCAGGGTAATCCCGGGAAACAGGCAGGCCCAAAGGCCCGCCCACTTTATTGTCAGATTTTTTTTCAGCATAAATAGCATAGTCAGATTATTGCCAGCCCGGATTTTGTTTGAGCTCGGTATTTATCGTAAGTTCCTCACTCGGGATCGGGCTGAGATATTCCCAGTTATTAAAGACAGGAAGTGCCCGGCTATACGGTACCAGACGTCCCTTATTTCCCTCACTTAATGCAGCAACATTGTTCAACCGATAATATTGCACCCCGCTGATCTGGTTTGCAGGCGGCGTTTCGTTGTTGCGCAGTACATAAAGATCAGGTTTTCCGTCCTGGTCAAGATCAATGTAGCGGTGCAATGCAGATATGTAAATACCTTCATATGTCGCCCTGAACCGCTGTCCTTCGTTCCAGCGCTTCAAATCCTCTGTCCTGAAACCTTCGAAAGCCAGTTCGCTTCTCCGTTCGCGGCGCACTTCCAGGATAAGCGGGTCCGACTGGTGTTCATACAAAGATGCCTGGTAAGCATCCGCGGCCACGGGAAGTTTCAAACCCGGAATACCAACCCTTGCCCGGATCACATTTAACGACTTGTCAATATCAGCCTGCGATAACGTACCCAGCTCGGCTTTGGCTTCGGCATAGTTCAGCAGCACTTCGGCATAGCGTATCAGGATCACATCCCGGTATCCCCCACCCTGGTCTTCGCTCGGTGGGCCCACAGCTTTGTGGATCATGTAACCAGTGGTATTCTGCGCAAAATCACTCACCGACTTGCTGGTCGTACCCACCCGAATATATCCGGGATATACCAGCGACTGCGCCAAACGAGGATCACGGTCGGTAAATTCGGAGAAATAAGACATGGTGTCGCGCTGCTGCTGGCTTGGATACCGCTGCTGGAAGGTCTGCCCGTTTTTCATCAGGTAGGACGAGACGAGCGAGCGTGTTGCCCCATTGTTACCGTTCGAAGTGGAAGTGAACAGGGGTGTGTAGTAAAAGGTCTGCGTATCGGAAGAGCGGGCCAGAATCACCTCGTCGGTATAAGTGTCTTTCGGCTGAAAAAGCTGAAAGTAGTCCTTATCGGGGTTTCCTGTGCTGTACAGTTTGTAACTATTGGAAGCAATAAGTTCTTCCGCTGCACTGGCGGCCTCTGTCAGAAATCGCTCCGAATCCGTCAGCTTCTGCGCTGTCTGGTATTTGCGGTAAGTTCCTTCATACAGACCTATCCGCGATTTCAGCGCCAGCGCAGTCCATTTGGAAATGCGGTTTTTATACCTGGCAACCGGTAGGTGCGACACTGCAAAATCCAGGTCATTGAGCACCGAGTCCATCACCATAGTGCGCGGGTCACGGGCTTTGAATATCAGTTCTTCATCATTGGTATTGAGTACCTGCGAATACCAAGGGACGTCGCCGAACTGCCGTACTTTGTTGTAGTAAAACCATGCGCGGAAAAACCGGGCGAGTCCCAGGTACTCATTCCGGGTGGCGGCTGCCAGCTCTGCTTTTTCGATATTATTGATAAAATAATTGATGTTCCGGAGCTGCGTCCAGTTCCAGCCGCCGCTGGCCAGCGCGGTGGGCACGGCATACACGCCCCGGCGGATTTCGGGCGGATTACCCATATGCTCACAGTTGTCGCTGCTGAAATCAGCCGTGACAAGGCTGCGGTCGACATAATCGTAAAAACCATCCGAATAGGTTTTCAAGCTGCTTTCGCTCGTCCAGAATGATTCGGACTCTCCCAACTGGGTTTCAGGGCGCAATTCGAGGAAGTCATTGTTGCACGACCAGGTCGTTACGGCTGCGAGCAGCATGATGAATATCTTTTTCATGTCAGGAAATCTTTTTATCAGAATTTTAACTCAAAACCAAATGCATACACACGCTGCACGGGATAGGCAGTACCCAGGCCGACGCTGCCCTGATTCGCATCAGGATCTTTCGTTAAGCCTTCGGGATCAAGGCTGAAATGCAGCTTGGTTTTCTCCCAGAGATTTTGTCCGGTAACATACATCCGCAAGCCCCCCAGCTTTACTTTTCTGGTCAATCGCTCCGGAATGGTGTAGCCCAGCGTCAGACTTTTCAGTCGGAAGAATGCCGCATTTTGAAGGTATTTGGTTTGATTTTGGCCCAGATCATTACTCGCCAGTGCCAGGTAACCCTGCGGGCGGGGGAAATAGGCGTCCGGATTTTCAGGCGTCCAGCGTTCTTCTACAGTGTGTTTCAGCATCACCTGGTACTTGCGGTTATAAGGTCCCCAGAAATTGACGGCTTCGGCCCCGGGATAAATGTCGCGCTTGCCCACGCCACGGAAAAATGCATTCAGGTCAAAACCTTTCCAGCCTCCATTCAATGTGATGCCATATTGATAACGCGGCGTAGTATTGCCGATGATCTTGTAATCACCGGGATTATCCAGCGTCCGTGAACCATAGCTGATGACACCATCTCCGTTTACATCTTCGAATTTGATCGTTCCGGCGGCGGCATATGCCCGGTAGCCGCTGGTATTCAGCAATGCACCATTTTTGGCTTCCTCGTCGGTAGCGAAGTAACCCAGCGTGTTCAGCCCCCAGATCTCGCCCAGCTGCTGGCCTTTATAGTAATCCACCAGGTAGTTGGTCGGGTTATAGTAATCGGTGATCACAGAATTGTAGTCCGATAAATTGAACCGGATCCCGTAATTGAATTCGCTTTTCGCCAATGTGAACTGATCCGCCCAGTTGAGGTTCAGCTCCCAGCCGCGGTTCCGCATGGAAGCAATATTTTCCTTCGGCACCGTTGCCCCGAAAACCGAAGGCAGGGAACGGTAGTTGGCCAGCATATTTCTGGTGTTCCGCTGGTAAATATCCAGGGTACCGTTCAGTCTGTTTCTGAGAAACCCGAAGTCGAGGCCAAAGTTGGCAGTTTCCACCGTTTCCCAGGTAAAATTGGCCGATTTGGGAAGGGGATTACGGGTATAGTTCACGCGCGTCCCTTCCAGCGTGTAGGGCGATTGTACTACTTCCATAATGGGGATGTAATCGTACGAGCCGATGTTGGAATTTCCGATCGAACCATATGAAACCCGTACTTTCAGGTTATTGACCGCATTTTTGATCGGGTCAAAAAACTTTTCCTCCGAGATCCGCCAGGCAGCCGATCCGGCCAGGAACACGTGTCCCCGGTTTTCTTTCGCAAACTTCGACGAGAGGAAATAGCTTCCGTTCATTTCAAAGAGGTATTTCCCGTCGTAATTGTACATCAGCCTCGAAAACATGCTTCGCGAAGCATTCCGGCTGTCTTCGTCGCTGGCACTGAACGCGCCCGTGGCCAGGTTGAGCGACTTTTGCTCCACGTCGAGCGGATTCTGGTGTTCGGCGTAGCTGTACAGGTAGTCGTAGCTCTCCTGGTTGTAGCCGACGAGCAAAGTCGCGTCATGTTTGCCGGTCACTTTGGAGTAACTTCCATAGGCATTGACGTTTCCGGTAATGGTACGCCACATGCTGCGGTAAACTTTCGGCGGTCCCGCATCCGCATAGGCATCGAGCACGATGTTGCGGTTATTGAAGGAGTTTGAAAGGTAAGGTCCCTTGTTGTCCCACCAGCGGAGTATATTGGTATTGCCAAACTGGTAGGTTCCGTCCAGGTGAAATTTCAATGTGTTTTTCAACAGAGAAACGTCTGCCCCCAAAGTCGTTTTTACATCGTGAACACCTTCCTCAATGCCCGACTTGTCCCTCAGAAACTCCTTATAAAAACCAATATCCGTGGGCACCTGCTTGCCGTCGATGTCGACATACTCAGGCATCATCGGATGTGAGTTTTCGATAAAGCGATACACATTGGATGTAAAACCGTACAAATACTGATTGGGGTGCTCTTCGGTGCGCTTGATAAATGTCGTATTGTTGAAAAGCGAAATGTGATCGTTCAGCTTGTAAGTGAGGTTTGAGCGCAGGGTATACCTTTTGATTTTCTCCGGTTTAAATTTAATGGCGCCCTCCTCCGTATTGAAGTCGCCCGAAAGGTAGTACTGGAATTTCTCGTCGCCACCGCTGAGGCTCAACCTGTGGTTTTGTTTTGGCGTGTACTTGCGCAGCCATTCTTTGTAATAATTATGGACTTCCCCGCCCAGCAGCAAATTGGAGCGACCGCCGATCATTTGTACCTGCGCATGCGGCAGTGAAGGGTCCTGGGCTACCTGGTAGGGATATTCAACCTGGGCGTCGGTAAAATACGTCTGGCCGATATTTCCGTTGAACTCGTTTTCATTGATCGAAATATAATCGACCGGATTATCGTAAACCTCAGGTACACGCGTGGCGCGGCTTACCCCGAAATAGTTGTTGTACTGCACATTCAGCTTGCCTTTCTTACCGCGCTTGGTGGTAACAAGGATTACCCCGAAAGAAGCCCGCGCGCCGTAAATTGCCGTGGAAGCCGCGTCTTTCAGAATGGAAATATCCTCAATATCATAAGGCGAAATGTTGTTAAGGTCGTTACCGGTTTGCGGCACGCCATCGATGACGATCAGCGGGCTTCCGCCATTGATGGAGGTATTTCCGCGAATGTTAAATGAAGCGAAACGCCCTGGTTTCCCGTCGGCTATGTCCACAAATACACCGGGAATTTGTCCCTGCAATGCTTCTCCAATCGTATTCACCTGCAAAGCTGACAGGTTTTTGCTGCTGATCTGGTCCACGGCACCGGTCAGGTTGACCTTTTTCTGCGTGCCATACCCTACCACTACCACCTCGCTCAACGATTCGTTCGCGGGGCTGAGTAACATGCTGAGGGAAACCTGGCTTTCCTGTACGGTGACCTCTTTACTGATAAAACCTACAAATGAGAACACCAGCTTTACCGGCCCGGATTCGGGAATATCAAGTGAAAACACGCCTTTGCTGTCGGTAGTGGTACCTATGCCCGTTCCGGCAATGAGGATATTCACGCCGGGCAACACTTCGTTGGCCACACTGTCCGTCACCGTTCCGCGGATCTGCCGGTCGGCGGTAATTTTTGCGGCTGGCGCATTTGCGATTCTTTTTTTAACGATAATGTCCCCCTCTCCGTTAACCCGCGCTTCGAGGTCGCTGCCTCTTAAAACTTCTGAAAGGGCTTTTTCCAGCGAAGCGTTTTTCAGGGAGACGCTGATCCGCTTTTCCGGCAGCGACTGCGGGTTGACCAGCAAGCCTGATTTAGTCAGTCTTGAAATCTCCTGTAATGCCTCGCTTACCGTAACCTGCTGCATTTGCATAGTGATCATTGCCGCGTGCGGGGACTTTACCCGGGTCTTTTCGTAAAGGTCTTTTTTCTTGGAAACAAGCTGGGCGAGCGAGCCGGTGACGGGCATGAGCAACGTGGCCATTTGAAAAAGCACCGCCATACCCCAAAGGCAAACCCTGGTGAAGGAATTGTTCGTCATAACTTTGATTTTTATTAGAAAAAGGTCTTCTGTCAGTCTGGCTTCCGCCAAACGATTATATATATACGCACTCTGTTGTTACTTAAAAAGTTCGACTGTCCCTGAATTGCTGATCCGGTAATGCACGTCGAGCGAATACGCTATTTTGGAAATTACATCAGCAAAACTCCCATGATTGATATTGGCTGTCAGCGCAAGCGATTTCAGTTCTTTCGATTTGATAATGATATTGACTCCGTATAAATGTTCCAGCTGCCTGCTTACTTCCGGCAGTGACAGGTTTTCAAAAATCAGCCGGTTGCTGTACCAGCTCAGGTAATTGGTCGTATTACCCTGACTTACCTGAATACTTTCCCGGTCGAGCAGCCCGATATACCCTGCCCTCAGCAGCGACCCGGTTTTGTTTTTAGTTTTGTCGGAAAATAAAACCAGGCCTTCCATTACCGCAACCATCACGGTGGTATCCTGCCGGTTTTCCCTCACGTTGAAGGCTGTTCCGATGACCTTCACTACTGCGTTGCCCACGTGGATCAGAAAGGGCTTAACCGGGTTTTTACTTACCTCGAAATACCCTTCGCCTGTGAGCCGCACCTGCCGCTCCGTCCCAGCAAAATTGTCCGGATAGGTAATTGCGGCGCCTTTATTCAGCCGTACATAAGTCCCGTCGGGCAGCCACACGGAATCCTTTACGGTATTACCTGCCTCCACTTTTGTCCAGCTGACCGATTCGACCTCCTTCTGGTTTCCGGCACGTTTGGTAATCAGCATCCAGCCCATTCCCGCGCAGAAAACGAGCATTGCGGCTGCAAGCCAGTTTTTGGCGCTGAAACGCTTGTGCCGGGGCAAATCACTGTCTTCCAGTCTTGCGGCGACTTTCTCCCAGGCGCGGCTTACATTTTCACCGCTGTTATCTGCCTGCCAGTTTTCAGCCAGGGCATTGAACAAGGCCTTTTTAGATGCATCGGTGACAACCATTTTTTCAAGCATCAGGCGCTCTTCGTCAGTAGCCGCTCCGGCCAGACAGGCGATTGCCAGATCCAGAAATTCGTTTTGCTCCATTTGCTATTTCAAATTCAGGGGTAAGACAGAAAAGCCAGGATTTTCCGCCAGTGTGCAGGGAAATATTTTTTAATAAACCGGGATTTAATCAAGGTAACCTGTCATCGCAGCTTTCAGTTTCCGGCGGGCATTACCGAGGTGTTTCTCCACCGTACTTTCGGAAATACCCATTTCGAGGGCGATTTCGCGCTGCCGGGCACCAGCCAGCTGCAAATTAAATGCCTCCCGCGCCTGCGCCGGCAGTGCATCCATTTCCCTGTTAAAAGCAGTCGTCATTTCTGCTGCTACCAGCTGCCCGGCCGGATCAAAGGACAAAGGTGCCCCGATCATTTCGGCCACGTCCACACTCGAAAGGGTAATCGTTTTCTGATAATTGAAAAACCGGTTTTTGGCCGCGGTATACAGGTAAGCTTTGAAAGAAGAATGGATCGTGAGTTCATCTCTTTTCAGCCAGATCTCTACAAAAAGATCCTGCAAAATATCCTCCGCAGCCTCCCGCTCCGCCCGCAGAATGCGCAGAAAATCGAGCAGAGACGGATAGTACCTCCGGAAAAGGATTTCAAAAGCCTGTTTATCCCCGATCTGCATCTGTTGCAAACAGTGTTGATCGGACCGTAATTGTTTTGGTTCCATTGGCTGGTAGCTGTCGCCAGAATGAGCGCATAAAATTAGCCAGACCAGCGATGGCAATACCCAGGATCGGCATTAAGGAAATGTTAAGAAATGAATTTCAGCCCGCTTTAAAAGAGACAGGCTTTGGGTAAATGTGACTCTCTATTACCTTATGGCAGATAAGGAAACCGATCTCAGAATTCTCAAAGTCCATTCATGAAATTCAGATTCTTACTCATCGCCGCTATCCTGGTGCCAATGTTTACGCAGGCGCAGGTGAAATTGAACACAGCGCAGTTTAACCGGAAAGGGGAAGCGAGCGTGACCAGCCAGAAAGAGCTGATAGAAATTACATGGCCGGCTGGTGAAGGCAGATTTGGCAGGGTGCAGTTCGATATGTCGCCTTCCGGCGCGCTGTTCAGGCGCATTGCACTGGGCACCAGGGCTTCGCCTGTCACCATATCCGAAGAGCTGGACGCGGCATTTCTGCTCACCGTCGGCAAGCGTGACCTGCTTTCGCAGAACGGATGGAATATTTTCTTCGACAAAGTTCCGCAAAGGCCTTTCCAAACTTTTCCGGTGGTCCTGAAAAAAAACAGTATCTCGGTCAAAAGCATCGGCAGCCGCACGGTGGTTACCGTCGGTACACTGGCGGCCGACCGGTTTTCCGGGGCGTTGGAGGTAACGTTTTACAATGGCAGCCCGCTGTTCAACGTTGCCGCGGTGATATCAACCAATGCAGAGGCGACTGCGATCGTCTACGACGCCGGGCTGATCAGCAGGACGGAAAAATGGAAAACCCTGTCGTGGGCCAATACGAATGATCAGCTGGAATCAGCCGCAGTGCAATATAATGACCCTGCTAAAAATCTTTCCGTGAAATACAGGACTATCGCCGCGCAGGCTGTACAAGGCTCGCTGGCCATTTTTCCTCCACCCCACCAGTATTTTTATCCGCTCGACGAAGCTTTCAACCTGAAATTTATCTGGCAGGGCAAAAATCACCGGAATATGCTGGATGGTTACGGAATCGGGATCAGGCAGGAGCTGGAAGGGGACCGGCGCTTTGTCCCCTGGTTCAATGCGCCGCCGAAAACGAAGCAGCGCCTTAACTTTTTCTGCCTGCTTAGTGACGCGGGCAATGCAGAAGCAATCGGGTCGGTCAAAAAATTCACGAATGCCGATCGTTATGTCAGCCTGCCGGGCTTCAAAACCATGTCGAGCCATTTCCACAATGAATTTATCATGAATGTGGTGCTGGCAGGGAAGCCAGTTCCCGAAAAGCCTGAGTTCGTCGAGGTATTCAAGCGGCTGGGTGTTGATATGGTGCATTTGGGAGAATTTCACTACACAGCGCACCCGAAAGGCCCCGATTCACTCAGACTTAAAGAGCTGAAAGCGTTGTTTGAACAATGTAAGCGACTGTCGGACAACGAGTTTCTGTTAATGCCGGGAGAAGAGCCAAATGAATTTTTCGGGGGACACTGGATGAATATTTTCCCAAAACCAGTATACTGGATTATGTCGCGCGGCAAGGAAGTGCCTTTTGTTGAAAACAGGCCGGGGTTTGGCAAGGTATATCATATCGGCAATAAAAACGACATGCTGAAACTGCTGCAGGAAGAGCAGGGACTAGCCTGGACCGCCCATGCACGGACAAAAGGGTCGGTCAACACGCCGGACATTTATAATCACGAAGCTTTTTATAAATCAGACCGCTTTATGGGCGCTGCCTGGAAAGCCATGCCGGCCGATCTCTCTGAGCCACGCCTGGGCAATCGCGTGCTCGATCTGCTGGATGACATGAATAACTGGGGCGAAAAAAAAACCGTCATCGCGGAGGCCGACCTGTTTACCGTCACCCACGAAAACGAAATGTACGCGCATATGAACGTCAATTACCTGATGCTCGATCAGCTTCCTAAATATGATGAAGGCTGGCTACCCGTCGTAAATGCCATGCAGCAAGGCAGGTTCTTCTCGACCACCGGGGAAGTATTGATGCACGAGTTGAAAGCAAATGGCAAATTATCCGGCGAAACAATAACCTTGAATGCAGACGGAACCGCCGATGTAAGTTTAAAATTGAGCTGGACCTTCCCGATGAATTTTGTGGAGATCATTTCAGGCGACGGAGAAAAGGTGTACCGCGAGCGGATAGACCTGACCAAAACCCACGCCTTCGGAACGCAGCAATTTCAATTTAGCCCTCAGCTCAAAGGCAGAAAATGGATGCGGATAGAAGCCTGGGACAGCGCTGTAAACGGCGCTTTCAGTCAAACCTTTCATCTGGAAGCGGGTTCTGGCAAATAGGTCATTGAGGTATTGTATATCGCTAATTACTATCCCGTTTGCCTCTTTTGCGTTCTGTCTTAATAGTCCCCTTAGAATGCACATATAACGTTCTAATTTTCAAGTCTTTATTCGGCATCGGTATAACTCCAACATGACCGTTTGAGGTTACCGGAGCATGTATGAAATGAACATACAGGCTATCTTCGTTGCTCTTACCCAGATACCAGTCACTGAAGTCCTCCATGTATAAATTCTGAATTGCCTGACGGTTATATGCGAGAAAATCTATTTCCGATTTGGGCCAATATCCCCGCTCCTTTCGGTAATCAAATATTGACTTGCTAAAATCGTAGGGTGGGGCCACTTTATCCTTCCGTTTTTTTCCTCCTATTGTTGGGCCAGCAATTCCGAGTTGGTTAATACATGAAAATAGGCCGGTTGATGTCAATAAAATTGCAAGTAGTATTTTAAAAAATCCAGACATTATCTATTTGTTATCGCCGTAAATCTACACAAAAAGCGCCCTTTCTTTGCATTGTCCAAAGCGCTTCGCAAACACCTGACTTGGATATCGAGCGTTTCGCTGAACCGACGAAAGAAGTTTCCTCAGGAACGCAATCTGAAAGTTGGAAGTTGGCGAACAACTGGCTGCCTGATATATAATTGGTCATTTTGGTGAAACTGCCTCACTAAAATCCGAATCTTAACAATTAATTTACATTCAATAAAAAACTTCATAACAGATTAGAGAGTAAATTGTAACGAACACCACGCTTTTTGCTCTCCTGTTTCTATGAAGAGATCTTTTATCGTCCTGTTTGCCCTATTGTCGCTTGTTGCTTGCCGCAATGACAAGGATTTGCCTTTGCCCGGTATGCTGGAAGACAAAGATTGGTATATCCTGCGCGCCCCTGAAAACCGCCAGATTCAGGCTGTATACGGTGATATCGATGGCACACTCCTCATTACTGACCGTTTTCACATTTATTACACACGTGACAAAGGCACGACCTGGACCCAGGCCGATTACAAAAATAATGTGGGCCTTGCTGGGTTTGGTACTCGCAACGACACACTTTTCGTCATGGATACCGAAACCACCAGCAGTGCCGAGCCAGGCAACCGCTATGCAATCCGTCCGTACTTTTTTAGCCTGGATGGTGGTATGCGTTGGGAAAAGCTAAGTCAGCGGGGGGATGAACCGGAAATGAAAATTGCACTCAACTATGCATATTCCGGCAATGGAATCCGGTTTAGCATAGACGAACTAGTCTCCAACGGCAGTGTGACACACTTCGGGATCAAGAACGAAAGCGGCCGCAAGATTACCCTGCCACAGCGCCACAATTTAAACAACGTCTATTTTGACCAGAAATCACGGTTATATATAGCGGCATCTTCCCCTATTTGCGAAAAGAATGGCGCTGACCAGTTTTGCGACAACAATGATTTTCGTGGCACGCTTTACATTTCCAAGAGAGAAATTAACTACTGATCCATTGTATAGTATTAAGGCGAAAAGGGTATAAAGCAACTCTAAAATGCAAGTACTTCGAACGTTGGCTATTATTCTCTCATGCCTTTGCTTCCTGGCACTGTTGGCTGTAAGTGTCTTGTGGTGGAAGACTTGCCACACGAAAACCATTTCAATCGATAATGTGGGTAAAGGTCATGTCATCGCTTTCGAGAAACTTGGCGATTTGGTGGAACACAAACGGTTTTGGTATCCACATCGTCCATACTATGAAGTAACAGCCGTAAATAATGGACCTTATATGTTCGCTGGCTATCATCAGAAGGAAAACATTTTAGTGTATGGGCAGGAACCAGCGAGCGGGTATACGGCATATTGTATCGTAACGCACAAACAGTTGAAAGACATCACGTCCATGCTCTCAGATACAACCAGCTCGAAGGATATTCATAGGATCATCTCCAAATATCCACAGCCAAAGAGAATTCCTTTAAGAGATGAAATTTTTTGAATCGGAAATACAGCTGCTACTTTCTATTATAACGAGCAGTATGGCGTTGTCGACGCTCTCTATGAGAACATCGACAAATCAACCCTCCGCCTGCAACTTCAGAATATTGCAGATCAATAGTAGGGTTTTGTCAAGGCACTGTTCAGATTTCGATCGCACAACGGCGATTAACTATACCTTCTCTTCGAGAAAATGCCAACAAACTCCTGCGGCATCAATAATATTAACTTCTCTTCCGTAGGGTTGATCTGTCGGTTGTCCAATAAGCGGAATACCGAACTTTTCCGGAAGATTTCTTTTAGTTATGTCCTTCCAAAAGCCATCAATATCCTTTAATTTGATTACTAACATCAAATTTTGAGCAAATTCCTTATTATCATATTTCTGTAATATGAATTTGCAACTGCCATTGCGAAAACCAATGAGTTCCCCTTCTTCCCATTCTATTTCAAAACCAAGTTCTTGAAATAGTTGCTTTGATTTATGAAAGTCGCTACCGGAAGGAATAAAAGGTTCCAAAGATAAAAAAGTCATATTTTCTGAGTTTAGTTAAGCTTCGTTTCTACGCTAAGTCTCCTTCGTAAAGCGTTCGTAAACAGAGGTGATTGTTACCTGTTTCGCCCCTTCTTTTGTGTACAGATACCGTTTATTGACAATAACCAGTCTGCCAATGGGGTCCACTGTCACCGACTCGGGTTTTACCCATCGATAAGGATTTTCCTTGTCATTTGGAAACACATGGAGCGACTTCAGATCCTCAGCGAACCTGAACAAACGCGAAGTACCTTGCCTCAAAAAATCAATCCGTAATGCAGGGTCGTAATCCAAACCCGGCCCACCCGCCCATTGTTCGCTTTTCAGGCTTATATATTGTTCGGGCCATGCCTGACTAAATGAATATACCGGCCCGGCAGACAATGGATGAAAACCATAAATGCGCACCTCCACATTGAAGTGATAATTCTTTTCAAAAGGCAGGATATCTATTTCCTGAAACAAGTCAGTAGATGCTACACCATCCATATTTAGATCGACAGCTTCACTGCTGACAGAACTGACGACGCCATATTTTCCGTGAAACTGATCCCGAAGCGCAGCTATTTTTTGAGATGCTGCAATTTCAGGATTCAATGCGGGATCGTCTTTCCGGCAGCTCAACATTGTCGAAAGCAGGATCGGGCAAAACAGAAGAAGTGTTTTCATGACCTAAGGTTATAGCTTTGGGGAAATTATAGGATAATTTTCAAAAAGTCAATCGTGGTTACATTATTGCGGATTTTTCTCTCAGCCCCAAAAGATTAACACCAGATTATCGTTTCTATAAGTGGACATTCCCGTCTAAATTGCGTCCCTTTCCAGATAATTTTCACATGATCGAATTTCAGCCAGGCAGATACAGACGCACAATCGTCAGGATCTGGAAAACTACCGGCATATCTCTTGGCCTCCTGGTCTTCTTCATCGTTGCAGTCAGGTTTAATCTGCTGTGGCTGTTTGGTGGCATGCCCGATTTGGCTATGCTCGAAAATCCGCAAAGTGAATTAGCGTCGGAATTGATCTCGGAAGACGGCAGGTCACTTGGAAAGTATTTCTCAGAAAACCGGGTGCGGATTGAAGTTGACCAGCTTTCTCCCAACTTGATCCATGCATTGATAGCCACCGAAGACGCGCGATTTACCAATCACTCGGGAATTGACGGCCGCAGCATGTTGCGTGTAGCCAAAGGCGTGTTCACCGGCAATTCGAGTTCAGGCGGAGGAAGTACGATTACGCAGCAGGTTGCCAAAAATCTCTTTGAAACCCGGTCAAAAAAATACCGTGGTGTCCTCGGTAAAATCCCTCTGGTCGGCACTGTAATTATGAAGACCAAAGAATGGATGCTGGCAGTGATTTTGGAGCGGAAGTACACCAAAAACGAAATCATGATGATGTATCTCAACACGGTTTCGTTCGGGAATAACACCTACGGGATTAAAGTTGCGTCGAGAAGTTACTTCGGCAAGGAACCGATCGATTTAACAGTGACCGAAGCGGCACTTCTGGTTGGAATGCTGCAAAACCCTTCCTTACACAATCCTTTGCGGCGGCCGGCTAATGCCACCAGGCGCAGGAATGTGGTGATGTCACAAATGGTCCGGTATAATTACCTGCCAGCAGCAGAATTTCATGCGCTGAAAGACAAGCCACTGGATCTCCGGTTCAGGTTGGATGGCCCCAATGCCGGACTTGCTCCCTATTTTCAGGAATCCATGCGCGGTTATCTGGAAGCCTGGATCAAACTGTACAATGAAGAAAACGACACAGATCTGGACTTAAAAACCAGTGGGTTACGTATTCATACAACCGTTGATTCACGGTTGCAGCAGCATATGGAAACTGCACTGAAGGAACATATGCGCGAGCAGCAAAGACTTTTCGATGCGCATTGGAAGGGTCGCAATCCGTGGGCTTACCCGAATGGCCGCGAGGTACCGGGATTTATAGAGAAGGCAGTAAAATCCCTGCCTCATTTCATCGCATTAAAGAAAGATATCGGCGAAGCAGAAGCCTGGAAGGTGATGCGCAAGCCTTATAAAATGAAAGTTTTTTCATACGACGGGGAAAAGGAAATGCACATGAGCCCGATTGATTCAATCCGGTATTACAAGCGTTTTTTGCACGCAGGAATGATGTCGATGGATCCACGGAGCGGCCACATTAAAGCATGGGTTGGCGGGGTTGATTTTAAATACTTTAAATATGATCACGTCAAACAAGGTCGCAGGCAGCCCGGCTCGACTTTCAAGCCGTTCGTATATATTACGGCATTGCAAAAGAATTACCTGACCCCCTGTGACCGCATTACGGATCAGCCCGTCGAAGGAAACTGGAACCCGCCTTCCAGCCAATATTCCTATCAATCACTTACACTTCGCCAGGCACTCGGACAATCAGTAAACTCCATTAGCGCCAATATTATTCAGATGGTCAAGCCTGCTACCGTCGCCGATTATGCGCACAAATTAGGTATTACCAGCCAGCTGGACGAAGTGCCGTCACTTTGCCTGGGGATCAGCTCTGTTTCGGTATATGAAATGGTCAATGCTTATTGCTCCTTCGCGAACGGCGGTTACCGCACCGAGCAGCTCGCCATTTTACGGATTGAAGACAGGAATGGAAATGTTTTGCAGGAATTTCACCCGAAGCAAAACCAGGAGTTAAGTGATTTGATGGCCTACAACATGCTTTATTTAATGCGCGGGGCCGTTGAAGACCCCGGTGGAACAGCTGCCCGCCTGCGATCCTATGGTGTTACGGAAGGAAACGAAATTGCAGCCAAAACCGGGACGACACAAAATCATTCGGATGCATGGTTCATGGGTATGACGCAAAATCTGGTTTCAGGGATCTGGGTTGGTGGAGAGGATATGCAGATCCATTTCCGGACAATGGCTCTCGGACAGGGAGGACACGCAGCATTGCCGGCCTGGGGAATGTATATGAAAAACGTTTATGCAGACCGCACATTGGAACAATATAAGAAAGCTGCCTTTATCAAGCCCGCTAATTTCACGCCTGTTTGTGACGAATCACTTAAAGATTCCAGCGGCACCTACACCCCGCCTCATGCCTCAACCGATGAAGGCGCTCAGTTTTAATATAGAAAATAATTTATTGACCGTTAACATATATTTATTGATAAACAACAAATATATGTTAATTTGCGGCAGATCTTAACCATAACCATTATGTCGAAGAGTAACACCTTTGTATTTAAAGGCTTGTATATTGTTGCCTGGGTCATCTTCGTTGGCCTGTGCATTGAAGCCGGTGGACTGGTAGTTAATTTTATTTTCAGTTTATACAAACCTGAATTTGTCCGGAATCTTTACCAAAAGCTGGACTTAAGCGAACTGTATGAACGTAGTAAATGGGCCTTTTTCAGTATGTACAGTTTCATATTGGTCATTGCGATTTTAAAGGCCATCCTGTTCTATGTGGTCATTATGCTGATGAGCAAAATTGATTTATCAAAACCCTTCAATAGCTTCGTTTCGCGACAAATTTCACAAATTAGTTATTACACGCTTTCAATTGGGCTTTTAAGTTACGCAGCCCGACAGTCAGCAGGAAATTTAATGCATCGTGGCTTTGATACTGCAAACCTGGACCAGTTCTGGGCTGATAGTCAGGCATTTATTTTAATGGCGGCGGTAATCTATGTAATTGCCACTATTTTTAAAAAAGGAATAGATATTCAAAGCGAAAACGATTTAACAGTTTAAGCTATGCCGATTATTGTGAATCTGGATGTGATCATGGCAAAGCGAAAAATATCTCTGAATGAGCTTTCTGAAAGAGTTGATCTAACATTATCCAATCTCTCTATTTTGAAGACGGGTAAGGCAAAAGCAATTCGGTTTAGTACGCTGGACGCAATTTGTAAAGCATTGGATTGCCAGCCAGGTGATATTTTGGAATACGTAAGTGACGAAGTGAACAAAGGCGGCCATCCCCGGCTAAATCTGGCTTAAACGATTTAAGCATTTAAAATAATTTTCGTCTGCAATATTTCAAAATTTAAAATCGTGCGTACATTCGGTTCATGAAAATGCAAAATTCAGTTTCTTCAATTTCCCTCTGGTGGCACAATATCCGATTCCGGTATTGTGGACGCTGGCTTTCCTGGTAATATATCTTTCGATTTATACACTTGGCCCTCTGTTCACAGAGGGCTTTTTTTTGGTTTGTCAGAAAAACAGTTAGCGTATTTTAACAGTTAAATTTTATGTTCATCATTGAGAGTTATTCCACGGCAGTATTTTTTTGTTTTATCACGATGATTGCATGGGGTTCCAGTTCGAACACCCAAAAACTCGTTAGCCCGGATTGGAGAGTTGAACTATTTTGCTGGGACTATGCCTTCGGAATACTGATAACGTCTATAATTTTTGCACTAACAATAGGCAGTCATGGAATTGAAGGGCGAAGCTTTATCGCCGATATGCAGCAAGCCAGTATTGAAAACATCGCCAATGCGCTGCTGGGAGGGATTATTTTTAACGCAGCCAACATTTTATTTATAACAGCTGTATCAATTGCCGGCATCTCTGTTGCATTTTCTGTCGGCTCCGGTTTATCTCTGGTAATTGGAGTGATCGTCAATTACATCACTTCACCTATTGGAAATGCCAATCTTCTTTTCTTAGGTGTATTCCTGATTATCATTGCGATTCTATTAAACACAATTGCCTATAAGAGTATGTCGGCAACCGCCGGATCCGTCTCAATGAAAGGATTGTTGATATCAATTGCCAGTGGGATTTTAATGGGCCTTTTCTTTAAATATGTGGCGAACTCAATGTTCCTGGACTTTAAAATACCGGTTGAAGGAAAACTCAGCCCTTATTCCGCTGTGTTCATTTTTTCCGTCGGTTTTTTATTGAGCAATCTTATTCTAAATACTTTTCTGATGATGAAACCGATTGTTGGCATTCCCGTTAAATTTTCCGGGTATTTAAAAGGTACTGTTAAAAATCACCTTTTAGGTTTTGCCGGTGGTTCGATATGGTGTATTGGAATGTCTTTTAGCATTATTGCTTCCGACAAAGCAGGAGCAGCAATTTCATATGGATTGGCATCCGGGGCAATCGTTGTCGCATCTGTTTGGGGTATTTATTTCTGGAAAGAATTCAAAACCGCGCCAAAAGGTACCACCCTTATACTTAATATCATGTTAATCGCATTTCTTTCAGGGTTAATACTGATTGTCATTTCGCGGTAACTCCCGGATGTACGGAACAACAGAAATTTCTTGACCAGTACTTACTTCTTTTTGATATTAGTAATCTGAATCGGGCCTCCCGGAGGCGGAAGCCTTAACTCAGGATTAGGGCCCAGACACGTGTTTTTGATATTGCCCGAGATAACATAATTCCAGTTTTTTTCATCCTTACTTATTTCCCAGGCAGTATCCACCTCACACGCATACACGCTCATGTAACGAGCTAGTGTATCCGGGACAACAAAAGTACCGTCGCCAATGTATCTGGCTTGCAGGTTTTCGAGGATACGGCGTGTTGAGCCATCACATCCACAGTCTTCATTATTTTTGGAGCATGATGTAAATAAGAGCAATAAGATGCAGTAGTATTGGGCTTTGCGCATGAAACACATATAGATCGCTATTTGAATAATACTGCAAAGACCTCACTAATAAAAAGATGGTTGGAAGTATTTAACAAAGAGTTAAGTTCTCTCTTCCTTCTCATTTAATATCGAATCCGTTAAAAAAATCGGGATTGCCGTTTTCCGACAATCCCGATCCTGCTTTTTACCAGCCTGGGTTCTGGCCCAGGGCTTCGTTCCGGTTGCGGTCTGCTTCCGGGATCGGGTAAAGGTATTTTTTATCCTGCCATTCTCGCTGGCCGGGGTTCCAGATCACTTCACCGGAAGTCCCGTTTGAAAGCTGTATCCTGCCGACTGCCGCAGAGGCCGTCACATCTACGAATGCAATGCCCGGCGTTGTGGACGTAGGCTTGGTGCCCTGGTAGAAATATACGTCATTCTTTCCGTCCCCATTCAGGTCGTGCTCGCCCAGCTTGCTCACATAAATTCCGTTCATGGTTGCTTTCTGAAAAAGATTTCCAAGCCTCCACCTGATCAGGTCGTCGCGGCGAAGTCCTTCAAAAACCATTTCGGTACCACGTTCGCGCAGTACTTCCAGCAGGACTGGGTCGGTAAACTTGCCATCGAAAAACGCGACCATATACGGATCTGCCACGGTCGGTAAAGTGGTAAGCGTTGCACCTGTAATGCCTGCTCTTTTGCGCAGCGCGCCAATGGTATTGGTCCATTCGGCCGCCGTCATTTTATCCAGTTCAGCCAGTGCTTCGGCTTTATTGAGCAGTACTTCTCCCCAGCGCATAATGATATGCGCATTGTCATTCCGGCTTTCGTCATCATAGGGAAAACGCTCGTCGTACGACCATTTGATCGGCTGGTAGCCTGTCACGGTTTGTGCAAAGTTGGGAGGCGATACCAGCGGCACCCCATTCTCTGTCCTGGTGTAGTCGCCCAGGCGGATCGTCTGTTTCAGGCGCAGGTCGCGGTTTTTCACTTCTTCTACGAAAGGAGTTGTCTGGTAGCTTGCCTTGCCCGTGAAAGGTGTCCCGTCGATATTCAGGTAAGTATTGACAAAACGGCGGGTAAGGCTCGGGCGGTTACCGTAGGTCGGACTGATAAACCGGCGGTTGGCCGAGCTGAAAATCTGTAAGCTCGCGCTCAATGCAACAGACAGGATCGTCTCGTCCGTATAAGGCGTACGTGTAATAAACATCTCGCGATAAGCCCGGTCGAGCGACGCACCCTGGTGCAGAGAAAAACCGGTGATCGCATTCGCCTCTTTTACCACTTCCTCATACCATGCATTCGCTGTCGATTGCTTGCCATAGCTGGCGTGGTACTTACGGAACGACGCTTCATAAAGACAAATGCGCGTTTTGTAAGCTCTCGCAACGTTTTTCGTAATACGCGTAACCGAAGGATCGGAGGTCAGCGTGATGTTTTCGATAGCGAAATTAAGATCTGCCAAAACCTTATCCATTACTCCAAAACGGTCGTCGCGCGGTGAATTCAGCTTTTCCATATCCGTCACGTCGATCGGCGCTTCGATCCAGGGGACGTTTCCAAAACGCTTTACTTTCTCAAAATAGAAGTAAGCCCTGAAAAAGCGTGCGAGGCCCAGGTAATGGTTTTTGGTTGCGATTGTACTTTTCTCCGTATTTACAATAAAGTAATTGATATTACGAAGCGGCCTCCAGTTATCCAGGCTCCACCCCGAGCTCGTAATCGGACTTAATGCGCCGACTGCCAGGTAATCGTCGACACCATTTCTTGCCACAATATCCGAAACGTCGTCGTCCTGAAAAACGCCCACGTCCGTACTGGGCAGCATATCGTAAAAAGAATTCGCATATAATTCCAGGCCGCTTTCTGACCCGAAAACAGCTGCGTTGGTGGCAGTGTCCACCGGAACTTCATGGAGATCACACGAGCTGGTTCCTAGCAGAAGGGAAATAGCCAGTGTGCAGGTGATGTATTTGATCTTTTTCATAGTCAATTAAAAGTTTAGTGTCAGACCAACAGATACCGCTTTCAGCATAGGATAATTGTATCCGTCTCCCGAAGTCCCGCCGCTCAGGTCAGGATCAGATCCGTAGATATTGGTCACGTCCGTGTCGCGGGTCCATTTGTACATCGGCGACCAGGTCCAGAGGTTTTCTGCGGACAAATACACTTTCAGATCGCGCGCATGGATTTTCTCCACGATACGCTGCGGGATCGTGTAGCCAACTTGCAGGTTTCTCAGCCTGATATAGCCTGCATTTTGCAGAAAACGGTCGTTTGGCACCTGCAGGGCACGGCCTGTTCCCTGTGCGGTGTAACCGACCAACCGGGGCAGATAGGCATCGAAATTACCCAGTTCCGGACGGAACATATTGGCTTCGTGCCAGCGCGGATATGCATTGTACGGGCGGTTGTATTGTCCCCAGAAACGCGCTTCTGCCGAAGGGTACCAATCCTGTTTCATAACCCCCTGGAAAAGACCGCTGACAAAGATGCCGTTCCAGTCGCCAGAGAGGTTAATCCCGAAACTGCGGCGCGGTTCAGAATTTCCGATGATCGTCTTGTCGCCAGAATTGCCAACCCTGTTCAAACCATGGTAAATCACGTCGTCACCGTCCAGGTTCCTGAACTTGATATCGCCCGGATAGTTTTTCCGGGTGTTGGTGTTCGGGATATTGGCCTGTGAAGGTGATTCTGCAATTTCCGCGTCCGACCTGAACAGCCCTTCCACTTGATAACCCCAGATCTCGCCGATGCGCTGTCCTTCGTAAAACTCTCTCGCATTTTCGTTCGGATTGTTAACGTTCGTCAGGTTTTTCTCAGGATTGTTATATTTGGTAATGATCGCCCAGGAGTCCGCAAGCATGAATTTCAAATCATATTTGAAAGGCTTCGAACCCATATTGAACTGGTCTCCCCAGCTTACGCTCAACTCCCAGCCCGTCGTTTTCAAATCGGCATAATTTCCTTTTGGAACTTCAATACCAAATACGTTCGGTACTGTCGGCCCTACCGTAAACATGTCCGAAGTACGGCGCTGGTACATATCGCCTGTGAATGAAAGCTTGTTCTTGAGTGTAAAGAATTCAAGGCCGACGTTGGCAGTCGTTGAAGTTTCCCAGGTAAGCCCGTCGGGAACCACGCCCGGTTGGCGGGTAGTCTGCGGGCGAATACCATTGATAACCCGGCCGGATTGCGAGATCGAGAATTTCTCGTTAAACGAATAGGGATCCACATTACCGTTACCCAGCGAACCGTAGGAAGCACGCAGTTTCACATTGGAAAATACATTCGGATTCACCTTCCAGAAAGGTTCTTCGGAAATTCTCCAGCCAGCCGATACCGACGGGAAGAACGCCCACTGCTGGTCAGTCGGAAACTTGGAAGAACCATCGTAGCGGCCGTTCACTTCCAGCAGGTAACGCTCGCGGAAATTGTAGTTCAACCGGAAAAATCCGCCCGCGATTGCCCACTTTTGCAAACCGCCCGACGTCACAATACTCTGGCCCAAAGCCAGGTTTATATCATCCGCATCGGCATACACCAGCCCATTCCTTCTCGCAGTAAGGTTGCTGTAATTCGACTGCTCGTAGTTGAAACCAGCCAGCAAAGTGAAGTTATGCGCATTGTTAAAGGACTTCACATAATCGGCGTAGAAGTTGGTGGCCAGGTAATTGGTGGTCCGTTTTCTCTCCTCGATATCATTGGTATTCGTTCCCGTGTAACCGATTACACCCTTTGCGCGGCTGTAAGGTACCTGCACACGATTTTGCTGGGAACCGATATCCGTACTCTGGAAAGTCATATCAGCGCGTACCGAAAGCGCTTTGTCGAAAAACTGTGCTTTCGCGGCCACTTTGTTTTTCAAAAAGCGTTGCGTGTTATCAATCCCGTTTTTGCCGATGTAGTAGTCCCCTACCGTGTAAGCAGCAGAGAATGAAAGCGTTCCATCGGGGTTAAGCATTGGCGCCATCGGGTGTCCTTCATCGGCTATGTTACGGTAAATACCACTTCCTTCACCCACATTGATCGGTTGGTGGTATTTCATGGTGGAATACTCCGTGTTGTTGTCAATGCGCAGCCACGGCGTCACCTGGATACTTCCTTTCGCACGAAGGTTATACATGTTATAGTCATCGGAATTATACCTGAACAAACCGCCCTGTCCGTTGTAGCGGCCGCTCAGCAGGAACGTAGCCTTGTCGTTACCACCTGAAATCGACAGGTTGTGGTCATGTGCGCTGAAACGTTCCTTGTATAATTCTCTATACCAATCTGTGCTGTAAAAATACTGGTACTCGCCGGTGTTGGGATCCACCTCGAAACGCGGCAGCGAAGGGTCTTCCCATCTTCTCTTGATCTCGGCCAGGTATGCCGGCGAAAAACTGATGGTTTTATTGATGGCAGTCGGCGTATTCCCATTATCGTTCCAGCGCGACCAGGCGTCGCTGAAGCCTTGCGCCCAGGGATAGGAATCCACGATATTGTCGGGCACTTCCGTGGGCGATTTGATAGAATAATTAGCTGAATACGAAATGGTTGTCTTGCCTTCCGATGCAGATTTGGTAGTAATCAAAACCACCCCGAATGCTGCCCTGGCCCCATAGATCGAAGCGGAAGCAGCATCTTTCAGTACCGACACGCTTTCAATGTCGTTGGGATTTAAAAAACGGGGATCGGCCTCTACCCCATCGATCAGCACCAGCGCATTGCCGCGTTGCCCGATGGACGTGGTACCCCGTATGTTAAATGCGGGCGACTGGGTCGGTTTTCCGTCAAGCATTTTCAGGTTCAGGTTCGGTACTGCCCCCACCAGCCCTTGCGCTACGTTGGTGATAGGGCGGTTGCGAAGCACTTCCTGACCTACCTGGTCTACCGCGCCTGTCAGGTTCACTTTCTTTTGCGTTCCGTAACCCACCACCACTACTTCGTTCAGCGATTTGTTATCGGCTTTCAAAGCAATATCGATGGTGCTCCGGGTGCCTGTCTCCTGTTCTTGAGTGATATAGCCGACATAGGAAAAAACAAGGATTGCGCCTCCATCCGGAATATCCAGCGAATAATTCCCGCCGGCGTCGGTCACGGTTCCGGTTTGGGTTCCCTTGATAATAACGTTCACTCCGGGCAGGCCGTCGGGCGTATCGCCATCCGTCACCTTTCCTTTGATCTGGCGATCGGCCTGCGAACCAGGATTTAAGGATGAAAGAACTGGCCGGCGGGTGACGAGATCAGTCCCAGTCGGCGTTTTTGCCCAACTGGTGCCACTGATCAGCGTGATCAGCGCAAACCGGGCGAGCGATTTGGGTAAGGTGTTTCCGCATGGGAACAACCTGTGATTGCAGCTATGCATAGTCAGGTAGATTTGTTTTGAAAGAATAAATTGTTTTGGTGAGTTAATGTAAATTCCCTGGGAGCAGCGCCGCATCTCACTTTACTTTTCCCTCTCGCTGCTGTGTTTTCTAATCCTGCAAAATTGAATATTTCTCAGAAAGCAGTCCTTCATTCGCTGCGCATTTAACAATAAAATAACATAAGATTGCCTGCGGAGGGGCCAGACATAACCGGTGTAACGAAGATTTCAGGAGTGACTTTTTCTGTATTTAAGAGCCCGGCCGTAAAAGAATATACTGATTGAAAAATGCACAGGTAAGACGATATGATTTCCGGTTTTTAAAAAAAATATTTCGCATCTGTGTGACATTCTTGTCGTTGCTGCGAATAATTGCTCAAAAACAAACATTACCTTTTTTCAAGCAAACAGATCAGCCAATGCGCCTCTTACGGGATACTGCTAATTTTCTGAATGTAATGGAGGCTAACAAAGGCATTATTTACAAAGTAGCCAACGCATATTGCCGCGACCCGGAAAACAGGAAAGATCTTATCCAGGAAATTACGGTGCAGCTCTGGCTCGCATTTCCAAAATATGATGAGCAGTTCATGCTAAGCACCTGGATATACCGGATCGCACTTAACGTGTCCATTTCATTTTACCGGAAAGAAACAAAAAGGGATCAACTAAGTCAGGAGCTGACGAGCGAGATATTCAGTTTGACAACAGATGAAACCGGCTCGGAACCTGCAATGTCAATGCTACATCAGTTTATCCGGGAACTCAAAGCGTTCGACCGCGCGCTCATCCTGCTATACCTGGAAGAACGAAGCCAGCATGAAATCGCAGATATCCTCGGCATTTCACCTTCCAATGTTTCGACGAAAGTGGGGAGAATTAAAGAACAACTCAGACAAAAATTTGCAACCATAAAATCCTGATACCATGCAAGAAACCGAACTGATCGCTATGTGGCGGTCCTATGACAAGAAGCTCGAAGAGAACCTGACGCTGAACCGGAAAAATGCGGAGGCCATTACCCTCATTAAAATCAAGTCGCTGATGAACTCAATGGCGCCGATGAAGATTTTCATCATCATTGCCAGCGTGCTCTGGATTACCTTTCTGGGTGTTGTATTATATAAGACCTATTCGTATGCCAGCGCATTTTTTTGGTGGTCGATCTTCATTCATGCGGTATTGCTCGCTTTTGTGATCGGCGTTTACGTTTACCAGCTTGTACTGATTTTTCAGACCGATATCAGTGAGCCGCTGGTCGAAACACAGCACCGCCTGGCATCCTTAACAAGCTCCACGCTACTGATTTCCCGGCTCATGTTTCTGCACGCACCGATCTGGACGACTTTTTCTATCAGTGAAAAAATGTACGAGCATCCGGTCTGGCTGGCTTTACAGGTTTCGATAACGCTGGCTTTCGTTGCAACTGCCTTGTGGCTTTTCTTTAATATTAAATACGAAAACCGTGAAAAACGGTGGTTCAGGTACATTTTCAGTGGAAAAGAGTGGGAACCTGTCATGAAATCCATAGCGATGCTACGCGATATTGAGGGTTATGTTGCAACAGGTCCCCGCTCCTGAAAAGGTTTTTGTTACCATTTGCCGAACACTTTTTGCACCGACACCTCGGCAAAAAACGGATAGGTAGGATTGTCGCGGAAATCCTGTCCTGTCCGTTTTTTCAATTCCCGCCCAAAAACATAATGTTCCACATATCCGCCCGTCCCGTTCGCCTGGATACGCTGGCTTTCATTACTCAGTTTGATTGCATTTTTCTTTTCAGGAAGTTTTGCGGTTAAGTTAGATAGCAACCAGACAAAGCTGGACTAGATTTCGCTACCCAAATGCAGTCTGTCAATATGTTACATCTACAATTTTTGTCGAAAGGAAGTGCAACAAACAGGCAGTGGATAGCGTCTTTCAGAAAAACTACATTTATCAAACGGTTTGGTGCCACAGTTTGTTTATTGTTTCTTAGGCCTCGGTATTTGAATGAGTGAAAGTGATCTGGAATAAGAAAAATAACGTTTGAGGCCAAAACTGCGATGGCTTAAACGCCAAAAGATTTTCCGAACACTTGACTTCTATCTCTTAAAGTATTATTTTAACTACGCATTGTAGCATTATTTCGACCCATCCTTTATTTTCATGAGCCTAAATCAAATAGTATCTAATCTGATTGAATCTGGACTACGGACTGCAACCGCTGAGCTGCTCAAACGAGGTGAAAAATTAGAGGGCGTATCTCAAGAGGTCAAGCCCTATCTTCTGGAAAAAATGATCATGAATTCTGGCACTATCCTAATTTTTGATAGGGTCGGATTTGCACTATCTAAATACAACAATGTTTTGATGACGATTGATCATTCCAAACGCGTCATCTTCTATACACCAAACGAGCTGACATATTTGACAAAAAAGTCTTTTCCAAATTTTGAATTTGTGAAAATTGGTGACCTGAATTCTTTAAATGAAACTGATCAAAAATTAAATTTCGCATTGGTTGGCGATAATGAGAGATACTTCCTTGAGAAGACAACCGAGCACTCGAATCATCAGGACTATAAAAATCTGATTCGATCACTTTTCGGAGTCCAACAGTCGGAGAGACATTATGAATCTCGGCAAGAACAACTGCTTAACGTAAACTACGATACCGAGGTCCATTTTAGCGACCCGGCAAATGCCGTCAAGTTAATAAGCTATATAAGGAACTTGAAGGATACGCAAGAATGTCTGGCGACGAACTAGACGACAAACCTGCTGTCTTACCTCACTGGCTTTCCCTGACATGTAAGTTTTTATTAACATACATATGTCTAACGTTGCCATTTCTTGATTTGGAATACTTTAAACCGCTGAAGGAACTCGTTGAGGGTTCTAAGATGGGTTTATCTGATTTCAATTCAGTTTTTGAGGTGGCAGTCGGATTTGGATTTGCATACGGAGCTATAATCAAATTTCGTATCGGGACGAAGAGAAGAGTCTTTGAAAACGTAATGGGAAACCTTGTTAATAAGTTTAACAGTAGGTTTTCTAAAATTATTGTTAGCGAAAACACAACCATTCCGATTCAAGTCATTGCAAGTTTATTGATTTCTGATCTAACAAAGCGAATGAGAGCAGAGATCGCTAACAGTCAGGGTGAAAAAGAGCATCGAATTAAAGACTGCCTGATCTATTTCGCTTTTTTTGCATTGGTATGTATTGTCAATGCCGGTTTGTTGGATTCAATTAATAGCGTTGAGCCAGCTGTTTTTGAGCTGCAACTCAGGATCATGGTTTTCACATTGATCTTTTCCGTGCTATCCTACATTGCAGTGGAAATAAAATATGAATATTATAAAGATCCAAATTTCGAGGGAACTCTACTGATTTTCGCGGGTTTTCTCCTAATCAGCTATGCTGTAACGATATATACAAATCCAGCAAGATTCATATCAATCCTTGACAAGCGGTACTTTATGGATATTTCGACGCCAAATGCCTTAAATTCCAGAAAGTTTTTCAATTACGTCACGCTGATTGTAATCACGTTACAGGCCTTCCCCTATTTCCTCTACTTTAGGAAGTTGTATATATTAAGCTTTCTGTATATCTCTCTTTCTTTTTTCGTGTTCCCGATAGCCGTTTTTGCTAAGTATGTAAGGCTATCAGTGATTCTTATCGTGAGAGTCGTTAAAGAGGTTCGCGTCCAGCAAGTTGGAAAGTTTACAGCTTTTTTGGTTTCATTCATCCGCAATTTTCTGAAGAAATTTTGATCCACCCGTTAAGATATAACCATAAAGCGGACTCACTACAAAATTCATCACTAACCTAAAAAGGAGAAAAAAGCCCACTAGATTTCTCTAAATAAACCTTAACAGAAAATCCACGAATCCGAACAAAGCTTTACGGAGAAGGGTGACTTCACGAAGTTGGTCGAAACGATGCGGGAAAGTGGTTCGGCGCTGGTTGGAAAGCTGCGAATTATCGTAGTTTCGAATGTGCTCGATTTGGCATGCGAAGGTTTGATAAGCTGCCCGACCGGCAGCATTTGACCGACAACCGAAGACCTGTTTACCCCCTTGTGCCGGAGCCATTATTTTCCTCGATCGCCCCGCAGCATAACAACTCCATAAATCCTTCGGTCAGGAGCAGTCTACCAGCATCCGTTAAATAAGAACTCAGTGAGATCTGGACAAATAATGCCTGCGCCCGACCGGATAATCAACGCTATAATCTATTTTTACATTGATTGTCAGACGCTTACCCGTACAATACTTATAAATCAGTATTGCCGGTTGCCGATAGGAGCAGTTGTTTTGTAGAAATTTTAACAAAAGCTGAAAAATAAAATGAATGCAAACAAAGCGTTATGGGAGAAGGGTGACTTCACGAAGTTGGCCGAAACGATGCGGGAAAGTGGTTCCGCACTGGTAGGAAAGCTGGGGATTACCCCAGGTTTGAATGTGCTCGACCTGGGATGCGGAGACGGCACGACCGCGATACCCGCAGCCAGGCTCGGGGCAAATGTACAGGGAGTGGATATCGCCCGTAACCTCGTGGAGGCAGGTAATGCCAGGGCAAAAGCCGAGGGTTTGACCAATATTACATTCCGCGAGGGCGATGCAATCGATCTGCACGATATTGAAGACGAAACATTTGATCTGGCCGTAAGCGTGTTCGGGGCAATGTTTGCGCCGAAGCCTTTTGACGTAGCGAAAGAAATGTTCCGTGTTACCCGCAAGGGCGGCAGAATTGTAATGGGCAACTGGATTCCCGGCGACCCCACCCTGGTAGCCCAGATCCTGAAAGTGAGCTCGGCCTACACGCCCGCGCCGCCGGAAGGATTCATCAGTCCGATGCTCTGGGGCGTGGAAAGTAATGTGACCGAACGTTTCGTTGCAGCCGGCGCTGCGAAAGAGAATATTTCATTCGAGCGGGAAACATTCACATTTCAGGCACCATACCCGCCAGCTGTATTTCTGGAAACTTTCAGAAAATACTACGGGCCGACGATGAATGCATTTGAAGCCGCCGAAAAAAACGGTACCGAAGCTGACCTGCAGCGTGAACTGGAAGCGCTGTTTGAAAGCCAGAATCAGAGTGGCGACGAAAACACAACTTCTATACCGGCTACTTTTTTGAAAGTGACTGTTGTTCGGTGATTGGTAGAACCGAACTGTCGTTCCATTTTTTATACTGGTTAATTAAGCCGCCAGGTTACCGGGCGGCTTTTTCGCTGGTATGGTTTTTACATATTGGCGAACCTAATCAACATGATTTTGTAATGGCAAAAATAACAAATTACGAGGACTGGCTGAATGGGGTGAAACCGGAAGGCGACGAAGATATATACGATCTGTATAACTCTGTGAGCAATTTTGAAGGTTCAGGCAGGTATTACACGTCGAAAGAAGTAAAGAACGACGGATACGATTATTTCGTCAAAGCGGATGGTTTTGAAGATGAACTGCATCTGGATTCGGACGAAACCAAGTTTGCATTTCTGAATCACGTGAAAACGACCTACGCAGGCGCTTCCGAAGACGATATCGATAAATGGCACGAGCTCAAAGAGAAACTGGGCCGTACAGATTAGTAAGAGCAGCCTGGCCAAGAGATAGCCAGGCTGCCTTTTTTATTTGCTTTTGAAAACAAAACCTTCTACAACCGCGACTTCACCCTGTGCCCCTTTTGCGAGAATTCCTGCACGCACGGCCCTGTCCCACGGAGGCAAAAATTTGATATCCGGAGCTGTAATTTGCAATGCAGTGAAATCAACCCCCTTAACACTGTAAGAAAAGCTGATATCTGTATTATTTTTTACATTCATTTTTACAAATAAGCGCTTACCTTTTCCCTTCACCGGAAATTTACCAAGACTGCTTCTTGCCCCATCCTTCAAAAGCGTAATATGAATACTATCCTGTTTTGCAGCCGCGTAGATCAGGTTTTTCTCATCGCCGATCAATGCGACACCGGCCACAACACTTTTGCCAGGGATCAGTTCGACAGTCGCTTCGTAATCCGGGCTATCGATTTTCCTGGCGATAAACAGCTCCCGGTCATCCTTGATCTGCAAGCCAATCCGCCCGTTTTTCAGCTCTAAGGCAGGTTTATTGAACACAGACCAGTTCCATTGGAGATCGAGTTTTTCTTTGCTGAAATCGTCTGTTACCGTGTAGGTTTTGGGAAGATTTGTCGGTGCGAGGTACTCATCCGTAAAGCGCAGCCAGTTGTCGGGCGTGAATTCGAAGCCACGTACCAGCGCCTGGCGACCGGTATATTTGTTTGAAGACCTGTCGTAAGCATGGTACATAAAGTAGTTCTTTCCCTGATGCGTGACTGCTGTCCCGTGTCCGGGGCACATCCAGTCACCCTGACCGGTCATGATCGGATTTTTTGCATACTTCTCCCACGGCCCCATCAGTTTTTTGGAGCGGGCAACGCCGGTAGCATAGGTACAGCCCGGTCCGCAGCAGCCAGCCGCCGCATAGATCGCGTAGAAATAACCATTGTTTTTAACGATAGAAACACCTTCCACCAGGTTGGCCTCCCACGAAGTATCATTTCGGAAAAGCTCTTTTTTCTCACCGATCAATGCGGTTCTTTCCTCGTTAAGCTCCTGGATCCAGATCGGCGTGGGCTTATTGACACTGTTACCGTCTTCCTTCCAGATCAGGTGCAGCTTATTATTTTCATCGCGCATCGGAAAACCGTCAATGGATCCCACTTCCTCGCAAACCAGCGGGCCATGGTCCTTGAACGGGCCTTCTGGTGTCTCGGCACTGGCCACTCCTACACACAGGTTGCCACCCTTTTTATGTGCGGTGTAATACACATATACTTTACCGTTATCATAATTCAATTCCGGCGCCCAGTAATAATAATCGGCCCAGGCAGTTAGATCGGGAAATATATAGTTTGTCTGCTGCCAGTTTTTCAGGTCTGTGGATTTCATGACCGGGAAGCCGGGCGCCCAGTTGGAGCTTGTTCCCGCGGCATAATAAGTAGCTCCGACCTTGATCACAGACGGGTCCGCAAAATCTCCGCGAATAACAGCCTGCTGGGCATTTGCAATTTGAACTACTATTAACAGCAACAGGCTAATGCTCAATCTTTTCATAAATTACTTTTGATGTGGATACTGTTTTAAGGGCTTAAAGATAATCAAATAGGCTACTCGCCTGACGGAACAGGCACCGATCGGCCGGTCGCTACGGGCTCTCCGAAAGTCGGCAAACCGTCGGCAGTCCAGGTAAATCGCTGCATACGCACATTGCGCGAACTACCGCAACCCTGCCCGGCAGCCGAATTAGCATGGTAAATAATCCAGTCTTCTTTTCCGTCCCTCGATTTGAAAAAACCATTATGCCCTACCCCGAATGCATTCGCCGAAGCCAGTCCAGTGAAAACCGGTGCGGACATTTCGGTCCAGCTGGCGGGACTCATCGGATCACTTCCTTCTTTCAAAGTCATTAATCCAAGCGAGTAGCGGTCATCCCCGCAATAACTGCCTGAATATACCAGGAGAACTTTCCCCGCAGGATTTCGCAAAATTTCAGGCCCTTCATTTACCGGAAAACCGTGCCTTTCCCACGTATTCTGAGGAGAGCCAATTTGCACGGTCGGGCCGGTGAGCGTGAAGGGGTTGCTCATTTTGGAGATATACAAATGCTGGGTCAGGTCGGTACTGCCGCCCGCAAAGGGCCGCCCCGACCAGATCATAAAAAGGCTGCCATCCTGTTGCAAGACAGTCGCATCGATCGACCAGAGGTCGGCCGGCTGGGTCAGCAATTTGCCTTTGTCTGTCCAGGTACCCTGCGTCGGATCGGGGTTAGCATTTTCCAAAACCCACATTCTGTGCGTTCGGTCGTTTCCGTCTGAGCCGGTATAATAGATATACCATTTACCATTCAAAAAAAACAGTTCGGGCGCCCAGATATCCCTGGAATTGCCTCCCGAGGCCGGTGCGGTAAATACGGTAACCGGCGCCACGTCCTTCAACCGGCTCATTCTGCCCGTTTTCCAGATCTGTATCCGGTTACCCAGGGTATGCATGTAATAATAAGTCGTGTCTTTCTGAAAAACCCAGGGATCAGGCGCTGCATTCAGCAGCGGATTCGTGAAAGTGACTGCCTGCTCGCCGCCCGGCTTCGGTGCCTGCGTTTCCTTTTTGCAGGAAGCATTGATAAAAAGTAACGAAACACACCAGAGAATGACTGGCCTGTACAATGTTTTGAAAGACATGATCAAGGTTTAAATGCAAAGAAAATTTTGTAACACTACATATCAATAACCCGGGTTCTGTGTCAGGTTAGGATTCAGGTCAATATCCGATTGCGGGATCGGGTACCATTCATTCCTGCTCTTTACAAAATTGGTAAATTCCGGGTCACGCGCGGCCAGCTCAGGCCCCAGGTCGCCCCAGCGCTGCAGGTCGGCAAAACGCCAGCCTTCGCCAGCCAGCTCGGTGATGCGCTCATGTTTGATCTGCGCCAGAAACTGCGCCTGCGATAATCCTGGGCGCACCTGCGTGAGCGGCCGCAGGCCTGCGCGCACCCTTACCATATCCACATTAGGATAAGCCTGGGCGGTTTGTCCGAGCCCGTTAAGCGCCTCCGCATACATGAGCAGTATGTCAGCATACCGCAGCAGCCGGTGGTTATTCGGCGACCGGAAGCCTTCCTCGGTCCTGCCTGCCTCATTGTCATTCAATTGTTTACGAAACCACACTGCGCTGCTTTCTCCCGTGCTGGTCCCGTAGCGGCTCGCGAACGTTTGTCCATAAACCATCGTGAACTGCGGGCCGCGTACATCCGTGGAATCGAAAAGCAGGGTCGCGGCAAGTCGCGGGTCGCGGGTACCCAGCGCGGTGTTTTCTTTTTTAAATTCCCCCGCAAGCCAGCGGCGCGCGCCTCCGTCCGAAAATCCTACTCCTCTGGGCGCATAAAACTGTGCGATGGAAGTACCTGTGTTGTTAATGCGGGTTTCGTCCACATCGTCATCGGTATTCTCATTCGGATTGAACCGGAATTGTATTTCAAAAACCGACTCGCTGTTGTTCTCGGAGGAAGCTTTGAAATTGTCCTGGTAGTTGCTGGTCAATGTGTACAATCCTTTTCCCGCGCCGGTAATAAACCACGCCAGTGCATTGGCAGCTTCCTGATTTTTATTTTGCTGTAAATAAGCTTTTCCAAGCAAGCCCATGGCCGCACCACGCGTCGCCCGCCCGAGATCGTCGCCGGTATAGCTGAGCGGTAATGCGGGTGCAGCTTCCGTCAGGTCTTTTTCTACCTGCGCCCAGGCTTCCGCATTGGTTGCATTGGACGGCCGGTCAGTCGGCTCGGACGGTTCCAGTATAATCGGCGGGCGACCGAAATAAAGCGTCAGATTGAAGTAAAACAGCCCTCTTAGAAATTTCGCCTCCCCCAGAATACGCGTTTTGAGCGCCTCATCCATACTTATTCCAGGCACATAAGCCAGCACCTGATTTGCCCGGAAAACGCCGATGAAAAGGTTCTGCCACGTTCCGGCAGTCAGCCCCTCGTTGTAGTTGGTTTGGTTGAAGCTCATGACGTTGTTCAGCGTAATATCGCCGCCGGAGCCGTAACCTTCATCCGACCGCAGCATGCCGTGGTAAAAAAGAAAACGTGAATAAAGCGTGGCTGTCCGGTGAAAAGTGCTGTAAACTGCATTGATCCCCTTCACTGCATCCGCCTCACTTTTCCAGAAAGAAGCAATCGTGGGGTTGTTCGGGTTAGGCTGGTCGAAATCGCGATCGCAGGCCGTATTGACCAGCAAAACTAGAATAGTAAGCAAAAATATCTTTTTCATGTTGATGTCTTTTGAGATAAGTGACCGCTTTTCAGAAACCGAGGTTCAGGCCGAATGAAATGATGCGTGCCGAAGGATAGCCACCCAGGTCCACGCCGGGTTCGAGGTTAAAATTTGCCCCCACCACATCAGGATCGAGCCCCGTGTATTTCGTGAAAGTGAGCAGGTTTTGTGCACTCACATATATTCTGGCATTGCTCAAAGACAACTTGCCGGTCACACTTTCGGGAATAGCATAAGCCAGCTCTACATTTCTTAGCCGCAGATAGGAACCATTTTCCAGCCAGCGATCGGTATTGCCGCGCACGTTGGAAATAATCCCCCGGTCGGCAGAAGCAGGATCGCCGGCCGCCCCGGTCGAGTAAGCAACCCCGAGCCTCGGAAAATCGGTATTCGTGTTCTCAGGTGTCCACGGGTTAATACCGCGCCGGTAATTGGAATAGCCCATTCCGTCAATATCCCTTCTGACGTCGTTATAAATCTTCTGACCGAATGCCCCGTAAAACTGAACATTCAGAGACAGGCCGGACCAGGTTCCGTTGAGGATCAGGCCCGAAGTGAATTTTGGCCAGGGACTGCCTGCAAAAGTGCGGTCGCGGTCATTGATATCATCCTTCGTACCCTGGTCGATCCGGTTCACGTAACGGATATCGCCCGGTTTCGCGTAAGCAGCCTGTGCCTTGTGCGCCTGTATTTCTTCGTCGTTTTGAAATAGCCCATCGGTTTTGATCAGGTAATATTCGCCAATCGAGCGGCCGACTTGCGAGCGTGTATTGCCCGACTGGATATAGTTTCTCGGCTCGCCGGTATCTTCGTCCACGCCCAGGTTACCCAGTTCCAGTACCTTATTGCGGATAATGCTGAAATTCGGTGCGATACTCCACGTAAAAGGCCCGGAAGTTTGCCGGTAGGCAAAATCAAGTTCAATACCCTTGTTCTCGATAGACCCGATATTCACCAGCGGATCGCCCTGCAGATTGCCGATATACAGCGGCAGCGGCAGCGAAAGCAAAACGTCTTTCGCGACAGAGCGGAATGCATCTACGGTGACAGCCAGCTTGTTATTGAACAGTACAAGGTCCGCGCCGATATTGGTCGTCGCTTTTTGCTCCCACTTAATATCTTCATACACAAGTCTGGCCTGCGTCGCGCCGGGAAACTCTGTCTGCCCCGAACCGAAAACTGCCCGGGGGGCCTGGTTCAGAAATCCTGTAAACTGGTAGTTGCTCAAATTCGCAGATCCGAGAACACCGTAAGAGCCTCTCAGTTTCAGTTCCGTAATGAGGTCAGATTTAAAAAACTCTTCATTGCTGATTTTCCAGGAAGCGGCTGCGGAAGGGAAATATCCGGTCCGGTGAGCGGGTGAAAAGCGGGAGTCCTTATCCGCGCGGAACGTGAATGTGAGGTAGTATTTTTCCGCATAATTGTAGTTCAACCTGCCCAGCGCGGAGTTGATAAGCGTTTGAGAGCGCGTTCCGGTCGCAGTCATGCCGCCGCTAGCCGAATTGATCGTCGTGAAATACTCGCCGCCGTAAAAACCCAGCTGTAACCGTCGCCCACCAACGTCATCGTTGCGGATCGTTTGCTGGGTATAGCCGACGACACCGTTTAAATTATGTTTGTTAAAAGCAAAGTTGAAGTTCAGCGTGTGTTCAAAAAGGTAGCTCAGGAACTGTGCGCGGGTCTGTCCGACGCTGCTGAACTCGGGCGACTGGTTCCAGTACCATAGCCCTTCCTTTCTGACATTGTTTGTTTTGTCAAAACTGGTTTCCAGCCCCGCATTGAAGCGGTAACTCACGCCTTTGAAGATTTTATAATCGACAAAAGCATTCCCCAGTACCTTGAAAAAGTTGTAGGTAGTTTTGGTGATATCATTAATCGCAACCTGATTTCTCGAAAAAGACCGCGCATTGAACGAACCATAACCCCATCCGCCGGGATTGGAAGTACTCACCAGATCAAGGCTTTGCACGGGAATGATCGGCAGACTGGTCCACATATCATACCATGCATTTCCCTCCGCAAAACCACCCTGAAACGGCGTATTCCGCTCGGTACTGGAAATCATCAGGTTTTCTCCAAAAGTAAATTTATTCCGCGTCGCCTCGGTATTGATCCGCATCGAGCCCCGCTTGAAATTCCGCGCTTTCAGCACGCCTTCGTCCGCGAAATAGGAACCTGATATCAGGTACTTGCTATCCTTCCCGCCGCCCGACAGGCTGACGTTGTAATCCTGGATACTTCCCGCTTGCAGCAGTTGGTCGGCCCAGTTGGTATTCACTGCACCATTGTAATCAGCCACAGCCGGCTGCAATGCGTAGCCCGCCGCCTGGTAGGCGCGTGTATTCGTGGCGACATATTCCTGCGCATTCATCATATCCCACTTTTTGGGCAGCGATGAGATACCTACCCGCAGCGATGCATCCACTTTCAGCGCCCCCTCTTTCCCTTTTTTGGTAGTAATAATGATCACACCATTCGCAGCACGGGATCCGTAGATAGCGGCCGCGGAGGCGTCTTTCAGCACCTGGATCGTTTCTACGTCGTTGGGATTGACGGTCGTATTTGCGTCGGCGAGCATTCCGTCGATCACATACAGCGGGCTCGCGTTTCCAAACAAGGTGCTCAGTCCGCGTATATTGACCACCGCCTCCTGGCCCGGTGCACCGCCATTCCGGACCGTCACACCGGGCGTCATGCCCTGCAATGCCTCCGGTACCGATCGCGCAATGCGCTTGTTTGTATTTTGTGCATCAATGATCCCCGTCGCCCCCGTCAGGTCCGTTCGTCGAACCGACTGGTAACCAATCACCACGAATTCTTCCAGGTTCTGTGCGTCCTCCGCGAGCTGGATGGTGTAGGAAGATTCGTTCGTCACCGGAACTTCCGATGCCAGATAGCCGATGAATGTAACCCGGAGTGTCTGCCCGTTTTGAGCTGCGATTAAAAACTTCCCGTCCGCATCAGCGATGGTCGCTGTACTGGTGCCGGCAATCAGCACCGTAGCTCCGGGCAGCGGCTCGCCGGTGGCGGTTTGCACCACGCCGGTAACTTCCCTGCTTTGCGCAGAGGCCGTTTTTACGGAAAACAAAAGGAGGACAACAATGTGAAACAGTGTATAATTAATACGCATAATGGATGGGTTGATGATGAATGGAAGAAACGCACTGCGTAGCTGCTCTTACAGGATTGGTAGATTCTGTAACTATAAAAATTATGCCATCACAGCAATTTTATCCCACTCTTTTTCATCAGCTCACTGGCATTAAAATCCCTGCAAAGTCCTTCCGTAAGCGTATAATCAAAAAGCATCTCACGGTCATTGATCCTGCTATTGAAGCTGTAATTAACGACAGGAAGATAATTACCTGCGGTTTTAGCCAGTTCAATATCATGCGTGGAGATCAGGCCGAAAGCATGACCTTCGCTTAGCTGCCTGATCAGCGAAATTCCACCCTTGTAACGGTCCTGTGAATTGGTACCCTTGAACATTTCGTCCAAAAGAAAGAAAACGGGCGCTCCGCTTTCGACGAGCTTTAATAGCTGCTCAATCCGCCGGAGTTCGGCATAGAAGGAAGAAACGCCTTCTTCCAGGTTGTCCTGCGTACGCATGCTGGTAAAAAGCCGGACTGGCGCGACTTCCCCGCTGCGCATACAACACGGAGCTCCCATAAACGCCAGTACCAGATTGACGCCGATAGTCCGCAAAAACGTACTTTTTCCCGCCATATTCGACCCCGTAATCATCACAACCGACCCGTCGCCGGCAAGCGCAAAATCGTTACAGACTCGCTTAGATACATGGATCAAAGGATGTCCGAGTCCCGCAAACCGGACCAGATTACGCTCGTCGCTGATGGACGGAAAAGGAAATCCCGGATTAGAAAAAGCAAAGCCGCTCAAACTGGAAAATGCTTCGAACTCGCTGACCGCATCGGCCCAGCGCCGGAGGTTTTCACGATTTTTACTTTTCCAGGCTTCCGTCAGCAATACCCAGTAGATATCCAGCAGGAAAATTTGGTTCAGAATGGCATAAAAAGCATTGCCGCCGATCGGATCTTTGCCTGACCGCTGTATAAAAACGTCGAGTATCCGGCTCAACTTCCTTATCTCCCCGGCTGCTGAGTAGCCTTCGCCCCGAAAATGCATTTGCAGGTCGCTCAATAACCCCGGGCCGAAAGTTTCCGACTCGATTTCATTGATCAATGCTTCATACCCTTTTAATGTAGTGACGTTGTGGCGCAGCTTTTCGGCGATTTCCTCTGTGACCGTCTTCCATTTTTTGAGCACGAATTTATTGCAGATCAGCGCAGCCAGCAGCGGAAACATATATACCACCGAAAACGAATTTCTGAGCCGGAGCACGTCGATCAGATGCCAGGCAAAAAACGTAGCCGCCATAACAGTGACTACGCCCAGGAGCATACCAATCGCCAGATGTTTCCGCTTTTCCGGCAGGAATTTCGAGGACTCTTCATTCCAATCGAGCAGACTATCGTAGCTGCTTTTGGAATTGATAAATGGCATCCCCGCCGCCTGAAAAGCCTGCCGCCAATCCAACTTTCGCGCCAGCTCCTGTACCGCCTGCTGCCTTTTCAGAATAATGCTTTTCGAAGCGGGTTCTGCCATCCAGCCTGCTAGCAGTGCCTGTCCCGATTCGGTTGTCGCCCGGCAAAGCAGCTGAAAAAGAGAGTATGGACCAAAAATATCGACATCGGCAACATAAGGATGGTCCCGGACAAGAAAGCGCTGCCCGGTTGGAAACTCAGCCAATTTGTTATCCAGTCGACTGATTTCCTGTTCATTAACCGCCCGCAAAAATTTGAAACGGCTTAGCGCCCGGGCCGTCAGTTTGTATCTGTTCAATACAAATCCAAAAGCGAGCAAGCTAATCGGAACCACGGCCAGCAGCAAAGTGGCCAGCTGCTCATTGGCAAGAACAAAAACCAGTATCAGCGATCCGATAAAAATGAAGAGTCGTATCGTAGAGAGCCTGCGCAGCTCTTTTTCATATTCACCAATTTTTGACGAATACTGCTGCGCTCTTTCACTGTAAATTTCAGTCATTGAGAATAATGATATATAAAATTCCAATATATACCATATTCTCCATTACCGCCAGCTTTGTGAATTTATACGGTGACAAATTAGGCCGTTTCGAGTAGATAGGCGATCAACAGGAGGCTTGCGATAAAGATAGCGGCCGCCATCAATTTGATCAGCAATGTAGAATGGTAATACTGCCCGGTTTCAAGCAGTTTCCTGGTGTTGTGATATCTGATGTACGAAAACAGCGTAGCGAGCGCACCCACCGCGACCAGAACGATACCGATAACGGGAGAATAGCCGCTCGGCTTGATTACTGCCTCCTCACCCAATGCAGCGCCGATCTGTTTGACAAACAACGAAAATTTAACCACAACGAAGCCGAAGCCCATGATACCAATGCTGGTGCGTACCCAGGCCAGGAATGTCCTTTCGTTGGCGAGGTGGTCGGCCGCACTTCCCTTGTTTGTAGATTTAGTGTTTTCAGAAATCATATTTTAGTTGGTTCTGACCCATTTTGAAGTGTCCGCGGTATAAAACAATAGTACCTGTATGTTGCTCAATGATGCAGGTTGCATGGAATGAATGCAAGCGCTATTTTTTCAGAGATAATAACCCATTTACCAATTCCCCATTGAACTGACCAATTGTCGTAGTGCTCAGTAACCGGTAAATTTCCTCCCGGATCGCCTTAAACTGGCTGTGCAAAGGACAGGGGTTGACTTCCGAACAATGCTTAAGCCCCAGCCCGCAGCCATGAAACAGACCGTTACCGTCTACGGCTTCCACAATGTCACTCAGCGGCTTCGCCAGTGACGAATTCTCGATATAAAATCCGCCGTGCGGCCCTTTGACAGAACTGATCAATCCTTTACGGCTCAGGTCCTGAAGGATCTTGGCAAGGTACAGCTCCGGCGAATCTATCCCCGATGCAATATCCTTGATCCCTACCCGACTGCCATCACGCGATTTGTGCGCAATGTAAAAGACAGCCCGGATTGCATATTCACACGTTTTCGAAAAAATCGCCATAACATTTGGATTAGACTCAAAAGTAATAAAAGATATTCTTGTCCGCTATTAGCAAATCGCCTATGTTTGCATAAAAGATAAAAAGGTATTTATATATTAATTATGACAACTGAACAAAAAGACCTCGTCAGAAGTACAGTGCCCATTTTACGCGAGAGCGGTGTAGCATTAACCACTTACTTCTATAACCGGATGCTGACCGGAAATCCGGAGCTGAAAAACATATTTAACAGCGCCAACCAGCATACCGGCGTGCAGCCTACCGCACTGGCCATGTCGGTACTGGCTTATGCCGAGCATATTGATAACCCGTCGGTCCTTGCGAATGCGGTAAGCCGGATCGCCCATAAGCACGTCAGTCTGAATGTGCGGCCTGAGCAATACGCGATCGTGGGCCGCCATTTGCTGGCATCCATCAGTGAGGTTTTGGGAGCGGCTGCCGGCCCCGATCTCATGCAGGCCTGGGCGGAAGCCTACGGTCAGCTGGCGGCCATCATGACGGGCGCTGAGTCTGAACTGTACAGTCGCGCAGCGGCGCAAACCGGGGGCTGGAGTGGCTGGCGGCCGTTTGTAGTGAAAAAGAAAGTGCAGGAATCTGACGAAATCACTTCCTTCTATTTTTATCCGTCGGATGAAGGCGCAGTAGCCGACTTCACGCCCGGCCAGTACATTACCGTGCGCCTGTATGTACCTGAACTAAACGTGTTCCAGCCCAGGCAATACAGCATTTCGTGTGCGCCAAACGGGACCTATTACCGCATTTCGGTCAAAAAAGAACAAGGAGATGCTACACACCCGGCGGGCTATGTCAGCAACATGTTACACAGCGCAATAGCAGAAGGTGACATGGTGGAACTGGCTCCGCCGTCGGGTGATTTTGTATTGAATACCAGCAAAAACACGCCGCTCGTCTTCATCAGCGGCGGTGTAGGGCTCACGCCGTTTATCAGTATGCTGGATTATCTCACCCAGACCAATTCAAAAAGACCGGTTACCTGGATTCACGGCTGTCGGGGTTATCAGGTACATGCGTTCAGGGACAAGGTGATCGAATGGGGCAGCCACCATCAGGCTATGGATATCCATACTTTTTACGACAAGATTGAGCATGAGGTAGAAGTCGGCTGTTATGAAGGATATGTTGACCTGAGCAAGCTGGACAATGCGATCAGGCCCGGCGCTGATTATTACATCTGCGGCCCCGGCATATTTATCAAAACACATTACCAATACCTCAAAGCGCAGGGCATCTCCGCGGATTCGATTCACTTCGAAGAATTCAGCCCGGCCACATTGATTATCGACTAACCTAAGCATGCAAAAACGCGGCGCAAATCCCTGGGAAATGCGGCGCGTTTTGAATTTAAAGCTAAAAAAATAGTCAGAAGTTACCCTCCTATTTTCCCGCCGCAGGATTTTTGGAAGGAAGGCTGGCCCGCACTTCGTTCCGCCAGTTTGCCAGCATTTTCGTCAATTCGGCGGCTTTTGCGGCGTTTTGCTTATACACATTTCGCTGTTCTCCCAGGTCATTCTTTAAATGGTAAAGTTCAGGTTGGCGGCCTTCTTCATAAAACTCGATCAGCTTCCAATCGCCTGCCCGTACCGCCGAACCCGGTGAACCTCCCTGGTTGCCATAATGCGGATAATGCCAGAAAACGGGGCCGCGCGGCTTGGCTTTGCCTTTTAGCAACGGTACCATGCTTTTGCCGTCGATATGCTGCCCGGGCATCGGTGGCAAGCCGGCCATTTCCAAAATCGTCGGGTAAAAGTCAGTGCTGATCACGGTTGCATCCGACACGCTGCCGGTTTTGGTAACGCCCGGCCAGTGCACGATCATCGGTTCGCGGATACCTCCTTCATACAGCCAGCCTTTGCCTGCGCGGAGCGGCAGATTGGACGTAGGATGACCTTCCGAAGTAGCCAGCCCGCCATTGTCAGACATGAATATGATGACCGTATTTTTATCCAGCCCATTGGTTTTTAATGCTGCGATCACTTTGCCGACCGCCTTGTCCATCGACTCCACCATCGCACCATACACGGGCAGACATTGGTTGAGCCGCACTTTATTCTGATCTTCCTTACCCCATTTATCTTCCAGGCCCAGCCGCTTTTTCTTTTCCGTGTATTTATCAATCAAATCCTGCGGGGCGCCCAGCGGCGTGTGAACAGAATAAAATGAGAGATAGGCGAAAAACGGAGCTGACTTTTGGGATTCAATGAATGAAATGGTTTCATTGGCAAGACGGTCGGTGAGATTTTCCCCGGTCGGTCCGTCGGGCAAGCGCGGATTTTCGTAGGGTGTAAAATAATGGCCTCCTCTCGGCGAACCAGCCCAGTATCCTCCTTTATTGATATCAAAACCCTGGTTTTCCGGCCAGTTGCCTTCCTTTCCCAGATGCCATTTTCCCGCGAAAAAAGTTTTGTACCCTTTGTCTTTGAGCGCCTCTGCGATGGTAACTTCTCCGAGCGGCATTTCCTCGAGGTAAGGTGCGGGCAGCAATGGTTTGCTCTTTGTCCAGTGTTTTCCTACCGTTTCCGGTTGTGGCGCACCAAACCAGTCGGTCGTTTTCATTCTTGCCGGGTATTTGCCGGTCAGTATACTGGCTCGGGTAGGCGAGCAAACGGGGCAGGCCGCATAGCCGCTGGTAAGTTTCATTCCCCTGCCTGCCAGCGCATCTACATTTGGCGTTTCATAAAAGCTGCTGCCAAAAGCCCCGATATCCGCCCATCCCAGGTCGTCGACGAGGAAAAACAGGAAATTCGGTCTGGTAACCTCTGGTTTTTTATTTTGGAATGAAAAACTGATGCATGTCAAAGCCGCAATCACCGCCAGCGCAAAGTGTAATAATGAGCCCGAATATCTGTTTTTTAGCATTATTTCAACTGTTTATCAATTTCAAATACAACTCAGTACCCGTCGTTCTGCTTCAAATTAGGATTTGCGTCAATTTCCGATTGAGGCAATGGATAAAGTACATGGTGCGGCTTTGCGGCCTTTCCTCTCGCCACGGCGCCTGATACGAACTGACCCGCCCTGATCAGGTCCTCTCGCCTTTTTCCCTCACTAAAAAACTCCCAGCCGCGTTCCTTTAAAAGATGGTCGCGTAAACTTTCTTTGGTAGTAAAGCTGCCCAATGTCATTTCGGGAATTCCCGCACGCACACGGACCTGGTTCAGCAGACTGACCGACTCCGCATTCGGGCCGTTCAGCTCATTCAAAGCCTCTGCCCGGCTGAGCAGGATGTCAGCATAGCGAATTACAGGGATATCGTTTCCATTGTTCTGGGAAATCGCATTCGGGTCCGGCGCGTATTTAAAGCTGCGGGCATCGTCGACTGCTTTTCCACTGGCGTCCTGCAAGAGGTTGAAAGTCTTGCCATTGGTATCCGTGTATTCAGTCACAAACATTTTGAGGCGACGGTCCTGCGGGTGGAAAGACTTCACAAAACTGGTATAAGTCCGGAACTGGGCACCATAATTGATCCAGTTGGTGCGGATCGGGTAATTCGGTGGAAAGGCGTGCGGCATATATACATTGCCCGGCCCCTGCGCCACGCACGGATAGATGTAAATGTATTCGTCGTTATTTTCATTTTCCACCGCAAACAGGTTTTCAATCGCCGGGTAAAGTTTGTATTTATTCAGATCAATCACCTCTTTGGCTGCATCGGCGGCTTTTTGCCATTGTTTTGTATTAAGATAAAATTTGGTCAAAACTGCCAGCCCGACACCCTTGTCGGCTTTCCCGCGCAGGTCCTGTTTCAGCGGCAGGTCGCGCGCAGCTTCGGACAGTTCCTGGGAAATGAATGCGACAAATTCTTCACTGGAAGGTTTGGCAGGCTGTAAATCGTCCGTACCGGTCGTAAGTACCAGTGGAACCGGACCGAAATAGCGGTACAAATGCGCATAAGCTTCCCCGCGGATAAAGCGCGCTTCTGCCTTGTATTGCGCCAGCCGCTCTGCGGGCAGCGACGATACCTTGTCGATATTTTCGAGCAATACATTCGCATTGCGCACGGCGGTGTACATCTGCACCCATATCGTACGCAGGAATGCAGACGAGGCGTCCCACTGGAAGTTGATAAATGGCAATGCGTCTTTCTCAAACTGCCCCCCGCTTTCGAGGGTAAGGTCTGTCGGAAACTCGGAAAGCGTAAACTGATCTTCCCGCATGCCACCGTTCACCTGCAGGCGGCTGTATGCACCGATCAGCACTTTCCTGATCCCGTCTTCGCTTTTGACGAAATCTTCGGGCGCATATTGCGTGTACACATCTTCTTCCAGGAATTCGTTACAGGCTGTTTGCGTCATGCAAATCAGCAAAAATGAGAGGAGGGTCGTGAGTTTATGTATCTTTTTCATGATCGTTCTAATTTAAAAACCGATGTTTAAACCAACCCGGAATGTACGGTTCAGCGGATAACTATTGTAGCTGGCGCGTTCGACAGGGGCGCCCGAAACGCCCGCAGTAGCGGAGTTCGTCGTAAGCGTGTTGGCAGTGCCGGCTGCATTGGCATCCGGGTCGAAACCCTGGAATTTGGTGATCGTCAGCAGATTGTCGGCCGCCACAAATACCGAGGCAGATTTGATTTTTTTCCCCGACAACGGAATGTCATAACCGAGCGTAACCGTTTTCAGCCGGGCAAACGAAGCGTCGGTGACGGTCATGGAATTCACAGCAAGGGCGCCCCCGTAAGTGCTGGGATTCACGCCCGAAGGATACTTTGCGTCCGGGTTGGAAGGTGTCCAGCGGTCGAGGTAATGCGCCGCCAGCCGGTTCCGCTCGAAATTGATCGGATAAAGCGATTCAACAATATTTCCATCGAGTGTTTTAATGCCTTCAACCGCGGTAATCAGCACATTCAGATTAAATCCTTTATAAGCAAATGTGTTATTCAAACCAAAAATAAATTTCGGGAAAGGACTGCCCAGGATCACGCGATCGTTCGGGTCGATCTTCCCGTCATTGTTCTGATCGACAAATTTCGGATGCCCGGGTTTTGCACCAGGCTGGGCCGAAGAAGCAATATCATCGGTAGTTTGAAACAGCCGCTCCACCTCGTATCCGTAAAACGAACGCATTGCCTCGCCCGTCCGCACAATGGCGTAGTTACTCGTAAATCCGACGTTTCCGGTGATCACCTGCGGAATGAAATCGGGCAGTTCCACCACTTTATTTTGAAGCGCAGAGAATGTAAAAGTGGTGTTCCATTTGAAGTTATTGACAAAATTCCGCGATTCCAGCATCAGATCGATCCCCCGGTTGCGAACCGTTCCGAAGTTGACGCGGATACTTTCAAAACCGGAAGTGGTAGGAAGCGGTTTATTAAATAGCTGGTCGCTGGTATTTTTGATAAAGTATTCGAGAGAACCGCTCAATCTGCCCTGAAAAACGCTGAAATCAATACCTAAATCCAGTTCTTCGGTCGTTTCCCATCTCAGATCCGGGTTTGGGATACGCGCCGGCTCGACGCCCTGCACCAATCCGCCGCCCAGAATTGCCCGACCGCCCGCAATGAAAGTTTGCAGCGTTTCGAAGTTACCGATCGCCTGGTTACCGCTTTTACCATAACTCAGCCGTAGCTTCAGGTCATTAAAAAAATTGGTTTGTTTGATAAACGTCTCTTCCGACAACCGCCAGCCCAGCGCAAAGGATGGAAAGAATGCGAATTTGTTTTTGTCGGAAAAACGCGAGGTACCATCCGCCCGCATCGAGGCGGTGAGCAGGTATTTCTCATTGAATGTATAGTTCAGTCTTCCCAGATAGGAGTTGAGTTTGTTGGTGGAACGCCCGCTGCTGACATTATCGCCCCGGTCGCCATCGCCGCTTTGCAACAGGTTGGTCAGGCTCACATCAGACAAAAAACCCATCGAAGAAGCGCCTACCAGCCTGGTTTCATATTTTTCCAGCGTAGCCCCGCCCAGGACAGAGATCTGGTGTTTATTGAAAGTCCGGTTATAAGTGGTAAAAAGCTCCGAAATCCAGTGATTGTCTTCTACCGAAATGACATTGCCGTTTCCGCCGGAAGCAAGTCCCCGCTGGGTTGCGGTACTCACGTAACTGTCGCTCCGCTGGTTTTCAATATCGCCGCCCAGCCGCAGCGTCGCAGTCCAGCCTTTCAGAATGGTATATTCAGAGGACAGCGTACCAAAAGTGCGGTTGCTGACATTGGATTGATCAACGCCATTGATGAGCGCGAGCGGATTTTCGAGGGAAATGAGCGAATTGAACGGATACCGTCCCAGCGCGTTCAGCCCCGGCGCGATCGTCGGGTCAAACTGCAAAGCCGTGTTCATCGGCCCGGCATTTTCATTCCCGGAATTGGTCGTGAGAATGCTGTTGTTGATACTCCGGTTGGTATTAAGGTTCAGATTTATTTTAAACTTCTCACTTGGATTGAGCTCATAATTGAGGCGTATATTGTATTTTTTCAAACCCGACCGTTTCACAACGCCCTCCTGGCTCAGGTAATTGACACCCAGATAAAAAGTTGACTTATCAGATCCGCCCGAGAAAGAAAGCTGATGGTTGTGCGCCACGGCTTTGCGGAAAATCTGATCCTGCCAGTCGGTACCGGTTCCTATGGTGCGCATTTGTTCCTCAGTGAAGCGGGGCTGGCCGCCCTGGTCTGCCGAAAGCTCGTTCAATACCTGCATATATTGCTGCCCATCGAGCATTTCCATTTTCTTAGCGACAGTTTGGATGCCGACATATCCATTGTAATTCACCCGGGTTGCGCCTTTTTTGCCTTTTTTGGTTGTGATCAGCACCACGCCGTTTGCCGCCCGCGAACCATAGATCGCCGCAGCAGAAGCATCTTTCAAAATCTGTATAGACTCGATATCATCGGGGCTGATGGAAGTAGCAGACGCGCCCGGCAGGCCGTCGACTACGATCAGCGCCTCGTTGCTGCTGTTGATAGAACCTGCCCCGCGGATCCGGATGCTGATCCCACCGCCCGGCGCCGAACTCGACTGACTGATCTGCACGCCCGAAGCTTTTCCATTCACCAGTTGCAAAGCAGAATTATTCACACCCTGGGTAAAATCCTTTTCACCCACCGATACGACCGACCCAGTCAGGTCCGCCTTCTTTTGAGAACCATAACCGACCACCACCAATTCTTCGAGGGTTTTGGTGTCCGACATCAGCGTAACGTCCATAGCAGACTGGCCCCCTAGCGTCACTTCCTGCGGCACATAGCCCACGAATGAAAAAATCAATACCCCGTCATCCTGCGCAAATGTCAGCGAATACTTCCCCTCGCCGTCGGTAATGGTGCCGTTCTGGGTACCTTTCAAAACAACGCTCACGCCGGGAAGCCCCATTCCCTGGTCGTCGGAAACCTTCCCGGTAACGGTCCTTTCCAGGTTAGGAGCAACTTGCGGAGCGGGTACCAGGCCGGTATTCTGAGCCGGGGCATTTTGTTCGGGGCTTAAAACAATCTGCTCCCCAACCACCTCATATTTCAGTCCCAGCGGTTTGGTAACCTTTTCGAGCACTTCTGAGAGCGGCATATTGCTTACCGAAAGAGATATTTTTTGTTCTGCTGGGATGGATTTGGGCCGGTAAGCAAAACGGATCGACGTCTGCTGTTCGATCGAGCGCAGTACTTTGCGGACTTCCCATTTTTCGGCTTTCAGATTTACTCTTCGGTTGAGCAGCTCCTGTGCCAGCACCGGACCGGCCATGGAGCCGCCAGCCAGTACCGCGGCCAGCACGAGCTGGAACGCGGATATTTGCATAAAACGAAAAAAGAAACGGGTTAGGAATAGTCGTTTTTTCATAAATATTACATCTAAAAATTAGGGTTAGGAACAGTCGGGTGTCAGCAGCTTTTGCCGTAAATGATGACCTGCGCGTCGATCAGCTTATATTCAGTATCGAGCACTTTGCAGATCACCACCAGCTTTTCAAACAGGTCGGCCTTGCTCAGGTCCATGGTTAGCGTGCAGTTTTCCATGATCTGCTCATCAAAAATGACATCGATGCCATACACTTTTTCGAGGGTCTCGAATACCTCTGCTGCTGGTGCATTTTCGAAAACGAAGGAAGGTAAAGTCGCTTCCGGAACCACTACGGCCGGTTTTTCTACCAATGTTCTGCTCAGCAATGCTTTTTCTTTCTGAAAAACGGCTTTCTGATTGGGAGTCAGTACGATTCCTTCTGCCTCAGGATCAGACGCTTTGTTGCGCTGCTCAGAATAAACGGAAACAAGACCGGTTTTTACGGAGACCGTCACGTCCGGCTCATTTTCCACCGACCGGATCGTGAAACTGGTTCCCAGAACTTTGGTAACAAGACCATTAGCATACACCAGAAACGGCTTTTCCGGGTCTTTGCTCACATCGAAAAAAGCCTCTCCAATCAGCATTACCTCCCGTTTTTTGTGATCAAACTGCGCGGGATAGCGCACACTGCTGTTTTTTTCGAGGATAACCTGGCTTTTATCGGGCAGGCCGACAAGCAGCGGCTTTGCAGCGGTATTGCTTACTTCCTTCCAGTTGCTGCCTGCTGCAAAATGAGTGCGGGGATCTGCGCCTTTTTTATCTGTTTTTGCGACCAGAAATAAATAGGCAGCCAGCACAAGAGCGACCGAAGCCGCTGCCATACCTATGACCCGGAAAGGGAGCAATCTGCCGTTGCGCATCGGCACAATATCCGGCCCCGAGGCTTCGATTCGCGACCACAGCCGGTCTATTCGCTCGCTGGTAGCCACATCCGGCTCTACTTTTCCGAGGTTCAACACGAGCAGCCTTGCCTCTTCCAGTTCGTAGTATTTCTCGGGGTAATCTTTCAGGAATGCTTCCCAGAATGCATTTGAATCCGGATCGGATTTGCACACCCAGTTTTTGAAAAAATCGTCGGCAGCAAAGTCAACGGCATTATATTGATGGTAATTTGTCATGGCCCGGTGGTTCTGAATTGTGGCATGTGGGAGACTCAAAAATGATAGCAGAGGCACGGCAGCAGCAGCGAAATGATCCTGACCGTTTCCCTGAGTGCTTTGAGCCCGGAATAAATGAATTTGCAGGCGGATTGGTAATTGATACCCATTAATTCGGCAATTTCCTCGTTGCTCAAATGCAGGAAAAAGCGCATATGCAGTGCCTGCTGCTGTCGCTGGCTTAGAAATCCATAACTGGTACGCAGCTGCCGGAGCAGGCCGTCGCGCTGCTCTTCATCAATCAGATGCTGCTCGATCAGGAATTCATCCGCACTGCTTTCAAGCGTTTCGAAAGAGTCGTAATGGGAGTTTTTGCGCTGGCTGGTACTGATCTTGTTGCGCAAGGCACGGAATAAGTAGAAACGGATCGAGTCTGTTTCCGATAAATGGTCCCTCCGCTGCCAGATCTCTACAAAAAGGTCGTGTACACTGTCTTCGATGAGCTGAATATCCCCGCAGACTTTGTATCCGTAATTCAGCAGATCACCGGCGAAGAGCTGGTAAATCTGCCGGAAAGCGTCGCGGTCGCCCTGACGAAACCTGTTCCAAAGTTGTGAATCGGATTGCACTGGTGTCACGATGCTTTTTTAGATTTTGGCCCCAAAGGCCAGCCGGTTGTAAAGCATTACCTTCCACCTGGCCCTTATTTACTAATTCACAATTATTCTTTTTTTAATCCTTCATTTGGAATAAATATTTTCAATGGGGCCAATTTGACGGGAGGAACGGGTAGATATTTATTTAATTAGTTTACGCTGCCAATAGTCCAGATAATCTTCATCAGAAATCGCGGGATCGAGGCCTTTTTTTTCCATTTCCGCTTTGAACTTCGTTTTCATCAACTCCTGCGCATAGCTAACTTCCTCAGGGTCTTCGGGATAAGTACCTTTATCGGCGGTTGCCAGCCAGTTGTCCATTTGGCTGCGCAGTTCTTTCAGCTTGGTCTGGTAGGCTTTGTCGTTTGCCAGGTTATGCATTTCAAAAGGATCTTTTTTCAGATCGTACAACTCTTCCGCCGGGCGGGTTGCAGCCATAAATTTCGCCTGATCGGCATTGAGCCCGCCTTTTTTGTTCATCACCTGCATTAAAGTCAGCACCGGATAATCGTACTTTTTGTATGCATTAAATTGGGTGTAAGGCCGGTCGGGGAAAAAATTGCGGATGTATTTGAAATCCTTCGTCCGCACTGCCCTGATCCGGTCGAGCGTTTCGTCGCACCGGTCGCGTGCTGCAAATGCATAGGCACGAGGCCTGGCGTTTTTGTCAAGAAAGTCGATTCCCTGCAAATAGGCAGGGGTTTTTATCCCCGCGATCTGCATCGAAGTCGCCGAAAGATCGATGTTACTGATCAGCCGGTCGCTTTTGGTACCTGGCTTGATACTTCCCGGCCAACGGATGATGAGTGGCGTATTAATGCCCCCGTCGTACAAAAACTGTTTGCCCCGCACATGCGGCTGACCATGATCACCGAAGAAAAACACAACCGTATTTTCGGCCAGACCGTCTTGTTTAAGCCGGTCCAAAATCTCCCCTACCTGCTGATCGAGCAGCTGGATCGTTTCGAGGTACAAAGCCCAGTCTTTCCGCGAAACCGGGTGATTTGGGTAATATGGCGGTACTATCACTTTGTCCGGATCAATCGGCCGCGATGCGTCATTTTTGAATGGACGGTGGCTGTAAGTCAGGTGCACCTGCGCGAAAAAAGGTTGGTCTTTGCCCCTGCCCCGCCAGTCGAACCCGTCGTACATGTCTTTTCCGTCGTGGACAAAATTGTAGCCGGTGTAATAGGGACCGGTCATTTTTGTCCCGCCGGTATTGGCCACGTAATACCCCGCCTTTTTGAAATAATCCGTCACCGGTACAATGCCCGCCGGCAGGTTGGTCTTGTTCTTTGGAAACTGGTTCTGACAGTTGATACTCACCGAATACATGCCGGTGATAAACGACGAGCGGCTCGGCGAACAAACCGCCCCTACCGTGATCAGATTTTTGTATAGCGCCCCTTCGCCAGCCAGCCTGTCCAGGTTTGGCGTGTGTACCAGCTTATTTCCATAACATCCGAGGTCGGGACTGATATCGTTGGCGACGATCCAGAGAATGTTCGGACGTTTTTGCGCACCAGCCCTATTTTGCCCAAAAACATTTGAAGCAAATACAGAGATCAGGGTAACCAGCAGTATAAAGTTCTTTTTCATAATCGTCAGATAATCAATGTAGTAAATTATTTACTCCGCGTAATCGGGGTTGTTGGGTACCAGTCCGAGACTTCCCAGAAAATCCATGCACGCTGCTTTCACCTTATAATTCCGGCTTCTGGATTCATCAGCAAAGCGGTTTTCTACTTTCTGCACCGATCTGATCGTTTCGATAAATGGCTTTTTGTCAGAGATGTAAAGCAGGTAGTTAATGCTCATCAATGCCAGTTCTGCATTGTCCGAATCCACCGATTTGTTCAGATTCACCGCTGCTTTTTCATTTTTAAAAACGTCATAAACGATGGCGGAAGCCGTGATCGAAACCGGCTGGTAATTGTCTTCCATGGCTGCCACGAGTTCCTTTTCAAATGATTTCAAAACATCTGCTGACTGCGAACGAAGGCCCAATGCAGCCCAGTAGCGCACGATTTTGTTGGTATTTTTCAAAAGTTTGATCTGCCGCGAAGCAATATCCTTCCCGCGTTTGCCCGACAATTCAGCCGATGCAAATATTTCTTTGACCGGATAATTTTGATCCGACAACCTGTAATCATAGGCATTACCGGTTTGCGAAATCATCCCGATCTCGTATTCCGGCAGAAACATCACATCACGCGATTTTAAAAGTGCATTACTCAGCTGCCGCCTCATTTTTTCGGCTACTGATTTCAATTCAGGACCGTTAATCAGATTTTTGGTCTCCCACGGATCGTTTTGAACATCGAATAAAAATTCAGCAGGACGTTCGGCGAACAGACTGCTTTGCAACTTATCTAATTTATTGTCAGCCAGATCCTTGCGCATTTGCTGCTTCATTTCCGAAATCTCCATATACCGGATATAGCGTACCTCAGGCATGAATGGCAAGAAATTGCGGGAATACATATACCGGCCGTCGGTGACGCTGCGAATCATATCAATACCGTTGTCCGAGCGGTCGGAGGACAGTATCAAATGGTCCGTTTCGGCTGAACGTTCCGGGCCGACCAGCTTCCGGCCTTTCATGTAATCCGGGACTTTACCACCGGCCAGACTGATCAATGTCGGCGCAAGGTCTTCGAAATCAATCAGTTCATCCGCAACCATACCACTCGCCCCCCAGGGTGAAAGGTGCTTGTACATCGGCGGGAACCAGATCACAAAAGGCACGCGGTAACCCAGGTCGATCCCGTTCGTTTTACCGCGCGGGATTCCCTCGCCGTGGTCGCCAAAGAAAAAGATAATGGTACTGTCGCGGAGGTGATCGTCGTCGAGCCTCTTGAGCAGTCTGGCGATTTTGTTATCCGTCAGTTTAAGCGAATTGTAAACCCGCGCAAACTGTTTCCGCATTTCAGGACTGTCGCGGTAAATCGGCGGCATTTCAAATGCATTTTCAGCAATACGTTCGTTCTCAGGCAATTGATCCAGCACGTTCTTAACATATTTATCGTATGCATCCGTCATCGTCCGCGACTGGTGCGAATCGTTGTAATTAAAAACCGAAAAGAAAGGCTGTCCGGGCTGACGGTTCCACCAGCCAGCCTTAGCCGAACTTTCGTTCCACGCATCGGCGATAAACTGCTTCTCTTTGAAGACGTTATAATCCGTTTTGGCATTATTGGAAGTATGGTAGCCGGCCAGCTGCATATAATATGGAAATCCATGCAAATTGGCCGGAAGCGTGTAATTGCTGCGGTGGTTCCCGGTGCCGGTTTCGTAGGTTTTTACGCCCGTAATGAGCGCAGTGCGGCTCGGCGAGCAGACTGTCCCGGTTGAAAATGCATTGGTAAACCGCACTCCATCCTTCGCCAGCCGATCGATCGCGGGCGTTCGCGCGTCCTTATTTCCGTAGCAGCCGATGAACTTCGGCGATGTATCTTCAATGGTGATCCAGAGAATGTTAGGTCTTTTTTGGGCAAAAGAGTTAACGGCCAGGACTACCAGCCAGCACAATACTACGATCCGTTTTACAGTCACTATTCTCATTTTACAGCTTTTTCAAAATCCGACTCATTCACCCAGCCGGCCTTCATTTTTTCACCTTTCATAAATCGTTCGTAAAAATTCCGGGTAGCGGGTTCTGCATAGGGATATTGGTCAAAAACAGCGCCGTTGCCAAACATGCGCGGATCTTTCTGAATTTTCAACTCCTGCTCCATTTGCTTTTTAAGCGCAGCTTTTACCTGCGCATACTTCGGATCATTTGCCAGGTTTTTCATTGCATCGGGATCTTTTGCAATGTCATACAGCTCTTCTGCCCCTTTTTTCCCGAAAGACAAATCCCACAATTTCGAGCTTTTACCCTCCCGTTTTTCATTGATAATCTCCGTTTTTGTCGGGCTTCCGTCCGTATCCAGATACCCTGTTTCCGGATTTCCCGCCGGCCAGCGATCGGGCTCGTAGTTAATCGATAAAATCATGTTATCCTTCACGATCCCACGCACCGGATAACCCTCATCGCGCGGCCTGCCCACGTCGGTACGTTCCTTTCCAAGTAATACAAAATTGCGTTTCGGATCGATCCGGCCACTTTTAGGCGAAGTGATCAGGGACATTAACGATTTCCCCTGAACCTGCATGCTGCTTTTTGAAGTAATGCCCGATGCTTCCAGGAAGGTAGGCGCGAGATCAATAAAACTCACCAGGTCGTCGACTTTTCTGCCGGGATTTTTAAGTCCGCTTTTCCACATAATCGCGAGCGGCAAATGGTTGTCGTACTCATAAACATGGCCTTTGGTGCGTGGAAACGGCATTCCATTATCGGAAGTGACGATAACGATCGTATTGTCGAGCTCTCCTTTTTCTTCCAGTATGTTCAGCATTTTTTGAAGATGCTGGTCAAAATATTCGACCTCGTACGCATAGTCGAGCATATCGTTGCGGACGGTCTCATTATCCGGCCAGTAGGCGGGTACCCGGTCGATGTCGGTGATCTTCTTTTTGCCCAATGCAGCGCCGGTGCCGTACTCGTAAACCCGGTGCGGCTCGTGGCCGCCGTACCAGAAACAGAAAGGTTCGTCACCCGTTTTTTCTTTCAAAAACACTTCCAGATTGGCGGCGTAGTTGTTGGGTGAAATGGCTTTTGTCGGCGAGGCCATTTTGATCTCACTGTAATTTTTACCGGTCAAAAGTCGCGGGACACCATTCTTTTTCCCCATATCGCCCGGCGCCCAGCCTTTGCCGGTATAACCTGTTTTATAGCCATTTGCACCCAGCTCTTCCACCCAGGTCGCAAACTTTTCAGGGAAATAAGGAACATGGTTTCCGGCAGCTTCCAGTTGCCACGGATTCCGACCTGTGAGAATACAAGCTCTTGAAGGTGAACATTTTGCATTCGGAGTAAATGCATTGGTAAATAAAATTCCATTCTTCGCAACCCGGTCAAAACCCGGCGTTTTGACCCAACCATTGGAAAGTCCGTAAGCGCCCATGTGCCTGAACGACGCATCGTCGGCAATGCAAAAGAGGATGTTCGGCCTTTTCGCCGGAGCATGCTTCTCACCTTTCTGGATCTGGATCGCCGCCAGAACTGGAAAAAGCAGCAATGCCAGCCAAATGTGTTTTTTTAAGAGAATCATAAAAGGTTAAGTGTTTAGGAAATTAAGGTTTTGCCAAGGAAAGCTGATACTCTTTCGCGAAAGTCCGGAACCCAGATTTTGTGCTGACTGAGGCTGATTTCAAAATATTTTCATTCACCAGACTTTCCACAGAATGCCCTTTTTCCTGCCAGATTGCCGCCGCCTGAATCGCCACCGCTTCATCAAAAGCAGCCAGTTTTTTGACGAGGAGCGCAATATCTTCTTTCGACTCACGAATGAGCCTTTCAGCATAAGTATGCGCGCTCGACCAGCTTTTATCCCGATCCGCGTCAACGAAAACCGCCCCCGACGAACCCATTACTTTTTTAATCCAGGTTGTTGAAGTGGGCTGATACGGTTTGGCAATCTGCCAGAACGGGCCAACCTCACCCGGACCTTCGGCAATAGCGACGAGATGCACGTCATGTTCCGGCGCGGGAATATTCCAGGTTGCCGTCCATTTCAAACCGGGCTTTTGTCCGTTAGCGATCTTTGTCTCTCTGATCTTTTTTCCGTTTGCATACAAGGCAACTTGGTCGGCAGTAGTCCAGCCGGGGCCGGAAACGCGGATGGAAACGGATATTTCCTTTCCTGAAACCTGCACAGTATCGCTGGAAGCGTAGTCTTTGTTGACAACCAGCTCGGTTAGCAATCCATAACTGACCATCACCCTGCCTTTGGTGAACTGATCAATCGCGTGGGTAATATCGATTTTCGCCGGGTCTTGATCGGCGGTTTTGATGTAAGTCCGCGCCTGTCCGAGCAGGAACCGGCTCACCGTGTGCGTGTCGGTACTGCCTGCCGGAGTCACGGAATATCCGCGGTTGAGCAAGCCAAACCAGTCATCGTAAAGCCGCATAATATCCGATTGCGTCGCACCCGAATTGATGACTTCCATGGCATTGGCCGGGAATTTCCAGCCGGTCAGCGTCATCCCTGCGGAGGCAATATGCCGCGACGGATCGAATGGCCGAAAGTTCGAATGCAGGTCCCTGGCGTGGTTCAGGATAATCCCTTTTACATGGCCCACCTTCATCACGTTCACCGGCAGCTCGTCCCATTTGCTGATTTTGTGATCAATAACCGGACTATTCAGGTCAATCGGGAACATATTAAAATGGCCGATCGGCGTGGTGACTTCGATACCGTTTACGATGGTGAAAAATGCATTCAAACCCAGCTTTCTGGCGGCTGGATTGAGGTCTGCGTATAAGTTGTGGTCTGTGATAATGGGCAGCTCAATGCCTTCGCCGGCAATAGTCAGAATCCGTTCTTCATCGGTCGCGTCGCCGTGACGCGAATGCGTGAATGTATGAATGTGTGTGTCGCTGCTCACCCAGCCGTCAGTCGCGACTTCTCTTTTGATTTTGAACTGCTTTTTAAGAACATCCCCCGGTTTCAAAGTTACCAGCGCCGAATCGACAGCATATTCAAATCCGCGTGTCGCAAAAATCCGGTAAGTCCCGGCCGGCAAACTGATCATCGCTTTACCGTTTCCTGTGTACACAAATCCCTGGCGAATAGCGAGTTCCTGGCCCGGTTTGGCCATTAGCGGCATCAAAACGCCGTTTTTATCCGCAATGGTAATGCGCGACGGAATCAGTTTGTTTTCACCGTCGCGTACTTCCAGTTCCAGAGTTGCCTCGGAAAGCACCTCATTGACAGGCCTGCTTTCGATAAAAATTTCACTGATCCGAATGTCATTGGAAACGTTCGCCGCCGGTTTCTTGGCAGGCGCGATCTGCAATGTGTTTTGTCCTTCTTTCAGCAGTCCCGCCGGGATTTCGAAGAACGAGATCATATCCTTCTCGTCCTCCGAAAGTTTGCCCAGCTTTTGATCATTTAAGGTAACAATCCATTCAAGCTCGACGCTGTAATGCCGCACAAACAAGCTCTGCGCACCCGGAACCGGCTTGGCATCGAAAGTAAGCGCAAGTTGACCACCATCAGAAGCCGCCGGAAACTCCGCCCATTGCGGTTTGTCCCCGATCCGTAAATGATGGACTTTCTGATCTGAAAAAAGTCTCTGACCAACAGCCGAATGGCAGATCAGCAACAGTATCAACGCTTTACAGATTGTTACATGCATTGTTTACGGGTTTTGTATCAGGTTTTTATTCAATACAATTTCCTGTTGCGGGATAAAATAGATCACTCTTGGGTCGGTCGGCTGGATTACCTGCGTGTTTTCGCCGCTCAGTAAATGGTAACCCGGATAGTTCCGCACCATCGGCAGGTTGTTTCTGAAAACGTCAAATTTGCGGAGGCATTCGAATGACAATTCCAGTCTCCTTTCTTCCAAAACCACATTCAGCACCGAGGTATGGCCTTTCAGGTCTGTCGTCGAATACAATGCAGTTCCGGTAAGTCCTGCGCGGGTGCGGATCAGGTTTACATCGTCGATGGCCGCTTTTGCATTACCCAGTTTTGCATTGGCTTCCGCCCGTGTCAGGTATATTTCGGCCAGCCGCAGGTAAATCGGCGAGCTTAAAGTCTGTATGCCGTCCTGTCCCGAATATTTGAAAATAAAATACTTGGGAATGCCATTCCTGGCCGCAATCACGTCCTTTCCGGACGCATCTTTCACATAAGCAGGCTTCACAAAACTCTGACGGGCATCATTCGGATACTTGTTCAAAAGGTTCCGGTAGCTCTCGGATGCATACATTTCACCCCAGCCCAGCCCGGCCGTTCCGTCATACATCGAGCCGATCGCCTCTTTGGCAAGATCATCGACCACCATGTGTTTGATCGCAAAAATCGTTTCCGGGTTACTTTCGTTGGAAAGCGTGAAAAACTTCTTGTAAGTCTCCGTGTCCACCAGTTTGTACCTGCCCGACTTGATCACCTTATCGGCATATTCAATGGCTTTCTCATTGTTTTCCATATACAAATACACGCGCGACAAAAGTGCCTGTACGACTTCCTTTGAGGCAAAACTGCTGTTTTTGGTTGAGTTCAGAAGCGTTTCAGCTTTGGTCAGGTCGGCGATTACAAAATCGTATACCTCTTTCACGCTGCTGCGCGGCGGCAATGCGCTCACCTCGGTGTCCTTCCGGATCATCACGCCCGGATTGTTGCCCTGATTTTGGGCATAAGGTCTTCCGAATGTGTTCACGAGGTCAAAATGGATCATCGCACGCAGGTACAGGTTTTCCCCCAGCAGCTGGTCCGTTTCGGGCGATTTACCTTCCTCTACATTTTCGATGACCTTATTGGTACCATAAATCGCCTCGTAAGCCCGTCGCCAGAACCGGCTCGTTTGCGTCATTTCCACGAGATGGCGGTAGTTATAGGCGAAGAAAAAGTTGTTTCCGGTAGAACCGCTCAATGTCACATTATCACTCGGGTACTCTGTAATAAAGTGGTAGAACGTCGCGTAATCGAGCGTTTTCAAAAAACTGTAATTCCCCAGCGTAGCCGTTTGAACGCCCTCGGTTGTTGCGAAAATGGTATTCGCGTCCTTACCGTTATAAGGATCCAGCGAAAGCTCACAGGAAGTGGCCACTATGAAAAGCGCGGCGGTATGAAGGTATAATAGTAATTTTTTCATCTGATTTCAGGTCCGGTTTAAAGGCCGATATTGATTCCAAAAAGGACTTTTTTGCTGACAAAATATTTAGCTAAGCCTGCGGTAGCATTGTCGAAACCTACCTCGGGGTCCATCCCTGAAAACTTGGTCCAGGTAAACAGGTTATCCCCGCTCACGAACACATGCACATTCGCCAGTTTGATCCGCTGCATCCAGCCCGCAGGCAGGTCATAACCGAGCCGAACGTTGCGCAGACGGATAAAACTGCCATTTTCCAGATAGCGTGAAGACATTTTATTGGAATTCAAATTGCCCCCCAGAATAGCCAAAGGATGCGTAGCAATGTCGCCCGGCTTCTCCCACCTCGACTCTCCATCTCTCAAGACAATGCTATTCACCGTAGGGTATGCTCCTTCCGCACCCAAATTTTCTCTCAAGGCATGGTTGATCTGAACGCCCTGAACGAAATTGAAGAAAACATCCAGACTCAACCCTTTGTAGGTCAGACTATTTGTAAACCCACCGGTGAAATTAGGATTGCTTTTGCCGACGATCTGACGGGTGGCCAGGTTGTAGTTGGACGTATTTTCGCGCGCGGTCACATTCCCGTTCTCATCGTAAGTCAGCTTTTCCCAGAGCGGCCCGCCGGTTTGCGGATCCACGCCTATCCATTTTTGCATATACCAGGTTCCCAGCGGCTGGCCCACGATGACACGCTGCGTACCCAAATCAATGTCCTGACCGTTGTACAGCTCCATCACTTTATTCCGGTTAAAACCAATATTGAAATTAGTTTTCCATACGAAATCCCTGACATTGAAATTCGTAGTGTTCAGTTCAAGATCAATCCCCTGATTTCTGATCTGGCCGATGTTCTGTATCTGCGTTTTAAAACCGGTTGCCGACGAAAGCGGCACGTCGAACAGCAGGTTTTTGGTATTCCGCTGGTAGGCGTCGATGGACAGGTCGATGCGGTTGAAAAAACCGATATTCAGCCCCACGTTTGTAGTATAAGCCTTTTCCCAAGAAAGATCCGGGTTCGCAAGCCTGGCTGGAATTGCACCGGAAGTACCTGCATATTGGGTAGAAAAACTGTAAAGCGCCCGCGTAATGAAATCTGTAATGTTAGCATTTCCCGTGGTGCCATAGCTTCCGCGCAGTTTCAGCAAAGTGATGGTATTGGATTTGGGCATAAAATTTTCGTTCGTCACGATCCACGAACCACCCACAGCCCAGAAATTCCCGTACTGGTTATTCTCCCCGAATTTGGAAGAACCGTCCATTCTGAAAGAGGCTGTCGCGAAGTATTTGTTGTTGTAATTGTAGTCGGCCTGCGTGAAATACGAGTTAAATGCACTGCGGTTTTTCGATCCGGCAATCGCCACCGGCGTGGCTGAAACGTCCATGACATTCAGCCCCGAAGGAACACCTCCGCCGCTGCTATTGGTAAAATCGCCGTAATTTCCCTGAAACTCCGCCCCGATCAACCCGCCGATCGAATGCGCCCCGAAATTTTTGGAAGCCTTGAACAAATTGGAATTCAATAAAGTCTGGCTGTAAAGCAGGTTGTTGCGCAACAGTCCTTTGCGGATACCGCCTGTCAAGGTCCTTGGATCGTCGTAAATCTCCGCCCGTGAATTGTTCAGGTCGACGCGGTTTGTAGATGAAAAACTGAGCCAGTCGTTGATATCATAATTCAGTACAAAATCCCCCTGCACACCGCTTGACCTGGCGGTACTGTAATTGTACTGCATCGGAAAGAGGAAATTGAAACGATCGCGGCCAAACCAGTCCGGCTCGGTTCCGATGCGGATGCTTCCGTCGTCGTTGTAAGGCCGGTCGGTGGGGAGGTTGTAAAAGGTTGTAAACGCGCCGCCGCGTTCTCCCGAATAATCAAACTGGGTGTAGTCCATGCGACCGTTCAGCCTGCCTGAGATCCGCACCTTTTGGTTGATCTGATGATCGAGGTTCATCCTTACATTGAAGCGTTTATACCCCGAATTAGTCATCGTCCCCTGCTCATTGAAGTAATTCCCGCCGATATAAAACCGCGTCTTTTCATCACCGCCCGACGCCGAAACTTCGTAGTTCTGAGTAACCCCTTTTCTGTAAACAAGGTCGCTCCAATCGGTATCGTAGTTGAGCAGGCTGGCTGGAAAGTTGGTGTTCAGATAAGCGTCCAGAGAGGTAGCAAGCCCTTTTGTCTTTAAAAAAGCATTGATCTGATCCTCTGTCGGGTTAGGGGTTGTTTTGGAAAGATCATTGATAAATGCCTGGCGTTTCCCGTTGTAATCATTGACGTAAATAGGCCGCGTATAATCATAATATTGCTGCCTATTCATCATTTTGAAGTTACCCCGCGAAATAGTACTCACGCCGAGCGAGGTATTCACATTGATCCTCGTTTTGCCCGATTTGCCGCTCTTCGTCGTGATCACGATCACGCCATTTGCGGCACGCGAACCATAAAGGCCCGTCGCAGCAGCGTCTTTCAATATCGTAACCGACTCAATATCACTCGGGTTGGCTGTACCGCCGATCACCCCGTCGACCACATAAAGCGGATCGGCACCGGCACTGATGGTACCATTTCCCCTGATCCTTACCGCCGGAGTTGCGCCCGGCTGACCCGTGGAGGCAGATACCATTACCCCTGATGCCCTGCCCTGCAACAGGTTTCCCAGATTAGGGCTGGTTACGCCCCTAAGCTTTTCGGCACTTACTACCGAGACGGAACTGGAAAGCTGCGTTTGGTTTTTGGAGCTGTAACCTACCACAACCACCTCATTCAATGCCTTATCTTCGCCTGACAGCTTTACCGAAAGCGTGGTACGGTTTCCCACACTCACTTCCTGGGCGGTATAGCCAACAAAGCTGAATATCAGCACCGCGCTCTGGTCGGGCACGTCGAAATCGAAGGCACCTTCCGTATTGGTGGTGGTACCTCGCTGGGTACCTTTGAGGATCACACTCACGCCAGGCAGCGGCTCGCCCTGCTCGTCGGTCACCTTTCCGGTAATATTGATCTCTGCCCGAAAAGCAGGTACAGCCTGCGGGGCAACGGAAGACGCCTTTTTGTTGGGTTCCTTGCGTAGCACAATGTAATCTCCGGACACTTTATAATCGATTTCCAGCGGGGTGAGCAGCCGGTCCAGCACTACCTCCAGCCTTTCTTTGCTGGCAACCAGGGACACTTTTTTCTCGCCGCGTACCATCTGAGGAACATAGGAGAACTTTACTTTTGCGACTTCCGCAATGCGGTTCAGCACCACCGCCAGGTCTTTCTCCTCCACATCGATCGATACGGGCCGGTTCAGCAGCTCCTGCGCCACGCCGGTACTGGCGAACGAAAGGCTGGTAAAGATCAGGAGCAGCGTCAGTTGTACACAGGTGATCCTCATAATCAGGTTTAGGTTTGGGACATAATCCCGCAGGTTTTTCATAATTTAACCATGTTTTTTGTTCTCGGAACTGGGAATAAAGGGCAAAACAATCCCTTAGCCTGTCGGAACAGGCATACTTGCAGACGGCAGGGCCGGGGATTGGGACCGGTAATGTGACAGCATTACCGGCTTTTTCATTGAAAGTGAGGCAGGTCAGGATCTATTCATAGGCAAAGCGGCTTTTTAAAGTTCAGGATCATTCTGTTTTACAGCCTTTTCCGGATATCACGATCTCCGTTCCCCACACCTGGTAGGTCGCGCCGATGGTCTGGCAGATAATATCCAGTTTCCGGAAAAGCGGCTCATTCCCAAGCGGGGCTGTCAGATCACAATTTTCAACCGTGGCGGCATCGTAGGCTATTGAAACACCGTAGGATTCTTCCAGCGTTTCGAAAACTTTGCTCACCGAAGTATTTTCAAACAAAAAATCGGGGTATGCTTTCGGGGTATTGATCACGGCGGGTTCCGCGACAAAACTTTTGGATAGCAGGTTCTGCGCTGGATCGTAAGTGACCTGCATATTGGGCGTAAGTACCACTGCACTTGCAGACCTGCCGCTACCAGCCTTTCGAGCGGATTCCAGCATATAAACTCTCACTTTACCCGATTTCACAACCACGCTTGCCCTGGCATTTTCCGAGGAAGAAGTAACCGTAAAGCTCGTGCCGACTACCTGCGTGACGAGCCTGTTGGCGTACACGAAAAATGGCTTTTTTTCATTTTTAGCGACATTAAAAAAACCTTTTCCAGTGAAGTATACCTCCCGTTTCTCACTCGAAAAAGTGGCCGGATAGCTGATGCGGCTACCAGGAGAAAGTTCAACAGAACTGCCATCGGGCAGATTGATCAGCTGTGTTTTTTCGGTTGTATTGACCTTTTCATTCATTTTCACGGCCACCTGACTGAGCTGTCCGGAATAGGTAACGGACCGGTTTTCAACTCGTTTCGTAACTATATACCAGCCCAGCGAGCATAGCAGCAAGGTAACGCAGGCGGCGGCGGCCCAGCGCCAGGAAAATTGTAACGCCCCCCTTTGCAATACCTGCGGTTCGGCGGCAACCTCCGTTGCGGCAACCTCCGTTGGGGCAACCTCCGTCTGTTCATTGATGTATTCCCACATCCGCGCGCCCTGTTCCTCAGCTGGCAGGTTTTGCAAATTTCGCATCGCATTCAGCATAGCCCTGGCCGACAAAATCGCGGGCTTCTTTTCGGGAAACCTTATCAGGAATTCAGTCCAGTAAGCATGGGTTTCCGGGTCATTCGATAGTACCCATTTGCGAAAACGGTCATCCTGAATAAATTCTTCCGATGCATCATTGCGGTAGCCTTCCAATGTATTATAGGTATATAAAATAGAACATTTCTGCTTACTCCTGACAAGAGGAACGAATTCAGAAACTGTCCCCCCGAAAAGCAAAAAATATTTTCAATACTGAAATATAAAATCTATCGATATTGTAGACAAAAGTAACCCGAGTTTCCTCATGAGCAAGTTTATCCATATTAAATTTATGATCAGGATCGAAATCGTCCTTAACCCAGCTCTCCAATCATCGAAAGCAGGAAAAGCAATTCCATGAACGGTGCGAGGTCCCGGGTGTGTTCGCGCAGGTGCGTCAATGCCTTGTAAAGGGTATTGCGAACAGATTTTTCTGAGATCCCCATGATTGCGGCGATTTCCTCCGTTTTGAAGTTTTCGAAAAAGCGAAGGGTTACCACTTCGAGCTGGCGTTCGGGAAGCTGGCTGAGCATTCGCATCAGTTTCAAGGTCAGCAACTTCTCCTGCTCTTCCTGCTCAAAGAAATACAATCCCGGGTCGTCAGCAGGAACGTACTCCGGGTTGATGTCCTGAAAATGCCTGTTCCGCGACGAGAGTCTTGCAATATCACGCCTCAATGCCCGGAACAGATAGAATTTTACATGAACAACTTCTGAAAGTCCCTGCCGCGTGCGCCATAATTGAATAAAAAGGTCCTGGATCGCGTCCTCCACCTGCGCCGCATCGGGAAGCAATTTGTAGCCATAGTTATAAAGTGGCCGGTAATGCAATTCATAAAGCTGCCCGAATGCAGCCTTATCCCCCTGCTTGAAGGTTTGCCAAAGGGATTCTTCATGTGATTTGCTTTGATCCAATTCCGGCGGGATTGAGGGGATGATCAAATATAAATTATAAGGCAGTCCTAAAAAAGCTTTTTAAATACATATAACATATACATAAAAGAGGATGGACTAAAAGCCTCATCCTCCCTACGTTTGCACCAAAATATAATCCGGGAATATCAGTTGTGAACAAATGCCCCGGCCGGAACATGCCCGGCGTCGCCGCCCGGCGCCTGCCAGTTCATTGTCAATAGCGGCGCTTTACCTTCTTTGATATGATAAAAGATCCTGACCGGGTGGTCGCCCGCTTTCAGCGCTACCGAGGCGGCTGCCTGCTGGTCAGTTTGCCCCTCAAAACTTCCGTCAAGGACATTGGCCTGGTGTAGTTTCATCAAAAAACCGCTGTTACCCGACATAGTCATTTGATAAGTACCGTCTTTGTCAATGCGCACCATTCCCTCCAATACAATCAGGCCGGTTTTGGTTTTAATTTTAGAAAAATCCAGCGAAGACAAAACTCCTCCTTCGGCAGGCTTTTCGTCCTTCAAATCAGCCACCCAGGGAAAAATCCCTTTGTAAACCTTAAACCGCAGACCGGACTTGGTCGCCCTGGTCGCAACCGGCGGGATCAATGCATTGTCATAAGGTCGCTGCGCTTCCGCGTCGGGGCGGCGTACCTGCAATACCTGCGCTTTGAAATCCTGCTGCATTTGTCTGAATGCAGGATCGGCAGCCAAGTTTTTGGTTTCCTGCGGATCTTTTACCACATTATAAATCTCGAAATCATCCTCAGCCGAGTTGATCCCGTACCTCACCCCCACGAAATCTCCCTTCCGGATCTTCTGCATCTGGTTCCGTTTCCGCGACCTGTGGTTCGGCGAAAACTCTTCGAAATCGGGGGTTTTACCGTTCTGGTCGTATTCGATGTAAACCAGACTTTCGGTTTTGTTCCCCTTGCCGGTCAAACGCGGCAGCAGCGTTACACCGTCCGCACGTGCGGGCGACGGAACCTGGGCCGCATCGGCAAATGTCGACAGCCAGTCGTGCGAGGCACTTGGGGCGTCGATCACCTGGTTGGCCGGAATCTGTCCGGGCCAGCTCACGATCGTCGGTACGCGCACCCCGCCTTCCCAAACGTCCCGCTTGATCCCGTCGAACGGGCCGAAACTGTTGAAAAACTCGGGACTGTAATCCGCGTATTCTTTCGGCAGATACGATTCGACGGAAGGACCATTGTCGGAAGTGAATACAACCATCGTATTCTGATCGATTTTGAGATCTGTCAGCAATTTGAAAATATCACCTATCCCGTCGTCAATGCGGCGGCACAGCGTTGCGTAACGTTTATAAGTGTCCGGCCACGGCTTTTCGGGTGTCGACGGATTTTTGTCATCGTCATAAGTAGCATTGGCATAATCGGGATGCACGTAGGAATCGGGCTCCCCGCTTGCGGTATTGATCATTTTGCCGGGAGTACCCAGCCATTGTAAACCGCCCCTCAAGCCGCCGCCTGCGGGATATTGCTGTGTAGGAAGTTCGAGCACAGCGTGCGGGACGTCGTAGGCAAGGTAAAGGAAAAAAGGCTCTTCTTTTTTGCCCGTCTTTGTTTCTTTCACGATCCAGTTTTTCGCGGCTGCTGTCCACAGGTCGGTCGTAAAGCATTTGTCGAGCCCGTCGGAAACTTCCGTTTTATTTTCCCAAACCTTCTTTTTTCCCCTGTAAATGCCCTCTTTCGGATAATGCTCGTGGCCGTCTACGTGTTTGATGTACGCATAGGAATAGTCGAAACCACGGTTCAGCGGGTGAGCAGGCCACTCGGGTTCGGTTGCTTTCAGCCCTTGCAGGCCCCATTTGCCTACCAAACCGGTTTTATAGCCTGCCTTTTGCAATACATTCCCGATGGTAAATGTGTTTTGCAATTCCTTGTCAAACTGGTTGTCGCGCACATTCGAGTGTCCCTGACTGACCCCGAGCAGGATCGACGCCCGCGACGGGGCGCATACCGGCGCGGCGCAATAGTGGTTGGTCAGCATGGCACCACTTTTTGCCATCGCGTCGAGACTGGGCGTGAATTGCCAGGGTTCGCTGCGGTCATTTTTCTTTGTCCGCTGGTTTTGCCAGAAAGCCCCCACATCGCCCCAGCCCATGTCATCCACGAGAATGAAAATGATGTTTGGCTTGGCAGCCTTTTTCTGCTGCGCCGCGACCGGAAAACCGGCCAGTGCCGCAAGCAGCAATATATAAAAACTTGTTAACGTACTGATTTTGAATCTCTTCATACTATCTTGATTTGCTTACCGGTTGTAGTTAGGATTTTGATCCAGATTGGGATTTGTCTGCAATGCCGTGGTCGGAAGAGGCCAAAGGTAATCGCGTTCCGGGTTAAATGAGCGGTTATCCACGACTTTGCCCAGATAATTAGTTACCTCCTTATTCAGCTCTACATCTGCCGTTTCCCAACGTTTTAAGTCAAAATAATAAAGCCCCTCCCCTACAAATTCAATCCTCCGCTCGTGGCGCAAACGTTCCCGCATGGCGGCCTGCGTAAGTCCTGCCGGAAAATCGGGCATTCCTGCACGCTTACGCACCTGGTTTACAGCCGCATATACCGATGCATCCGGCCCCGCAGCCTCATTTTGAGCTTCGGCATAAGTGAGCAATACTTCGGCATAGCGGATCAGGACTACGTTGAGATCAGAGATATTGTCGACCTTTCCCGCCGGTGAAGCTTCGGCATCTTTGTAGGTAGTCCCTTTTTTCAATCCATACCCCGTCTGCGGATAAGTTGCAGCTACAACCGGCTTGCCTTTGAACTGGCTTCCTATGTAAATGATCGTATTTTTTAGCCTGGGATCACGATTTTCGAACGGTTTTGCCGGATCGTACAACGGCGAATCTTTGATCGACTTTCCATCTGTAAGTCCGTATTCATCTATCAGGTTCTGCGTCGGGGCAAAGGAATTGAACTGGTCAAACTGGATATCGTTGCTATGGGTAAATTCCGGCTGCTTGTATTGCACATCGAGTATCACCTCTGTATTCCCTTCGTTTTCCGGCATAAAAAGCCCCCGGTAATCGGGAAACAATGCATTGGATTTCAGGTCAATCACTGCTTTGGAAGCCTCCGCAGCAGCGGCCCATTTACCGCCGTACAATAAAATACGTGCTTTCAGGGCGAGTGCGGTTGCCTTGCTTACCCGTCCCTTATTGGCAGCGGTAACGGTGGCTGGCAATGCAGCGGCAGCGGCGTCGAGATCGGTGAGCATTTGTGTTTCGATCTCTTCGGCAGTATTACGCGGCAGGTCTCCCTGCTCCTTTACCGGCGGGTCGGTGATGAGCGGGACGCCGCCGTAAACCGACCACAGGCTGAAATAAAAGAATGCGCGCAGGAACTGCGCTTCGGCAATCACCGGCTTTTTCCGCGTTTCATCCATCACAATATCCGGAACGCGGGCGATCACCGAATTCGCCCGACCGATTCCCTGGTAGGCTGCGCCCCAGCGGTTATTGATAATCCCCGTATTGGCCGCGTCGTGGATCCCGCGGGCGATATTGCCTGCACCAGCCTGGTTATCATAGCTGTAAAAATTGGGCGTTATCGCATCGAAAGTCGCAGTTATGTTTCCGCCGAACACAGTCATTAACGAACTGTAAGTAGCTGTTAAACCCGCATTGGCGTGCTCTTCGGTTTTCCAGAAAGTAGCTTCGGTAAAACGGTCGGTCGGGTTTACGTCCAGGTAATCGGAACAGCCGGAAAGTAACAGGGCTGAAAGGATGAGTTTATATATTTTCATATTTTAAATTCTTAAAAAGATCAGAATGAAACGTTCAGGCCGAAGGAAACCACCTTGGCGATCGGATATGCAACAATACCAGCTGCAGCCGGGTCCCGCTCCGGGTCACCCAGACGGAACTTGGAAACTGTGATCATGTTCTGCCCATTCACATACAGCCTCACTTTGCCCAAACCCAGTTTTTTCACCAGATTCAATGGTACCGAGTAGCCCAGCTGAATATTTTTTAAGCGCAGGTAGGCGATGCTTTGCAGCCAGAAATCGGACACCTGGAAATTTTGAGGATAACCATTTGCGGTAGTCAGTCTGGGCAGCGATGCGTTCGGATTTTCGGGTGTCCACGAGTCGGTAAGCCAGTCACGGGTTACGCCGGCGCCATTTTTATAGGGCTGTGCCAGGTTGGCTGTCACATAAGTATCTATTTTAAATGTGCCCTGCCAGAACATCGCGAAGTCAAAACCCTTGTAATCCGCACCTGCCGTAAATGTGTAGGTGTAGCCCGGGTTAGACTGCCCGATCACCACGCGGTCGCCGCTGTCGATCTTGCCGTCGCCATTCTGGTCTTTATATTTGATATCACCCGGATTGGTCACATTATTCTGAAAAGGCGACGCGTCGATTTCTGCTTTGGATTGAAAAAGCCCCACAGATTCGAGGCCAAAGAACGAGTTGATCGGAGCGCCTTCCTGAATGATCCTGTTGGTATTATATAGAATAGCACCGTTCGTATTCTCCACTTTATTGATCAAATGGGTGATATTCCCCGCCACATTGTAGTTGACGCCGCCAATCCTGTCGCGGTAGCCGACCGTCAGCTCATACCCTTTATTGGAAACCGAACCGATATTGCTGAGCGGCCCCTGCAGGTTCCCTACCTGGGCTGGCAGGTTCACACGTGCGAGAATGCCGTCGGTATACTTGCGGAAAAGGTCGAATTCAAAGGTCAGCTTATTGTTAAAAAGCCCGCCGTCGATGCCGATATTGCTGGCGGTCGTCGACTCCCAGCCTACCGTCGGATCCGCCAGTGTCCTGACTGCCGCGCCGCTGGAAATGACGTTATTGAACGAATAATTGGTGTTGTACCCGCTTGAATTCAGCTCAACTGCATTGATATAGCTGAACAGCGGGATGTTCTGATTCCCCAGCTGTCCCCACGAAGCCCGCAGTTTCAGGTTGCTGATCGCACGCACATCTTTCAGGAAATTCTCCTCGCTGATCCGCCAGCCGGCAGAGAACGACGGAAAGAAACCCCACCTGCGCGACCGCTCAAAACGGGAAGATCCATCGAGCCTGAAATTCGTTTCAAACAGATATTTGTCATTGAACACATAATTAATGCGCCCAAAAGTGGACATAATGCGCGATTTGGTCGAAGTACCACTCACAAGCGGATTCAGGCTTCCGCCGTTTAGTTCGGTGATTTCATTGCCAAGATATCCCTGGTTTTGTGCACTGAACCTGCCGATGGAAAACTGCTCCAGACTGAAACCTCCCAATACATTCAGGTAATGCTTTTCTTTAAAGGTCTTCTCCCAGTTGAGTGTGTGAAAATTGGTGAAAGAAAAGTTAAGCCCGCTTTCCTGCTTCACGCCGCGAGGCGGAATATTGCCCATATTAACAATTTCGCCGGTTTTGGTATTAGTTATAGGGATAACCGGGTAGTTGAATTTCTCGTTTTCAAAGTAAATGTTCGGCGCTACCGTGATTTTGTATTTGATGTCAAAAGGCAGGTTAACCTGCGCGTAAAGGTTGGCTATCCCTCTCAGGCTTTTGTTAATGTGCCTTCCTTCCAGCGAAAGTGCGTATGGATTTCTGAAAAAGTTATGCCCCGGCACACGGATCCACTGGTCGGCATAAGCGCCGCTTGCAGTCAGGTTCGTCTGCATGGGTAAACCGCGGTAAATCAATCCCATGATCCCACCTTCACCGTTGGCATCATTGGCAGTATATGCGCCTTCGTTATTGTCCCACCAGGTCGCGATCACATTGCTCCCGATCGTCAGCCAGGGTGTGACATCCGAATTGATATTGGTACTGAAAGAATATTTCTGAGCGCCGCTTCCTGGCAAAACCCCCTTCTGGTTCAGGTAACCCAGTGAAACCGAGTAGGTCGACTTCTCACTTCCGCCCGACAGCCGCACATTGTGCTCCTGAATCGCCGCACTTCTGAACATCAGCTTAAACCAGTCTGTATTCGGGTAAACGTAAGGATCGGTACCGTTTCGGTATTCCTGCATCAACTCGGGGGAATATTCGGCGGCGCGTCCTTCATTGGCAAGCGCCCGGTTTTTGCCTTCCATATATTCCAGCGTGTTGGTCACCACATTGTCAGGCAGCCGCGTTGCCGTCTGCACGCCGAGGTAACCCGAATAATCCACCCGGACTTTCGTATTTTTCATCCCCGTTTTGGTCGTGATCAGCACCACGCCATTTTGCGCGCGGCTTCCGTAAATAGCAGCCGAAGCAGCATCTTTCAGAACCGTAACTTTCTCGATATCATTGGGGTTCACATCTCTTAATGAAAACTCGACCCCGTCCACCAGCACCAGCGGCCCGGTGCCGGTTTCGGTATTATAGGAACTTGCGCCCCGGATTGTGATATTGGCCCCGTCTGCACCCGGCCTTCCCTGGTTCATATTCACAAAAACACCCGGCAAACCCTGTAATGCCTGTGAAGAGTTCGTGATCGGACGGTTTTCGATCGCTTTTGAATCAATCGAGGCAATAGCGCCGGTCAGGTTCACTTTTTTCTGCGTTCCATAACCTACTACTACCAGCTCTTCCAATTCTTTCAGGTCCGGTTTTAAAGAAATATTTAACACCGACTGGTCTCCTACTGCCACTTCCTGTGCGATATATCCCACAAAAGAAAAGATCAGCACTGCCGCATCTTCTACATTCTCCAGCGCAAAGCTGCCGTCGACATTAGTGGTTGTTCCCGTTGCGGTACCTTTCACCAAAATGCTCACGCCCGGCAATCCAGCGCCCTTTTCGTCGGTAACGGTACCCGAAACCTTCTTCTGCTCGGGCTGTACTTTTGTCTTGGGCAGGTCAGTTTCCGGCCTGATCAGGGATCTGTCGGGAGTCAGGACGATCACTTTCTCTGTTGCATCGTAATTAATGCCGAGCGGTTTAAAGTACTTATCCAGTACTTCCAATACCGTCTGGTTTTTCGCAGCAATCGAAATAACACGCTGCGATCCAATCAGTTCAGGACTGAATACGAAACGGACCGTGGTATGGCTTTCAATCTCGTCGAGCACAGACTGGATCGACCGGTTTTTAATATCAATATTAACTTTTTTTCTGAGCAGGTCCTGCGCGTCAACGTCCAATGCAATTGCACTGACCGTACACGACAGCATCATCAGAAATGGTAAGGCGCTGATTTTCATTAGCCAAACAAAATAGTAGTAGCCGAGTATGCTTTTTTTCATACTTTTAAAATGGTTTTGAACTGTGGAAATGGTTGAAGCCAGCTCAATCCGATCCGTATCGTCGAAAATGCAAAATCGGAGAGCACAGACCGGCGGTGTTACAGCACTGCCGGTTTTTTAGTTTAGAAGTTTAGAGTTTATGAGTTTAGAGTTTATGAGTTTAGAGTTCGGGAGTTCGGGAGTTCGGAATTGTTTTTGGTTAAGAGTTTAGGAGTTAGGTTAAAAATTAAGGATTTAGGAATATTTCAAAGTTGAAGCTCCTCCGCAAAAAAAGCTTATTGCTTACAGCCTAAAGCTAACAGCTAACAGCTAACAGCTAATAGCTAAAAGCCAACAGCCAAACTAACACCCGCCCGACTTAATCACAATCCCGCCATTCTTAATCGAATAACTGGCATTGATCGCTTTGCACATAGCGTCGATCTGTTCCAGGAGGTGTATACCTTCGAAATTTGCGCGGATTTTACAGGATTTTAATTTTTTAGCGTCAAATGAAATGTCAATATCAAATGCCTTGCGGGCAATGCTGAGATAATGGACGACCTCGATATTCTTTCCGTTCGCGGCCGACCTCAAAAAATAGCTAATCTCGTCGTCAGACCTCAAAAGCGACTTCGAAATACCTTCGCCTTTCTTATTAACAGTGGCCTGCTGTCCCGGCACAACCTGTATTGCTTCTGCAAGGCTGCTGCCATTGAGGCGAGAAACAGCTACCTCGCCTGACCGCACCCCCACAACCGTATTGTCCTCTTTGGCAAATGCCCTGACGCTGAAACTGGTACCCAGCACTTTCGTCACAGTTGCATTGGCGTACACAAAAAATGGCTTCGATTGATCGGGGGCGATTTCAAAAAAAGCTTCGCCCTGCAGCTCTACTTTTCTGTGATCCGGCCCAAACTTGCCGGGATAACGAACTGCGCTGCCAGGTTTTAGAAATATACTGCTGCCGTCCGCAAGTTGTATGAGCTTTGCATGTCGGGTATTGTTCCATTCCCAGCCCTGCCGGTCATTTTGCTCCGACGGCATAGTGCTAACCTCCGGTTGGTTCCGGGCAGGTAACATGTAAAAACCGATGAGCACCGCCAGTATGGCCGCAGCGCCGGCGGCCCAATAGTAAAGCGGCATAAACCGCCGAATTTTTTCCTTTCTGGATGTGAGCCCGAATATTTGCTGTACAGCCTCCGAATGTTCCGAAGGCGACAGCGAAGTATGTTCTATGCGGACAGCGCGGACAATGTCCGCGGCTGCAAGCAATTTCTGCCCTTCAACAGGATACTGCTCGATCCATTGCCGGAATTCCTGCTCCTGACTCTCAGTCGGGTGCAGTACCAGCTCACGAAAAGCTTCGTTCAACGCCAGCTCTTCGACCGTATATTGACTAAAATATTCCATGCAGGGTCATTGCTTTTGGCGTACTATAGACACGCCGTCGTCACAGATACCCTCCGCGGATTAAAAATTTTTATCAGAATGTTTACAAAAAGCCGCCAACGTAAGAAAAACCACTGAGGACCAGTTTATTCGCAACCATTTTAAAGATTTCTGAAGTGTATTGGATACGGATTGCGGGCTGATCTGCATGATGTCTGCGATCTCGTCCCGGGAGAGATTTTCGAAGTATTTCAGGAGAATGATCTCTTTTTGCCGGGCAGGCAGACTGTTCAGCAATGCGGTAAACCGTCGGCTTAGCTCCCTGGTCGTTTCCGAGCGGATCAATTCTTCTTCCACACTGAAAGCAACCTGGAAATAGTCAGCTTCCCAACTGGCATCCGTACTGCCTGCGGGCGGCTCTGCCTGCCGGTGAATCCTTCTTCTCAGCGCAGCAAAAAGATAGGGAGCCGGCGGAATGCTGTCGTTCAGCCTTTTTCTGCTTTCCCAGAGTTTCAGAAACACATCCTGGATGCAGTCCCTGACCAGCTCTTTGTCCCGGCTGAATTTGGACCCGTAGTGAAAAAGGGAGGGATAAATCTGATCGACCAAAGACTCAAACGCCTCATCATCACCAGCTATAAATGCCTGCCACAGCGACTCTTCGGACTGCCTAGAAACGGTCTTCATGGAACAGGGCTAATGGTGATATAGGAAAGAATCATATTCATCGCAAAATAATTATATTAAGAGAACAAATGCTAACGGCGGGTGCTTTTAAGAATCGATGGAATTTATGGAATTAGACTTATTTTGTTCGCCGAACATTTAAAGTAAGCGTAACCGGTCAGTCAAAGACCTTATTTTGCTAAATGCTGTCCAATGAAATACAACCTCTTTGTCGACGAAAGCTGCCACTTAGAACATGACTCTATACCAGTCATGTGCATTGGCTACATTAAAGTACCGGCGACGGTGTATGGGGAGCTATACCAGAAATTTGAGGAGATCAAGCGACGTCACCGGACACCGGGTGAAATAAAATGGAATAAATTTTCAATTTCGCGATTGGCTTTATACAAAGAATTGGTCGATTTCTTCTTTTGTACACCCCTAGAATTCCGATGTGTTTTGGTCAAATATAAAGACCGGTTAAACAACCAGGATTTCAACCAAGGTTCCCATGATAATTTTTACTATAAGTTAACCTACTACCTGTTGCGTCCAAATCCGGTTGATCTTCAATACCGGATCTTCATGGACATAAAGGACACTAAGGGGAAACAGAAGCTTCAAAAGATCACGGAAGTTTTTAATAACTATCACAAAGGCAAATCTCCCTTCATACATTTCCAGCACTTGCGCTCCAACGAAAACATTTTTTTTCAGCTTACCGACTTATTTATCGGCGCGATTACATACAAAGCACGCGTTGAAAATAAAGAGTTCACGGGTCATCAGGCCAAACTGGAATTCATACACTATCTTGAAAAAGCTTCCGGCTTCTCGCTTCATGAAGGCACAGCGCCCTGGGAAACAAAGTTTAATATTTTTGATCATCAGCCTAAGAATCAATAGGAGATGGATCTGCATGAGTTAGGCGACCTTATTTATAACCTTGGGCTGGATCCTACTCAGGCTCATCTCAATCTTTTGTTTGAGGAATTTAAGCGAGATTTCATAGACAATCCCTTTAAAATTGACGGGCTTAATATAAAAATTGTGCTTAAAAACTCCTCAATTCCCGGCTTTGAAACCTATCCCGAAACATTTGTTCATCTGATTACACGAAAAGTGGAGTCCAGGCAGAGAATGTTTGACCGGCATCGGGCAAATAGGATACACTGGATACGCTGCATTCTGGAAAATAGAAATGAAGAAGAAATCATTTTCTTTCAATACCCAGAGGACAGTGGCCGGTTGAGAGATTATTATTGGTACCGAGATGAAGATTTTCTGGTGATTATGGAAAAGATTTTACCAGACTACCTTGTTATCACCAGCTTTCACATTGATAGCGAGCTCAATAGGAAGTATTTCAAAAAACGGCTCGACTGGTTTAGAGCTAACAGGACATAAAAATTGCCGCAATTACGGTAATGCGGCCCACCAGGTCCTTTTCCCTTTGGGAAATGACAAAGCAAAAGTAAAACAGATATAGGATGTTTGCAAGTTGCATCAGGTAAAGCTTCATTGCTTTCAAACTATGCTTATTTTAGCCACTTACCTTCAAACGCTTACTAACACTATGGGCAAGACAAAATTTGAAATTTCATTGGAGTCAGGTATTCATCAGCATATTCATGCGATGGTCGGGAAATGGGAAGGGGTTACCAAAACCTGGTTTGAACCAAACGTAGTCGCCGACGAATCGGCCATGACGGGCAGAATCCAGTCTATTCTGGGAGGCAGGTTTTTGTTGTACCAATACAGCGGTAGCCTCAGCGGCAAGCATTTCGAAGGTTCGGCGACGATCGGGTATGACCTTGCGAATGGAAAATTTCAGGTTTCGTGGATCGACAGTTTCCATATGGGCACGGCGATCATGCTTTCGGAAGGCAGTTCCGTTGAACACGGATTTTCTGTCCTGGGCAGCTATGGCGGCCCGGATATCCCCGTTCCCTGGGGCTGGCGCACGGTTTTTCAGCTCCATGAACTCAACCAACTGACTATTACCGCCTATAATATTTCACCCGAAGGCCAGGAAGACAAAGCGACGGAAACCATTTACCACCGCACAGAATAAACTTTTCAGATCTCCACCGCGATTTTTCCTGTGAACCCGCCTTCTTCCATTTTCCGATGGGCAGCGGCCAACTGTTCCAGCCCAAACGTTTCGGCGATATAAGGTTTCAATTCCCCTGATTCTGCTAACCGAGCCAGCTGATACAAATGTGCTATGTCGGGCTTTACTTTTACGATTTTCATCCGCTTCCGCAACAGCATATCCACAGCTGCCTCCAAAGCGCCCGTCAGATCGTCTGCTCCTGCACGGGTGGTCACAAAAAGGGCATTTTCTTTCAGACTTCCATCCAGGTCGCTGATCGTAAAATTTCCCGCTGCGTCGAAGATGAGATCGAATTGCTTTTGTTCAGGTACCTCCTTTTCGTCAAATGGAATGACGTGATCCACGCCGACTTCCCTCGCAAAAGCGGTATTCTCGCTGCTGCACGTGCCGGTAACAGTACAGCCGAAATGTTTTGCTATCTGCGTGGCCATCGTGCCAACTCCCCCCGTACATCCCGTAACCAGCACATTTTGCCCGGTGCCGAGCACGCCGTCGACAACCAGCCCCTGCCATGCGGTGAGGCCAACCAGGGGGATCACAGCTGCTTCGGTAAATGACAGGTTCGAAGGTTTTGCGGCCACGTCGCTTTCTTCTACCACGATCATCTCCGCATAAGCCCCTCCTTTTACAGCACTCATCATTCCATACACTTCCGTTCCGACCGAAAAAGCAGCGCTTTGGGATTTGATCACTATGCCGCTGAAATCAGACCCGATGATATGCTCTCCAAACAAACCCGTCAGCAGCCTTGTCTTGCCCTGCCTTACCAGTGTATCAACCGGGTTGACGGACGAAGCTTTGTTTTGAATCAATACCTGCCCGTCTTTTAACTCGGGAATCGGCATTTCCTTTATTTGAAAAACTTCCGGTTCACCGTACTTCTCAATGATTGCTGCCCTCATAATATGTCAAAACGTTGGATGGAACGAGAAGCAACCTGCTAAAACCATGCCGCCCGTCAAGCACCCCTTCTAATTTCAATGAACCAGATCAAACTGGCGCCATCGGAAAATCTTCGATTATCTATCAGTGAAAAATATTATAACGACAGTATTGTTCGCGCTGAAATCTAATTTGTTTGATTTACTAAAAACGCGACCAGCGTATCATTCTGAGTTTTCTATATTTTACTGACCCCAATTGCGGAAAATTTTAAGAAACTGCAAAGGCAGGTATGCTGAAAACAGGTTCGGCTACCGGCTTCCTTTTTGATCTTTTCAATTGCAGCAAATAAAGCGGAGTTACAACTCTCTTACCGGCCACGCGGCTATAAAGTCGGTGCGCTTTTTGGGCCACATAACTCCAGGTGAAGTTTTCATTAACCCGCTTCAATGCATTTTGGCAAAGTTTACGGTATTTCTCAGGGCAGGAAACCCCTTCCAGCACCGCATCGGCCAGGTTCCTGGGATCATGCGGCGGCACCAGAAAGCCCGTTTCTCCGTGCAAAACCGTATACTTAATCCCGCCGACGTCCGAGCCGATTACGGGGGTACCGCAGGCCATTGCTTCGAGCGGGGTAATGCCGAATGGTTCGTACCAGGGCGTGGAGATAAAAAAGTCGGCTGCCTGATAGTAATGGCGCAGCTGTTGCCTGTTCCTGCGCCCGACAAATTCCACGGCAGCGGCAACTCCCTCCTGTTCTGCAACCTCTTTCAAGCGACGGAGTTCCGTGTCCCGTGAAAAATCGGGCTTGTCATCGGAGCCGCCTACCACCAGCAGCCTTACTTTTGGAATATCCTTTAAATACCGCATCGCCCGTATCACGTTGTCAATACCTTTCCGGGGCACGATCCGGCCGAGCTGCAAAAGCACTACCTCATCTTTTTTCAGCCCCAGCCGCTGTCTCGCTTTTGCTTTGGAAGCCGGATAAAACTCTTCCGAACTGAACCCGCAAGGAATAATCGTGATCCGGGAGGGATCGGCGTTGTAATGCCCGATCAGGTCCTGCTTGTCCTGCGGGCATTCCGCGATAATGTAATCAGCATCGTTAACCAGCATTTGTTCAATATCCAGCCGGGCGGCAGGAAATGCGTCTTTTTCCTTCTGGTGTATCATGCGGATCTTGCCCAGTGCGTGAAATGTGATCACATACGGTATTCCAAGGCGTCTTTTGATCTCCGATGCCACCAGACCAGACATAAAGAAGTTCGCATGCACCAATTCGTAATCGAATTGCTGTTTTTTGATAAAAGTGATCATGCTTCTGGTGAATTCGTCCATATATCCCAGCAAGGCTTCTTTGGGAACTTCCTTCGCCGGACCGGCGTCCATGTGGATCACGCGGATCCCCGGCAACCAGCTTACGACCTCTGTCAGAACAGCGGCATCCTTTCTGGTGAAAATATCGATGATGTATCCCAGTGCAGCCAGGGATTTGCAAATTTCGGCCACATACACGTTTTGTCCGCCGCTATCAACTCCGCCCAATACAGCCAGCGGCGATGCGTGCTCACTGATAAATGCTATTCTCCTTTTCATGATTGTGGAAGTTTAATTGAATCGTCGCCCGGAAAACCCTTTCCCATTCGCTGGTAAATCGCCGGATACCGAACTTGTCAAGTGCTACTTGTTTTGCATGCTGGCCCATTTTCTGAGCGAGGACAGGATTTCTGATCAGGGTATTCATTTTGTCGACCAGCTTACCGATGTTGGTATCTGTATATCCGGATTTGCCATTTTCGATGACGGTTACATATTCGGTTGTGGCCAGGGCTACCACCGGCATTCCGGTCATCATCGCCTCGCAAACCGCCAGGCCGAAGCTGGTATATCGGATTGGATTGAAGAAAAAACGATAGTGGCTGATGAATTCGGGCAGCTGCGGGTTAAGTACCTCCCCCAACCCGCCTGAGCCGGAAGTTTCCATGCCAACCAGATCGAGCGGCACGTGTTTCCGTACTTCTTCAAAAACGTCCCAGCCCGTAATCCTGCCGCGCTGCTCAATGTGATTGATCACCACAATACCACGCGGGATATCGCCCTGATAAATCACCGGCGGAATGCAAACCCCATGCTCAATCACCTGTACATTACGTGTATTACCATTGTCCCACATTAGCTTGTTGAAGTGCGTAACATGGACCATCGTCACAGCGGGGTCGCTCATCACATGGCGGGTGTTGGTCGGGTGCTTTTCGGGTGTGTTGTGCTCCACATATACGCGGGGCATTGTCTTCTGCCAGTCGGCAAGGATTTCGTGCTGGTCGATCAGAAAATTTCGTTCCGACTGAAACAAAATGCAATCGAACTGCATGTTCCTGACTTGTTCCGCCGGCACTTCGATTACGTTCGGCCCAAACGGAAACGTTTCTCCCCGGCCATAGTAACCTTCCGGTTTGTCCTGTTTTACCGGGATAAAAATATCGTAATCCCCTTGTGAAAGATAGTATAAATAGCTCCCGTGAATGTGCCAGGTAAAGACCCTTAGCCTCCGGTTTTCAACGTCGATTCCATTCATAATTACTGCGTTTTCGCTTTGAACAGATCGGCGCTTGTAAAAAACGGTGCCAATACCCGGCAAACGCTTTCATATATATCAGGCAATTACGAAATCTCTGAGAAAAATGAACGGAAACATCCCGAGCACAGCGAGTTAACTTCCAGGCACACCTGTTTCGCGGCTGGGAAGAATGTCCACAGTTGTTGACTTGTACAAAATTTCACAGCCGGTCATGCTTTATGATTTGCTACCTGCTTTTGCCTGGAAGCGCATAAATGTTGCAATCCCAATATACCCCGACGGTTTTTAATTGAAATTGTCAATCCCCGCCCTCACTGGCATTATCCTTGTATAGCCCCGCTGCATTTTAATCATGACACATCGCCTATGTATATTCTCGGAATCAACGCAGCATTTCACGACACCGCTGCCGCCCTCGTGAAAGACGGCAAAATCATTGCCGCCGCCGAAGAAGAACGGTTTACCCACATCAAGCACGGCAAACGTCCCGTCCCGTTTTCCACCTGGGAACTACCATTCCACGCAATCGACTACTGCCTCAAAACGGCAGGCATCACGATGTGGGAAGTAGATCGGATCGCATATTCATTCGATCCCGACGGTGTGCATGAAGCTTTGGTATACGAAGAAGAGCTGTTGTCAGATACTGATGTACTGCCAGCGTCCGACGTGTACAATGGCTGGGATACGATTTTTTTAAACTACATCAGAAAAACGCCCGAGCAACTTCGCGACGGCTACCCGCACCATTTGCAAAAACGCCTGGCCAACGCGGGCAATCTGAATGAAAAGTGGGCATTTGTAAATCACCACGTTGCCCACGCCGCCAGCGCATTCTTTCCGTCTCCTTTCGACCAGGCCGCAGTATTGACGCTCGACGGGCGGGGCGAAATGGCGACTACCGGCTATTTCATCGGCCAGGGCAACTCATTGGTCCAGATAGCCACAGTCGATATGCCGCATTCGCTCGGTATGCTTTACGAAAAAATCACTAATTATCTCGGCTTTCTGCATTCATCCGACGAATACAAAGTAATGGCGCTGGCTTCCTACGGCAAGCCGGTATATCTCGAAGACTTCCGGTCGGTGATCCGCGTTGGTAACGATGGCCAGTATACGATTGATGAATTTGCGCCGGAACAATGGTGGGGGCCTGGTCGTAAAAAGGATGATCCTTTCGAGCAGCTGCACCATGACATTGCCCACTCACTCCAAAAGGCATTGGAAGAAACCGTACTGAAACTGGTCAATTGGCTGCACAGGCAAACCAACATGGAAAACCTGTGTATGGCTGGCGGTGTGGCGCTGAACTGCGTGATGAATGCGGTGATCCGCGATTACGGACCTTTCAAAAATGTATGGGTACAACCTGCTGCGGGCGATGCCGGTACAGCGCTGGGCGCAGCCCAATGGCTGGACGTGTCGCTCAACGGCGGAAGGGAGGTGAGGTATACCTCCGAAATGAACCATGTGTATTGGGGGCCGGAATATTCCGATGATGAAATCGAAAGGTTCATGATCTGGGCAAAAATGCCTTACAAGCGGCTGACGAATATTGCAAAAGAAACGGCTGCGATACTGGCCGAAGATAAGATCATCGCCTGGTACCAGGGCAGAATGGAATTCGGCCCGCGCTCACTGGGCAGCCGGTCGATCCTGGCCTCTCCTATTCACCCGGACATGCAAGCGCGGCTGAACGATATCAAAGACCGTGAGGATTTCAGGCCTGTTGCGCCGGTGGTACTGGAAGAAGACGCATCCGAATGGTTTGAAGACGCGCGTGTATCGCCATTCATGCTTTTTGTGTTTCCTGTCAAAGATCACAGGGCTGGCCAGATCCCTGCGGTGCGACATACGGACGGCACGGCCCGTGTCCAGACGATCAACCAGGAACAACATCCGCTTTATTATGAGCTTATTAAAGAATTCAAGGCGCTCACGGGGGTGCCGGTATTGGTCAATACTTCTTTCAATACCCGCGGCGAACCGATTGTTTGCACGCCCCGCGATGCCATTGAATGTTTCTGGACTTCTCCCTTTGATGCGTTGATTATTAACTCATTTATTCTGGAAAAATAATGGCTGTGAATATAAGTGTAGTAATTCCTACTTTACGCAGGCCGGCGCTGCTGCACAAATGCCTGAACGCAATCCTGGCCCAGCATTGTCCGGATTTTTCATTCGACGTCACAATCGTTTCCGACGGTCCGGATGCGGCCACTGAATCACTTGTTCAAAAAATTAAATCCGGCCATCCCGGTTTCCCTCTATACTTCCATTCGCTTGAAAAGAAAGCGGGTCCCGCGGCGGCCAGGAATTATGGGTGGAAAAAGAGTACCGGGGAGCTGATCGTATTTACAGATGACGATTGTATCCCGTCGGCAACCTGGCTGGCGGGATACTGGACGCGATACCGGGCGAATAGCCAAAACGTGATTGCATTCACGGGAAAAGTTGAAGTGCCGATTCCAGCTAAACCAACTGACTACGAAAAGAACGTCTCGCATTTGTCGACAGCGGAGTTTATTACGGCTAACTGCGCATGTACGCGGACCGCATTGGAATTGGTAGACGGGTTCGATGAAGCATTTCCCGTCGCCTGGCGGGAGGATTCAGATCTGCAATTCAGGTTAATGAAAAAACAAGTAGCGATCGTAAATGTCCAGCAGGCAGCAGTTTGTCATCCGGTACGTCCCGCTTCGTGGGGGTCCAGTTTACGCGATCAGCAAAAGAGTATGTTCAATGCACTTTTGTTCAAAAAACATCCCGGTTTTTACAGAAAAAGAATAGCGGAAAGTCCGGTATGGAATTACTATGTGATCTTCTTCTCAACGATCGCGGCCTTTCTGGCGGCTGTTTTTGCTGCACCTGCCTTACTGGCTCCCGCATTACTCTGCTGGCTTTTGGCTGTGGTCGGTTTCCTGTTCAAGCGGCTCAAAGGTACCGATCCGTCCGTTTCGCACCGCCTCGAAATGATCGTGACCTCAATACTGATCCCATACCTGTCTATTTATTGGACAATTCGCGGCGCATTGCGCTATAAAGTATTTTTCCTATGAAATTTCCAGCAAAGACAACAAGAAAAATAGCCATTTTCAGGGCTTTGCAGCTAGGTGACTTGCTGTGTTCGGTACCGGCATTTCGCGCCCTGCGGCATGCTTATCCCGACGCGGAAATCACATTGCTGGGATTACCATGGGCGGCTACTTTTTGCGAACGTTTCTCTCACTATATCGACCGGTTTATCCATTTCCCTGGCTACACGGGCCTCCCTGAGCAACCTATCGACATAGCCGGATGGAAGCGTTTTGAGATACAAATGCGTGCTGAACCATTTGACCTCATCCTTCAAATGCAGGGAAACGGGAGTATCGTCAACGATATGCTTGAAACCCTGCATGCAGGCCCGGTTGCAGGATTTCACAGCGCGGGCAATCACCGGAAAGGAGATCTTTTTCTGGAATATCCGACCGGTATTTCTGAGATCAGACGCCATTTACTCATGCTGGAAAACCTGGGGATACCAGGCAACGGAACAGACCTGGAATTTCCTGTTCGTGAGAGCGAAATGCAGCATTTACGCAAATCCACATCGTTCCTGCTAGATAGCGATTATGTTTGTGTGCATCCGGGAAGTCGTGGATCCTGGCGCCAGTGGCCACCTTCGTATTTTGCCTGCATTGCAGACTTATGCGCCGGAAAAGGTTATCGTGTAGTAGTAACGGGAACAAAAGAAGAAGCAGCTATTACTTCACAGGTTGTGGCACTAATGGAGTATCCTGCGCTAGACCTTACGGGGAAAACCGGCCTGGGCGAGATTGCCCAACTGATCAAGGAATCCAGGTTATTGGTTAGCAACTGCACAGGCGTATCGCATATTGCAGCCGCCACGCGCACCCCAAGTATTGTAATCAGTATGGACGGAGAACCGGAGCGCTGGGGACCATTAAATACCACTTTACACAAAACCATTGACTGGCTGCGCGATCCGGATATGGACAAAGTGCTTGATTGCCTTGAAGTGTTTTTGCCCGTTGCAAAATTTACTGTTTACCCTTAAATCAAGCTGATGCCACGCATTTACTGGCATTTATTCTGCAATTTCCTCACATAAAAAAAATTCCAGCTTCGATACTGATTTTGTGGTGTCCGAAGCTGGATAGTTTTGGTTTGTGGTGCTTATAGCGATCTGCTCGCGGTATCGGTGGCCATTGTATCCGTTCCCATTTCCGAGTCGGTGTTATCCATACCGGCAGAATCGATGCTTGTGTCGGTACCTTCTTCATTTGTCTTGCTGGTGCAGGCCGCAACACTCAAAAGCATGCTTAGGCTAAGCATTGAAACAACTTTTACTAACGTTTTCATAGTATTAAATTTAGATGAGTGTTGAAAACGTAACAAAACCGTTCCACTTGCATGCCACGACGTCCTAGTCTCCTGAAAATCAATTCATCGCTATTGTAGCTGCGTGGAGACAAAGGATTATCCCAGGTTGCATTTCAATACCAGCACCGAGCGGCCCTGTACCGAAATACTACTGCCCTGCGTAAATGATTCCCCATCTTCTCCGATAAACGCATCACTGGTGTCTATTACTTTATGCCACGGATCACCGCATTTGTCAGGCGGCAGGATATAGTCAAGAGGCCCGTCGTGCGCATTGAATATGATGTAGAAACTGTCGTCGGTCAACCGCTTCCCATCATAATTCACGCACCTTATTCCCTTCCCGTTCAGATACACGCCCATTGATTTGGCGAACCCGTTTTCCCAATCCTCATCCGGCATAATTTGCCCCTCAGGCGAGTACCAACGGATATCTTCAATATCCGATCCGGTGACAGGTAACCCCTGAAACCAGCGCCTTCGCTGAAAAGACGGGTGACTTTTACAAAACCAAATGAGGCCCTTCGTAAATGCAAGAAGATCATGATCAACCTTCTGCCAATCGATCCACGAGATTTCGTTGTCCTGGCAATATGCATTGTTATTGCCATTCTGGGTACGACCAAACTCATCGCCGGCCACCAGCATGGGCACTCCCTGTGACAGGAAAAGTGTGGTCAGGAAATTTCGCTTTTGCTTATTGCGCAATGAATTGATATCGGCATCCTCCGTTGGGCCTTCGACACCACAATTCCAGGAAGAATCGTCTTCGGCCCCATCTTTATTGTCTTCTCCGTTCGCCTCGTTGTGTTTTTCGTTATAACTCACCAGATCATGCAGCGTAAAGCCGTCGTGAGCGGTGATCAGATTGATACTCGCCATAGGGCTCCGGTACCCGCCCTGGTATAGGTCGGGGCTGCCGGTGAAGCGCTGCGCGAATTCCGCAAGGCGGCTTTCTTCCCCCCGCCAGTAATTTCTGACGCAGTCGCGGTACATTCCGTTCCATTCCGCCCAGCCGGGAGGAAACTTGCCGACCATATAGCCATCCTCATGGATATCCCAGGGCTCCGCGATCAGTTTTACCTGAGATATCACCGGATCCTGATGAATGATATTAAAAAACGACCCCAGCGTGTCCGTTTCATGCAGGGTTCTGGCAAGCGCGGAAGCCAGATCGAATCGGAAACCGTCTACATGCATTTCGGTGATCCAATAGCGCAGGCTGTCCATGATCAGCGCGAGTACATTGGGCAGGCGCGTGTTGAGCGTATTTCCTGTGCCCGTGTAATCCATATAAAACCTGGGTTCTTCCTGGCTCAGCCGGTAATAGGAGGCATTATCAATACCCCGGAAAGAAAATGTCGGCCCCAGGTGGTTACCCTCGGCCGTATGGTTATAAACCACATCCAATATGACCTCGATACCCGACTTGTGCAGTTCCCTGACCATATTTTTAAATTCCGTGACTTGTCCGCCGAGCGTACCGCTGCTGCTATATTTTGAATCGGGCGCGAAAAACCCGAGCGAATTATATCCCCAGTAATTGGTCAGTCCTTTTTCAAGCAAATGCCTGTCGGGGACAAAATCGTGTACCGGCATCAGTTCGAGCGCCGTAATACCCAGCCCTTTCAAATATTCGATACTTACGGGGTGTGCAATGCCGGCGTACGTCCCCTGAAGTTCTGCCGGGATTTTCGGATTAAGCCTGGAGAAACCCTTTACGTGCGCTTCGTAAATAATGGTTTCGTGATAAGGCGTTTTGGGCGCCTGGTCTCCTTCCCAGTCAAAATGCTGGTCTACGACTACGGATTTCGGTATAAAAGGCGCACTATCGGTTTCATTAAAAGATAAATCTTCCTCTTCACTCCCGATCTGGTATCCGAAAAGCGCATCATCCCACTTAACCGTCGAAGACAAAGCTTTCGCATAGGGGTCGATCAGCAGCTTATGGGGATTGAACCTGTGCCCGTTCTCCGGCTCAAATGGCCCATGCATACGGTATCCATACAGCTGCCCCGGCCTGAGGCCTGGCACATAAGCGTGCCAGATATGGTGGGTAACTTCCTCCACCTCAATCTTAATATTTTCGCTTTGTGCGTCGGGGCTATCAAAAAGGCATAGTTCAACTTTGGTCGCGTTTTCCGAAAAGATCGCAAAGTTGACACCATCTCCTGTCCAGGTAGCTCCAAGCGGATAGGGCGTGCCGGGGCGCAAATCCAGGTTTACAGACTCCGGTGCTTCGAGCACTTCATTTTGAATAGTATGCATCATTAAACTGACTTTTGGTGAGAAAAAAATTCAATAGCAATTGCCGCAGTCAATGCCTCACGGACAAATTGCAGCCGCCGCTATTCAAAAAGTCTGCCAGCTCGAAATAAAAGCGTTTTCCCCATATTTCAACTTTCTGGTTGCCCGTAAAAGCAGGTATAATATTTGAATGCGCCTACACCTTCATGTGAGCGGATCAACAAACTCTATTATGGATAACAGCAGCAACTCATTCAAAGAAAATAAGGAAAACAGGGCCATTTTCGGCGGATTTGACCGGGACGGTTCCTGTGAGAGCCTCTGGCAAAAGAATGCCGTTGAGCATGTAGCCTCCGGAAACTTCGACCCTCATGTAATTTACGATACAATAGTAGTTGGTGCCGGGATTACCGGCCTGACAACCGCCCTTTTACTGCAGGAGGGCGGAAAACAATGTGTTGTTGTAGATGCGCATAGTCTGGGTTTTGGGACAACCGGCGGCACCAGCGCACATATCAATACGTTCGCAGACACGACCTACGATGAAGTGGAAAAGGATTTCGGAAAAGAAGCTTCCGTTCAATTTGCCGAATCGATCGCGCGCTCCGTGGCGCTGATCAACCATTTCGTACAGAAATACCAGATCGACTGTGACTTCGAGTGGAAAAAGGGTTATGTATACTCAGAAACGGACAAGGAAACGGACCAGCTGAACACCCTGTTCGAAAGCGCATTACGCGCCGGCGTAAATGCGCAGATAGCCGGCCAGGCCCCCGCGCCAGTTGCCTGTCAGAAAGCCGTTGTATTCGATAACCAGGCACAATTTCATCCGTTAAAGTATATCAGCGCCCTGAAAATGCATTTTATCGAAAAGGGAGGTGTTTTGATCGAGCATACACGCATTGACGAAATCGATACAATGGAAGGATACCATCTGGCCAAGTCGGCGGGCAGGCAGATTAAAGCAAAAACGGTAGTATATGCCACGCATATTCCGCCGGGGGGAATAAATCTGCTGCATTTCCGAAACGCGCCGTACCGCAGCTACGTGATCGCCGCTACACTCGCGGACGGTGCATATCCTACCGACCTGATTTATGATATGCAGGAACCATACCATTATTTCCGGTCGCACACGATCGACGGCCAGCAGTATCTCGTTGCCGGCGGACATGATCATAAAACGGGGCACGGCGATCCGGAGCAATCTTTTGCTGATTTAATCGCCTATACCAGGCAATGTTATCAGGTAAAAGAGGTGGTTGCGCAATGGTCGGCACAATACTATGTTCCTTCCGACGGCCTTCCTTACATCGGCCAGCTGCCGGGTGTGTCTGAGGGTATTTACACCGCCACCGGATTCAATGGGAATGGTATGATCCTGGGAACAGTGTCGGCAATGGTACTGAGCGACCTGATCCTGCACGGAAGAAGCGTGGACGAAAACCTGTACAGTCCCGGTCGGATCAAACCTATTGCGGGATTTACCGAAGCGGTGAAAGAGAATGCGGATGTGGTAGCGAAGTTTATCGGTGACCGTTTCGGCATTGAGGAAATTGAGTCAGTCTCTGAGCTTCCGGCCGACAGCGGGCAGATCGTTGAATTAAATGATCAGAGACTGGCTGTTTATAAAGATGCGAACGGTAATGTGAGTGCGCTGAACCCTGTTTGCCCCCACGCCAAATGCATTGTTCAGTGGAACAACGCTGAAAAAAGCTGGGACTGTCCCTGTCACGGAGCCCGGTTCGATAAAGATGGTGTCGTACTCACCGGCCCCGCCCGGGCTAATTTGGAAAAGGTTGAAATCGGCATGCAAAATCAATAACTGGCGGATTCACATCATAAACTCTAAATCGTTCGCGATTAAAATACCGGTCTCGGAACCCGGCCTCGGAAGGGCTGGAAGCAATTCCCCAAGAATCAAATCAAATTTACCGGCCTGTCTGTTCCGAACCAGGCGGACCGGTTGCTATTCCTGCCAAAACGATCTCGAAAAGTAATTGGAGAAATACGATGCGCTTTGTTTATTACGGAGCGAATGTGGAATGCACGCTACGCACAACCAAAGTAACTCCATCTATGAAGTATCTTTTCAGTACAATTCTTCTTGTCACCTGCGTGTCCGCAGTAGCGCAAACCAAAAAAGGTCAGACAATCTGGACCGCGCATATCAACTCACAATTTGTACAAACTCTGCAGACTCCCGTCAAAAGTCCGAGATATAGCCATGGCGGATCCGGGGAAGTGAGTTTCTTTATCCGGGATGAATTGGCCATTGGAGTGGGTGCAAAGGGCAGCTGGGACGGATACAGGCTGGATATAGGGGATTCGGAAAGCTTGAAGATGGAATCCAAAACATCCACGAGTTCCGTGAATCCGTTCATGCGCAAATACTGGCAATTGTCCCCATTCACAATTTACGCAGGTGTTGGGGCTGATCTGGCGTTTTCAAAAAACAAATCGCTACAATACGCAGTCGGTCAGGCTTATGACGACCGTGTTAACCGAAGTGTGAACATTGCAGCGCAGGCACAACTCGGCGTAATATATCCTTTAACGAGCCGACTGGGTCTGGAATTTGGCGCACGATCCAACCTGTTCCCGCTCACTGTCAACACTGCCCGGCTCGGTCTGCTTCTTTTTACGGGTTCAGAAACAAAAACAAGGGCAGAAAATTCGCCGGAATCCCCACTTACCAAGGGACGATGGCTGCTTTCTGGCTCTTTCGGATATACTGTCAATGCAGGTCACACGGCCGATACAAACGGCCGGTTCGAATACCGTACCCCTGCTACATCGATTGAACTTGCACCAGCGCTTTTTATGCGGGACAGGTTACTGGTAGGTATTGGTATTTTCGCGGGATTCCAGGGAGGTGTTCTCAACACACCTGAAAAAGCGGCCTTTGTGACCGTGGGAGATAAAAAGCCGGTGCTGGTTGGGTTGCGACCTTTTTTAAGAAAGTATCTTTCCCCAACCAAACTGACTCCCTACCTCGAAGGTTACGCCAGCTATGACCGCATCATGGGCGGCGGCGGGCCAGCGACGAATACTTATAATGCGGGTGGGAAACTGGGTCTGGCTTACATCCTGGGTAAAAACTGGATCGTTGAAGCAAATCTGCTGGGAGTTGCCGGCGGATATAGTGAAGTGGGGGAAAACCGCAACGAGATTGCAACGATTGGCGGCGTAGAGCGCTTTCATGTGAAGCTCAATGCCGGTTTCAAGCCGGATTTTACGATCTCCTACGTTTTTCGTTGAGCTGTAAATTTGCAGACTCTGCTCCCGGTTATTACCCTGTCCTGTCTTTTCAATGCGGGGAATTAGCGCATCATTTTGTTTAAAATTGTGCCGGTTTGCCCGTACACCTGCCAGAAAAGCAGCCGTTTTCAACGCTTCCATATCACAATTGTTCCATCCTGTTTGCGTACATTGCTCATCGGACAAAATCCTGGTGATCAGCCAGAAATCTCCGCGGCAGTCTTTTAGCCAGCTATTGCAAGCAGGTTACCTGGCTGCCAACACACACTTTCCAGGCTACGGGTATGGAAATTGTGTGCATATACGTTTAAAGAAATACTCCATATGCCCCGATTGCTTTCAGGTTCGGTGATCTGTCTGATTGCCTTGTTTTTTTGTGTTTATAATTTTTACTTTTCAGTCAACTTTCCGTTTCAGGACGACTTTTTAGTCATACAATTCATTGAAGCGGCCTCAGAGGCAGGATTTGCATTCGGGGCCGTAGTGCAGGAAATGTTCCGGACTTTCAACGATCATAAAGCGGTTACGATCCGGCTGCTGGCGCTGATTGAGTATGCGATTAACGGTCATCAAAACTTTCGGTTCTACATCCTGCTCGTATCGGTCAATCTAACTTACATATTCTATTTCCTTTATTTACAATTCAAAAAATCGGGGCTACCGTTGTATTATTTTATTCCCGCACCCCTCCTTTTTTTCACACCATTGTACCATGAAGTATCCGGCTGGGCGCTCAACGGAATGCAGCATACGTTTCTCACGGCATTCACGGTAACCGCAATTTTACTCGCTTCGCGCAAAACGACCGCCGCATTCTGGCTTGCGATGGTATGCTGCTTCCTGGCCACTTTTACACATGGCAACGGGGTACTTTCCTTCCCGGCCATTGTCTTTTATTTTTTATGTTTTAAAGACTTTAAAAGGGCTACTCTGGCTTGTGTCGCCATGGTAGCCTGTCTGGCCATTTACGTGATCGGCTACGAAGCGGGGCAGGCGGGCCGGCTTCCAAACGATCTGATAAGCATGCTTTCGTCGCTTTTCGGCTTTATCGGGTCAAGCATGTCCCTTTTCCCCAACCCCGAGTTGTGGTCGGCACTTTGGGGATTGTTTATCGTTGGCTTTTTACTGGTATTACTGGTCCGGGTCTCGGCTATTTATTTTAATAAACCTGCTACCGTAAAACCCGGTACGATCGAGTTGCTGACACTTTTCGCATTCATTTTCGTTACCAGCGCTGTAATCGCGCTGTTCAGGTCGTGGGCAGGAAGCACTATTGCGAGCCGCTTTCAATTATATGCAGCTTTATCGACTGTTATCTGCTACATTCTTTTACTCGGTTACAGCTCCTTCTTCCGGAAGAAGCAGGTTTGGGCTGCGGTAACACTTTTGAGCGTGCTCTACTGGGGATACGCATATTTTTCGCTGACGAATATGGTCGCCGCGAAGAGGACCACTTACCTGGCCGATGTTTACAATTGGAAGACCAACCATAACCTGTTTTCAGTCGAAAAAACAATTGCGCGGAATGCCGATTTTTACCTGACGCCAGGCTACGAAAAAGGCTTTTTCAGGCTGCCGGAACCGGTTGTGGAAAAAGACGAACTCGATTCGATGTTTGCCAAAAAGGAAACAGCGGCCGTCGGAGACAGTATTTACCTGGAAGACTGGCACGTCACAAGAACGGTTCAGGGCGGAGTCGAGAACTTGAAACATACTTTCCTGGCCAGCAACAGGAAGCCCTTAAGAAAAAGCATTCTGAGCGACCGGTTTCTTGTTTTAAAAGACATAAAAACAGGCACGATCCATTTGCTGAATGCAAACCCCAAGACCGAAGGCCGCAAGAAATTTCTGCGAACGGGGACTTATTATAATGAAGGTTTTAAAACTTTCCTGCGCGCCGACGACCTTGTTGCTGGAGTATATCAAATGGCGATTCTGGATGTGGGATTTCGAGGCGAAAAAAAGTTTTATCCGCTCGATCCGGCGCTTGTCATAAATGGCACCGGGTTTTCTTTGCAAGAAAATCAATAACTATATAATTAGTTTTAAAGGGAATGTTCCTTTTATCTCAAAGGACATTTTATGAAAGTCGCCTGCTACTATTTCATATTTCTGCTGATCAGTTCGGGCTGCGCGCGGCAGCCTTCCCTTCCGGCAAACAGTCCATTTAATGTGACTGCTGTCCTGAATGACTCCATCTGGTATGGAACCGGCAAGGTATTGCGCCTGCGCACAAGCACAGAAAAACCGGAGCAGATACGAAAATTTAACCTGCTGGTATTCACCGATATTGACTATCCGGGCATGGGCGGCGGCCCTAATCCAAATACCAATAATGGTTGCCGCGACCCGGAATGCACCAGGACACAGGCCCTCGTCATTTACAAGATTCCTCTCAAAAAGGGCCGCAGCAAAATTGCGACATTGGATAAGCAAAGCCAGGTCAAACATGAAATCGCCAGCTTTTCTTACATTGGCAATTCAGGCTACCTTAATAACGGATACACCTATCAGGGGGCAAAACCCGGCTGGGTACGGGTCACCAGATTTGATAAGGCTACCGGTACGGTTGAAGGAAGATTCGAAGTTACATTCGGCAAGGATACTGCATACAAGCACCGGCTACAAGACGTAATGCCCGCAACCGCACGGTTTTCCGGTGGGTTGTTCCGTATAAAGCTTACAGATGTACTGGTGCGATAACTGGCACTGGATATTAATGCGCCTTATCATAACCCGACCAAGCAGCAACCCATTTCGGAAACGACTGCATCTAAGATTTCGGCTGCGGAAGCGACTTCCACCAGGTGAGTAGCTTCACACGCAGCGTCTCCCTTACTTTCTCCTCACCGGCGGCCACATTATTTTTCTCGGCTGGATCTTTCAGGATGTTGTAGAGCTCTGCATTGCTGCCATCATGGTCCATTAAAAGCTTCCACTCACCCGATCGCACAGCCAGCTGCGGGCTTTTAGCAGGTATTTTAGGATAGGCATAAGCAATGTTATTCCTGCCATATTCCCAGAACATATCCTTTTTGCGCAAAGAGGATTTACCCATTAGCACGGCAGCCCGGTTAGCGCCGTCGCCCTGATATTCAGCCGGTAAGCCGACATCACAAAGCGTTGCCAGAGTAGGCAGCAGGTCGGTTGCGTGCAATTCTGATCGCTCATCGGTCTTTCCTGCCGGGATTTTTTCAGGCCAGGTAACGATAAACGGCATTCTGATACCTCCTTCATAAAGTGAAAGCTTGGAACCCCTGAACATGCCGCTCCTGCTTCCGCCGAATGTGGGAAGGGCTCCGTTGTCGCTGGTGAAAATGATGATCGTGTTGTCGAAAAGCCCGCGTTCTTTCAACCCATCAATCAACCGTCCGATCTGCTTATCGTATTCTTCTAACACAAGTTTCAGCGCGGCTTCTTCCTGGGGTTTTAAAGGCGATCCGTCTGTTTCGGGCCTGGGTACCCACGGCGTGTGGACATCGTCGGGCCAGAGATTTATAAAGCAAGGCTTATCCTTGTGGCGCCCCATGAAGTCCAGGGTTTTATCAACGAAATAGGCTGTCCTGTCCCACCTTTTGATACTGTCCTTGTCGGACCAGATCCAGTTCGTTGCGGTCAGCGCCGGGTCCGGCTCGGGACTTTCATAAGTGCTCGCATGCTCGTCGAATCCATACTGGTCGAACTTCGGTGCCTCGGTCACATCCCTGCCGCCGCCCATATGCCACTTACCGAAATGGCCCGTCGCATAACCGGCATCTTTAAAGAACCTGGCCATCGAGGGCGCCTGAGGATCGAGAAAATCCGTCTGACCTGCGTCTTTGTTGTGGCTTTTTTTGTCGAGATAAGTAACAAAATTCCATTTTCCCGGTTGCATTCCGGTAAGTATCGCTGCCCTTGACGGGGAGCAAATAGGCGCACCGCTATAATATTGGGTAAGTTTTAATCCGCTGGCTGCGAGTTTGTCGATATTCGGCGTTGCTGCGACGCGGCCTCCGAAGGCGCCGATATCCCCGACACCCATGTCGTCGGTAAGGATGATGATGACGTTCGGCCGCGATTTTTCCTTTGCAGCAGCCTTGCGCTGGCCGCTTGCTGGCATGCATTGCAATACCAGCCAAAGTCCTGCCGCTAATTTGAACAGATTGATTCCTTTCATCAGTTAAGAGCGGTTTGTTTTTTACCAAGAGCCCCAAAGCTGGGAAATCATTACGAAAAGTCAATGCACTCCCGGGCTAAAATACCTCTTAGCAGTTTTATTCGGCAACTAGATACCGTTTAATCAATGGAAAGCCCGAATACTCATTCGTTGCGGCACATTTACAGAAAAATACTATTTGCAAAACCGTCCAGGCAGCGCGTTTCATCCGGGTTGTGTCTGTGTATGAAAAGTTTTATCAGGTCATCAACAACCGCAGGTTTCCAGGAGGATAAAATTAATCGCCCCCAATAATGATTGAAAATATCGCCGAAATTCAAAGGCCAACCTTCGTCAAAGCAGAGCGGATTTTTGGCCTTGACCTTATGCGTAGCTGCTCTATTATCATGGTGTTCCTGGCCCATTCCACAACCATCAATCCGGTGGACAAGCAGTTTCCTTTCGGGTGGCTGGGTGTAGGGGTCGAAGCGTTTTTTGTACTCAGCGGTTTTCTGATCGGCCGGATCATATTGCGCACCGTACTCACGCCTGGCATCAGCTGGCAATCGGTGCGGGTATTTTGGGTAAATCGCTGGCTCCGAACACTTCCTGCTTATCTGCTTACTTTTGCGATCTATTATCAATTTTCAGGCGCGATGCACAACAGCATTTTTTACCTGTTTTTTGGGCAAAATATCATTACCCCCATGCCGGGTTTCTTTCCGCATTCATGGAGCCTGGCGGTCGAAGAATGGTTTTATCTTCTGTTTCCATTGTTACTGCTTGCCATTGCGGGCTTGTCGGGAGGTGGCCAAAACCGGCATCGTATATACCTCGCCGGTGTCGTCATTTTTCTGCTTGTCGGTCTTGCTACCAAAGTTTTGTACCACTGGATGTACCGGCAGGATTTGTTTACCTACCTCGTCGCCCACAAGTTCCTGCTACCCAGCTGGAAAATATTCACCCCTCCTTCCGGCGAATGGGACAGCATGCGGAAAATGGTCATTTTCCGGACCGATGCGATTGCCTGCGGCTGTCTGGTCGCCTACCTGCTTGAAAAATTTACTATATCCAAAGCAACCATGAGGTGGCTGCTGACTGCCGGTTTTGGTGGTGTTTTAATCGGTTTTCAGATTGTCAACCATACCGTGGCGGGCGGAAAGGCTAATTTTTTTGTTGACGTTTTGCTTCTTCCGTTATTCTGCTGCGCATTTGCATTGATGCTTCCCTATGCCACATTTTGCCGCCGCCCTGGCGAGCTGGCCACGAAGGTGATTACCAATATCAGCCAAACATCCTATTCTTTTTATTTAATGCACATGCTGCTGATCGAGCTGGCTGCAAATTGGTACAACAACGCCCCATCATCAGGTTTGACCGTGCCCAAATGGCTGCTCTTTATCGGGACGTACCTGCTGATCTATTTGATCGCTTATTTGATGTATAGATTGATAGAACTACCTTTTATGAACCTCAGGAAAAGGCTTTTTATACCCGCTGCGAACCTCAAATAGAACGCTGTCCCTGTTACTCAATGGCTGCGATCTGATACCCTTTCGATCTCAATGTCCGAATGATTTCCGATTGTGAAATTTTCTCCTTCCGGAAAATAACCGATACAACGCTATCACGGATCTGAATGCGGCCTGGCCTGATACCTTCCATGAGCGTCAGATCTTTTTTCAGCTTTTCGGCATCGTACTGTCCATCAATAGCTAGTTCCAGCTTTCGGTGTGCCTGAAGAAAACGGAACTGGTCTTGTGCGATCACCTGCGTTTCAGTTTTGAAAGGTTCGGTATAACCAATCCACAGCCCGGCAATGCCGATGAGAAAGCCGGCCTGATAAGAAAACTTTTCGACCCTGTTGTGAAAAGAAGATTTCCCTATGTAGTGCAACGTCAATCTTAATCCGACATACACCAGGGTAGCCAGCTGCAAACTCAAAAAGAGCGGTTTGTGTTGAACAAAAGCATTAAAATTTCCCGCCGCTCCTGCCGCAACCGCAACCAGAGGAAAAATGCAGCAGCCTGCATGTAAGAGAGATACGAGGAGGACAAGCGGAAGACTGAAGATAGATTTAAGAAACATACAGACCTGAATATTGAAAAATTGATCAATTTCGTAATATTTGCAACATTGTTGCAAATACATTAGTTCAGTATCATGAAAAACTTCACTCGTCAAACTCTGGTCGTTTCTGGACTATTGTTTTTCCAATGCACACCCGATCACGGGAAAAGCGATGAACTCATCCAGGCAAACAACCTCCATCTCGAATCAATCGCTATTGCGGAAAATCTGGAAGAAAAGCTGGTAACACTTCGAAAAGATCATAGGGATCCGGCAGTAATGGCACGGATCGACAGCCTGTTAAACGTAATAGAGGCCTGGCAGGAAGCCGTGATTGAAGTTCCCGGATTTAAACACCATCATGAACACCATGAACACAAACCGGCACCTGAAATGACAGATCAGTCCATGCTTGATTATCAAAAGAATGCGAAGGAAGCAATTATGGAAGTAAGCGATAAAGTCGGGATTTTGGCACCTATGAATTAAACTCAAAAATAAAGCTGCATACCTCTGCAACGTTGTTGCAATAAAAACTATATTTGCAACAACATTGCACCATTGAATACTATTTATTTATTATTAAAGTGAAACGAATATCCATGAAGCTAAACAGAAAACTAACCTACTGCGCAGTACTCGGACTTGCTGCCTTATTTACACAATGCAAGGATTCCGGTAAAGAAGTAACACCGGACGATGAAAACGAATTGATTACCTCAGTGACACTCAATTTCAAGGAGGCCGGCTCAGGCACGGTGACGTCATTCAGCTATAAAGATGCCGATGGTGACGGCGGGAATGCGCCAACCAAGTTTGATACGGTAAGACTGAAAGCAAATACCGAGTACACGCTAACCGTTGGATTTCTGGACGAAAGCAAATCACCTGTGTCAGACATTACCGGCGAGATTGAAGAGGAAGCTGACGAGCACCTGATCGTTTTCACTCCCTCACCCGCTTCCCTGTTGACTTACACTTATGGGGACAAGGATAATAACAACTTTCCGATCGGTCTGACGGGTACCGCAAAAGCAGGCGCCGCGGGTGATGGTAAGCTAAAAATACAGCTCCGCCACCAGCCAGGCAACAAAAATGGCACCCCGGCCCCTGGAAGCGACGATGTAAATCTGGATTTTCAGCTAAGTGTGAAGTAGGGAATTTTAATGATTGAATGATTGAATGATTGAATAAAAACAGTCATTGGGTCATTGGGTCATTGGGTCATTCGGTCATTATTTCCCCTCACAAATTCTGCCGCACGAGTTTGCGAAAAGCTAGATTCGGTTGAATGGTGGTGTCGAAGCCGGCTTGTGTGAAGAGTAGTCCGTAATAGTTTTTTTCGCGGTTAATCCATGCGTGCACGCCGCGGGCACTGAGGCAGGCCACTTCTTTCGCGACGTTATGCTGTATTTCATACCTCCACAGGCCTAATCCGTATGTCTGGTCCACATTGTTTGAATTGTCGGCCTCCATCGTTTCCACTGACGCCGAACTGAGCACACGTACCCCATTATACGTTCCTTTATTATAAATCATGGTCAGAAATCGCAGGTATTCGTTCATCGAGCACATAATCCCATATCCGGTAGCCGGGTTTTTGGGGTGATCGGGACTGTACACCACATCCTGCATGCCGCATTTTGATCCTACCCTTTCCTGAAAGATCTGCGCCCAGGGTTTCTTCTCAACAATCTCTGCTATCCTGGAAGCAACACCGTAAGATACACTTCCGTATAATGCGCCTTTGCCGGGTGCAAATTGCAGCTTGGTCCGGGTTGCTATACTATCGATATTCTGCTGGAGCGTCAGATCGCTCCGGGAGTCGAAACGTGATTCATAAACCAGGCCGGAAGTATGTGCCAGCAACTGCCGGAGTGTAATCTCCTTTTTATCGTTGTTAAATGATGGTATATACTTGCTCACTTTGTCGTCCAGCCCGAGCTTCCCGGCTTCCACGAGGGTCATGATCACCGCTGCGGTTACTGGCTTGGAAGCTGACATGATCGGCAGTCGCGAGTCGGTATTATATTCTCCCTGCCGGTAGCAAAACAGCGTTGAATCACTCCTGCCAATGTACACCATCACATTATTGGCATAGTTGGCCGAATTGTTTCTGAGAAAATTGTGAAAGGTAATCTTGTTCTTGATACTGGTAACCAGCGGAATATTCCCGGCCTTTTCAAAAATGATACTCCGTAGATCCGCATCTTTGGCAGAAACCGTGCTGTCTTTACAAGCTGTGCAAACGGTATCAATGGGGTTTAACGGATCTTGTTCCAGCTCTTGCGGTTTGGGTGAGTTTCGTTGCCCATCGCAGGAAATGGCCACAACAGCCAGCATAACCATAATCAGATGCTTCATATCCAGGTATTGTTATTCACAACTCAAAATGCTTTCCTAACACACCTGCAATTCCATAAAATGTACAGTACGTGCTGATACCAAAGATATTAAAATCCGGGAAAATAGCGGGCCGCAAATTGCCGGCCCGCTAAATTTCGTCCTTACCGCTGACTTTATTGATATGACAATGATCAGCTTCGATCAGGTACTCCTCGTCCACAACGGTTGCATTGCCCCTTTTCCCGATGAACCTGAAAACTTCCTTTCTGTTCTTCAGAAGTTCCTTGTAAGAATCATCCAGAATCCAGTACCAGCCCGATGACGGTTCAATACCGGGTTTGGCCCGGATCGTGTCTGAGGTAGACAAGCGGATCGTATAATAATCGCTTAGCGGCTCGCCTGAAATCTTGACGCCGACAGTCCGGAACTCTTCCGTGCAATTGATATCCTTTCGCCCCGGACCCGGTTCGCAGGCATTCGATCCCGCAACCAGTAGCAAACTAATGAGCAGTGGCAGTTTTTGAGCTTTCATAAATGTCCCCGATTATTTGCAGGAGGACGCTTAATTCTGCCGATTGGTTCGAAGAGGTTGAAAATACTAGCCTTAACTTTGCGAATATACGCCCAGCCTATTTCCCTCGGTGTCGGTGAACAGCGCATAAAAGCCCATTTCGGGGCTTATTTCCGTCTTCGGCACGATAATGGTTCCGCTGCTGGCTGCGACCCGGTCGAGTATCACCTGCAAATCGCTGCCCCCATTCAGATAAATAACCGCTCCGTCCGGCGACGGGTTATAGCCTTCTCCGGCAATGACAGAAACTGAAATATTGGTGCCGTCATTGGGGAAAAGCCCCATTCGTATGCCACCCATATCCACTTCCTCGATATCGATATTCAGTACCGCCTTGTAAAACGAAACTGCCCTGGTGAATTCGGACGCAGGGATTTCAAACATTGAAATAAAACTTTCCATTGTTAAATGCGATTAGTACGTCCGCAAGTTATCTACCGCAATATTCCTAAAATTGTAAAATTGCGACAGGTCAGTCTTTTTGATAAAATGCGGTGGAAAGTGTCAGTTCATTGTCCATTAGAAATTTGTTCGGACTGGTGCCGGTCAATTCCCTGAAATCTTTAATAAAATGGGCCTGGTCATAGTATTGGTTTTCCATGGCAAGGCTTGTCAGGCTAGGACCTTCATTATTCAGCAGCATGCGGAGCGCTGTTTGTAAACGGACGATCCTGGCCAGCTGTTTCGGACTAAGGCCAACCAGTCTGGAAAACCGTCGTTCGAGCTGCCTTCTTTTCGAGATATTATCCTTCAACATCTCCGCGACGTGAAGTCTTCCTTTTGTGTAAAGGATCAGGTCAACGGTTGATTTCAGGATGCTGTCGATATTGCCGAAGTCCTTTAACCGGTCTGATAAAAAGGTTTCGATATGCCTGATCCTCTCCGCTGTATCGGCAGCATTTGTGATGCTGTATTCCAGGCCGGCCGCAACATCCGGACCGAGCACAACCGACAATTCGGTTTCCCTATTTGCCAACTCCCTGATAGATAAAGCTGTGAAAGGAATTAATCCGCACGGAAAAAAACGCACGGCGAACGTATCCACGACACCCATTGGCTCTATAAAGAACGGCCTGGTAAACTGGCCTAATAGCATGGAGCGGGGCTGAATGATGCAGGTATTATCTTCGATATAGCGTTTTATATCGTCCCCGAGTGTAAAAATCATCTCAACGCAACCGTCGGGAACAACGCGCTGCTTTTGCCCGTCCGCATTCTCCGGAACCTGCAGTGTCCAGTAACAACTTACGAACTCAGCTAACCCGGTGTCAGGCTGGTAGGTTTGGTAATCCATGAGAACAAGAATCCAGGTTTTAACAACACTCAGTTTACAATATAGAGATTCAGCAAGCGTAATTTTACTGTGGTTGCCGGGTACACGTGCGAAAAACACCTGACCCTTGATTTGTTAAATCATAAACCCGGGCTATTTGGAAGCAAAAGACCTTCCGGATGAACAGGCTGGGGTATCAAATAAGCCCGAAACCTTGCAGGACAGTACGCAAACTCAGGCCGATCACCAGTATACCGACTGCAATCATGAGCACGCGGCTATTGATTTTTCCGACCAGCAATGCACCGAATGGTGCAGCGATGACGCCTCCCAATATCAACCCTAAAACTACCTGCCAGCTATCGATCCCGTTGAAGATCAGAAACGTAATTCCGCTTGAAAACGTGATTACAAATTCGGCAGCATTCACAGAACCTATCGTATACCGGGCGTTTCTTCCCTGCCCCAAAAGTGTTGACGTAACGATCGGCCCCCAACCTCCGCCGCCGACAGAATCCATAAAACCGCCCGTCGCTGCCAGCACACCGATTTGTTTTGTCTTGGTTTTGACCAATTTCTTTCTGACCGCCTTTCTAATGATGATGATACCCAGGATAAGCATGTAAATAGCAATGTAAGGCTTGACAACATCGCCATCGATCACGTCAGAAAGCAGGTATGCGCCAACTACTGCACCGATCACACCCGGGATCAGCAGACTCTTGAAGAGCTTTTTGTTGATATTCTTAAATCTAAAGTGGGATATTGCAGAAGCACCGGTAGTGAACATTTCCGCCACATGGACGCTGGTACTGCTAATCGCCGGTGTTACGCCAAGACTAAGCAGAAACGAAGTAGAAGTTACCCCGTAAGCCATTCCCAAAGCACCGTCCACGAGCTGGGCAGCCAGTCCTACCAGGAAATACTGCATGAATTTACTGTCCAGAAATGACTGCACCTGGACGGCATCAACAGAGAAGAACACAAAACCTGCCGAAATGATAAGCAAACTTACCGGCAAGAGGTACCACCATTTTGAAACAGGTATTAACTGGATAACCTTCGAAAACATAAGCTTTGAGTGAAATTGGGAATCACAAAAATAGCGGAATAGTTTAATCTACTAAACAAATAGAGTAAATAGTTTCCTGAATTCACTCCACCCTGATTTTTCCGGGCCAGCCTGGGATAGTGTTTTTAAACAGCCGACAGGATTTTCCAGCTATTCCAGCACCTTCGGGGCGGCAGCCGGCATTCCAGGATCGATTTCACATTTCAACGCGCTTTCTCATCAGATCAAAACGCAGAAAGTGCAGCTTATCCGGGAAGTCTTTCAGGAATGTTAAGGAGGCAATAATTTTGAAGCTTCAAAACAAAACATCATTCCAGCTATGAAAAATCTATCCGTTATCAAAAACCTTGCAGTATTGCTACTGCTCTGTATCTCAATCAGTTCCTGCAAGGAAAACAAAGAAGAGCAGCCAGCACCGGCACCAGATCTGGCAACCAAAGTCCAGGGTATTTACACGTTTTACGAACTTGAATTCGACGGGAAGGTTGTTCCCGCAGACGAAAGTAATCTGAAAGGAGATATCCGTATCACCAAAAAAACAGATACAACCGTCGATGCCAAACTTGATATCCGTACCAAAAATAATAATGAAGAGTTCATGGTTTATGATGTGACCGATATCAAGCTGAAAGAATTCGGAAATACTGTTGAACTGGTTTACGAGGGAGAAACCGTTGCCAAGATCAGCGGCAAGAGGCTTATCGTGAACGGGACCGACGAAACAGGTACCGATTTCACGATAACTGCGACACGATAAGTCAAATATTTTTAGGATGGGCCGGGTTGTCTTACCTTTACCGCAGTACAAACCGGTCCACTGATTTTGAAAAATAAAAAGATTATCTTCCTTATTCTTATAGCGCTCACGCTCGGTTTTATCATCTACGATTCCACCTCATTGCCCAGCGCGAAGAATTTGGAAGGTAATTTCAAAGAAGTTGCCGTTTACCGAAACGAAAATAATACCGGCCCGATCAACCGGGTTTACGCGGTAACGGTGGAAAGCCAGGTTTGGGACGAAATGAAAAAGTACGGCGATCTCATGCCCTACACCAAATACGGAACCACGACCGTCTATTTCTTCGACGCCTCCCAAAAAGCCCCCGACAAGCTGGCGCCAGCAGCGCCTCATTTTGAAGCTGCATTAAACTCCGGCTGTCTCGCTACCTACTCAAAAGACCAGAATGGCGAGGTTTCTTTCAAAAAATCTTCTTTTTAAAGATTTTCGGGTTAACCGTAAAAATGCCCTTTTCACGCATTGGCACTATTTAAAGTTTTTTTTTCACTCCCCCCACTCCCTTTTTAGCTTCCACCCGGTGACATAATCCCGGGGAGCGATCCGACAAGGGCATTTTTTCAGCAAGTATTCTGACTATCCTTCAAGGCTTTTATAGGTGTTTATCTCCTAACTCTAAAACCAAGCCTGATTATGCGCATGATACGTAGTTGTTTACCAGCCCTGGCCGGGCTGATGTTCCTTGCGGTTTCGGCCCTGGCACAGTCCCGGCAGGTTAGCGGCAAAGTCGTCGACGAAGCCAATGCGGCAGTCCCGGGTGCCAGCGTGCTGATCAAAGGCACGACTTCGGGAACCAATACCGATGCCGACGGAAAATTCACGATCAGCCTGCCCGAAGGGAATCAAAAGCTCACGATTTCTTCCATTGGTTTTCAAACTATCGATGCCGATGTTCCGCGTTCGATGTCTGAAATTACGGTGCGGCTGCCGGCCGATGTAAAAAGTCTGGGCGAAGTGGTCGTGACCGCGCTTGGTGTGCAGCAGAACACCCGGAACGTGGGTTATGCGGTCCAGCAGATCGGCGGGGGCAGCATTCAGGAGGCGCGGGAAGTGAACTATATCAATGCATTGCAGGGTAAACTGGCGGGTGTGCAAATCGGCGGCAACAGCGGCTCGATGGGCGGATCTTCCAGGGTGACGATCCGCGGGTTGAAATCCATTTCGGGCAATAATAATGCATTGTTCATTGTGGACGGGGTTCCGATGGCCAATATGAACATGAACTCCGTGGGCGTGACGGGCGGCCAGGGAACAGGCGGCGGCGGTTTCGACTATGGAAACCCGGCCCAGCTCATCAATCCCAATGATGTTGAAAATATCTCCGTGCTCAAAGGAGCGGCAGCCACCGCACTTTATGGAAGCCGCGGTCAAAACGGGGTAATTTATATTACTACCAAAACTGGCAAGGGCTCGGGTAACCTGTCATTGAACTATGATTTCAACATTCAGATGGACCAGGTTTCCTATCTTCCCAAATTCCAGAATTCGTACGGCGGCGGAGGAAGTTCAAATTTTACCAAACTTTACATCAAAGATAACCCGGGCGGCTTTTTACCGGGAGGTGGCACTTACGACGATAATGATGGAAAAGGCAAGTACGACCTCATTCCGGACTACGGTACTGACGAATCGTGGGGACCTAAGATGGACGGAACGCTGGTGCGGCATTACTGGTCATGGGACCAGGACCGCAGTAATCCAAATTTCGGAAAAACGGCCCCTTGGAGCGCGCATCCTGATAATGCAAAGGATTTTTTCAAAACCGGCATTACATTTTCCAATAACCTTTCCGTTGCCAGCAGCAGCGATAAAGGATCGATACGCTTCTCGGTCGGGCAGACAAAGCAGAATTTTATTTATCCAGGCAGCGAGCTGAAACGCTTTTTTATCAGCCTGAACACCACCTACAAGTTTACGGACAAATTTACTTTCAGCGGCGGGATCAATTATGTCAACGATCACTCGAAAGGAAGACCGGGAACAGGGTTTATGGGAAACAATCCGATGCTGTTTTACGTCATGTACGGGCAGCGCCAGATCGACGATGCGTATCTTAAAAATTATAAGTATGCCGACGGTACGGAGCAATCGTGGAACCGGACTGCATGGAATATCCAAAAGCCAGCATTCAGCCAGAACCCATATTGGAACCAGTACGAAAACTATAATACCGACGGGAACAACCGCTATTTCGGCAATGCCGGACTTACTTACAAGTTCACAGACTGGCTCTCCGCCGACGTGCGCGTGTTTTCCGACTTCTTCGACCACATGGACGAGGTACGCGGAGCGAAAGGTTTTTTTGTGGGCAGCTATGCAAAAAGGGCGCTTCGGAACAACGAAAACAACTACCAGGCTACGCTTAATGTGAATAAGAATCTGGGCGATAAGTTTACCCTGGAAGCTGTGGCCGGGGGCAATATCCTGAGCATTAAGTCTAGCATTGAGTCAGGTACAACGAATGGCGGCTTGCAGACACCACTGGTATATGTACTGCAAAACTCTGTCACGCCTGCAACCGTTTCGACGACTTTTGGCAACAAACAGATCAATTCACTTTTCGGGTCGGTTACATTGGGATACAATAAATACCTGTACCTGACTGCGACAGGTCGCAATGACTGGGCGTCGACCTTGAAACAGACGGGCAACTTTTCCTACTTCTACCCATCGATCGCTGGATCTTTCATCTTCTCCGACGTGATCCAGAAAACCTCCTGGCTCACGTTGGGTAAAGCCCGCCTGTCTTACGCACGCGTCGGTAATGATGCAGACCCGTATTCAGTATCAAGGTATTATGACATAGTAACCCAGTTCGGCACATTTCCGCTGCAAAGCACGCCCGACAGGCTCCATAATAGCCGCCTGAAACCGGAGCTTTCCGCAGAGGTGGAGGGAGGAGTTGATTTCAAATTCTTCAATGAAATTCTGGGGCTGAACTTCACTTACTATGACCGGCGCACCGAAAACCAGATCTGGAACGTGCAAATTCCGGCGGAAAGCGGCTTTTCTACCAAAATCGTCAACGGCGGAACGGTACAAAACAAGGGTATCGAACTTTCCGTGAACCTGATGCCGGTGATGACCAAAAATTTCAGCTGGCGGGCATCCCTTAATTTCTCAAAAAACAAGAACAAAGTGCTCGACCTGAACAGTCCGGATGAAAGCATTCAGGGAATCGAGCGGTTCGTAATAGGCACGGAGCGCCGCACAGGTCGCGTTTCGATGGTGGCACAAAAAGGTATGTCACTGGGTACCATGCTCGGAACCGATTATGTATATGACGGAAAAGGAAATAAAGTTGTTGGCGCAAACGGCACATACAGCGTAACCCCTACTCCGGTAATCATCGGCGACGCCAACCCGGATTTCATCGGCGGATTGAATAATACATTCAGTTTCAAAAGTCTGTATCTGTCAGCACTCGTCGATTTTCAGAAAGGCGGCGATTTCTTCTCTTATACCAATCTGTACGGCAACAAATCGGGCATGTTTGAAGAAACTGCTTTGCCGGGTATCCGCGAAAACGGGCTGGTTAATCCGGGGGTAAAAGAAGACGGCAGCCCGAACGACATTGTAGTGGCAGCCCGTACGCACTTTAACTCTGACGGTGGAAACCGGATCAGCAAAGCCAACTTATACGACGGCAGCTTCATTTACCTGCGTGAGGTAAGACTCGGCTGGCAGCTTCCGGATGCGCTCGCTAAAAAAATAAAAATGCAGGCAATGCGCTTTACACTTACCGGCCGCAATCTCTGGCTGATCAAAAGCAATGCGCCCAATGTGGATCCTGCTAATATCACTAATTCGATCGGCAACCAGATTGGCTTTGAAGGCGGCGCATTACCGCCGGTCCGCAGCTATGGGGCCAACCTGAACTTCACATTCTGACCATTTTTGAAAAAACTCATTTTAAAACATTCTGAATATGAAATTGAAAATCTTTATCCTGCTGACGGCGTGCATGTTCGTCCTCCCGGGATGCGATAATTTTGATACGTTAAACAGTGACCCGGCTCGTTCCGGCGAAACCCAGCCCGAATTTTTGTTGGCCAATGCGCAAAAACGTGCTTCCGACCTGCTCTACGATACTTATTTTAACGGGCGGATCGGAATGCAGCTGTCGCAATACTGGACCGGAACCGACAAAACCGGCGAGAGCAGGTTTTTATTCACCAACGATGGCCTCTGGAACGGCATGTACGCGGGCCCGCTCATGGACTTGCAGGAAATCGGAAATTATTACAAAAGACATCCGCAGGAAACCAGTGAGCATATGCTGGCAGTGACTGAGATCATGAAAGCCTGGCTATTCCACATTCTGACAGATGTTTATATCGACATTCCATACTCCCAGGCGCTGCAGGGCGATGAGACGGTGCAGCCGGTTTATGACAAAGGAAAAGATGTATATACCGCATTACTGGCTTCGCTGAAAACGCAGGTTGACATTTTGGCTGGCCCCACTGCCGGCGCAATCCGCGGTGATGTGATCGCTGGTGGAAGTGCGGCGCAATGGATCAGGATCGGCAATGCGCTGCGGATGCGGATCGCGATGAGAATGGCCGATGCGATGCCTGCGGAAGCCAAAATTGTGATTGAAGATGCTGTCAAAAATACTTTTACTGCCACAGCCCAGGACGCTTTTTTCCCCTATAACACGGCAGCCGCAACAAACCGGTTTCCTTACAACGATGTGGACCGCCCGCTTGTCGAATTCGCCGTTACTTCCACAGTTATAGACTATCTGAAAGAAGTAAAGGATCCCAGACTGACGGTATATGCGCGTCCCGACGAAACCAACGGGCAATATGTGGGCAAACCTTATGGCACGGAAGCCAATACACCTACCATGATCGGCTTATCGAAGCCGGGCGTGCTGGCTTTCAGCGGGTCAGCGAGGGGTAATATGATCACTTATGCGGAGGTTGCGTTTATTAAAGCGGAAGCAGCTGCGCGCGGGATGAATGTGGGCACCGTATCTGCGGAGCAGTTGTATAACGAAGCGGTAACCGCTGCCATGACGCAGTGGGGAATCACGGATGCGAAAGTGGTTTCCACTTATCTGGCGGGTGTACCTTACAAGGCCGGCAACTGGAAAAATGTCATTGGAACGCAAAAATGGCTGGCGTTATATATGCAGGGAATACAGGGCTGGATGGAAAGGCTCCGGCTGGATATCAAAAAACCAAACGGGGACACCTTATTTATCGCCCCTGCCTCGGGCAGTCTTGACCAGGAAGTGAAGGACGGTATTGTGAAGCGCCTGAAATATCCGAGCGCCAGCCGGGCTTCGAATACGGTCAACAGTGAAAATGCCGCCAAAAGTATCGGGGGCGATTCGCAGGCCACGAAAAACTGGTGGGACATTTACTAGGAATCTGCTCCGGGTCAACAGCCCGGAGCTTTTTTTTCAATTTCAATCAATAATATAACCTTAACATTTACGCACCCCTGAGTTCACACTACGATCCTACTTTTAGGTTTCAATAGCATCCTAATCAAGCAGGATTACTTGTGATCAGACACCTTCTTGGCAAACGTTACGCCTATTGCGGTTTCTTGCTCCTGATGCTCTGGCCCAGCGTTGAGTTCAAGGGCACTTTCGGTGCAATTTCAATAAAGCACGCGCACGATCCGGTGCTGACGGACACCTCGCAAAACGGTCGTTTTTCAGTACTTACCTACAATATTGCCGGCTTACCGGAGATCATTTCCAGCGCGCAGACGGAACGGGCGGCCAGCATTGCCGAGATCGGTAAGCGGTTGAACCCTTTTGATATCGTGCATGTGCAGGAAGATTTCCACTACCATACCGAGCTGTACACCTCAGGTAATGCACACCCCTACCGGACTGAATCGAAAGGCAATATTCCTTTCGGTGACGGGCTGAATACGCTTTCCCGGTACCCCATTTCATTTATCAAACGGATTCCGTGGAATGATTGCACCGGCGCGGATTGTCTTACCCCAAAAGGCTTCACCCACTCGCGGGTACAGATCGGCAAAGCGCTTTTTATCGATTTGTACAACATTCATTCAAATGCATTCAACGACCCGGAAGCAGCGGCGGCCCGGCGGAAGAATATTGATCAATTATCCTCATTTATAAAAGATCATTCTGCGGGAAACGCGGTGATCGTGATGGGTGATCTGAATGGGCGCTATCAGTTTGCGTCAGACAATATTCAAAAACTATTGAATAACAATGACTTGCGCGACGCCTGGGTAATGCTCCGAAACAAGGGCCAGCTTCCAGTGGCTTCGTCCAAACTTCCTCCACGCGATATTCTGCACCTGACAGAAAACACTGAGTCGATCGATAAGATCCTATTTCGCAGCAGCGACGCGCTGGAACTCTTCCCTACCCGGTACGCGCTGCATGCCAACCTCTTTGAAAATCAGACGGGTGAGCCGCTGTCAGACCATCTTCCCGTCGGGCTGACTTTCAACTGGAAACTTCGGAAAAGTTTATGAAAATAGCTTTGCCGCGACGCGGAATGTATTGGTGTGCGCCTCGATGATCGTTTTGAGCTGCGGGGAATAGCCTCCCCCCATACTGCATTGCACCGGAATACCACGACTGGCGGCGAGCTGCAATACCATCTCGTCACGCAACTGGCAACCCCGCGCAGTGCAGGACATCCGGCCAATTTTGTCGGTTTGTAAAATATCCACTCCGGCCTGGTAAAATATAAAATCAGGCTTAACTCTTTCGACGAGTCCGGGCAATGTATTTGCTAAAATTTGAAGGTACTCGGCATCTTCTATCCTGTCTTGCAGTGGCAAGTCCAGGTCACTTTTCTCTTTACGGAACGGATAATTATTTTTTCCGTGCATCGAAAACGTGAATACCTCAGGCTGGTCCTGGAAAATATTAGCCGTTCCGTTTCCCTGATGTACATCGAGATCGATGATGAGTATTTGTTTTGCCTTTCCGTGGTCCAGCAGATATTGCGCAGCAACTGCGTGGTCGTTGATCATACAAAATCCTTCCCCCTGGTCGCGCCCGGCATGGTGCGTGCCGCCGGCTATATTGAATGCAATGCCTGTTTCGAATGCTTTCAGCGCTCCTTCAACGGTTCCGTTCGTGATCCGCAATTCCCGCTCCACCAACAGGGGCGACTGCTCAAAACCGATCCGTCGCATTTCCTGTTTGCTCAACTTGCATCGCACAAACCGGTCGATATATTCCTTCCCATGCACGGCATAAACCGGTTGCATCGCGATAGGTTCCGGGTCAAAAAAATCGCTTTGTTCCACGAACCCCTCCCGCAGCAGCTGCAAAGGCAACAGCTCATATTTATCCATCGGAAACCGATGCCCCTCCGGTACCGGGTATTTATAAATGGGGTTGTAAGCGATTGGAAACATGTGGTGGCACCGGGCTAACCTCGATCATTAAATCTGTCTTACCCCCGGCTTGTTGATAATCCATTGCCGGCCCTTGTTCCGGTAACCGTGGATATTGGCACTTATAAATACAATCACCGCAGCCCCGATAGCAGCGTATACGATCGGTTGCGCCCCGTTCCAGTTTGCAACTGCTACCGCTACCAACGCCCAAACACCCACCATTGCCGACTCGCGCAGGTTGCGTTTCCAGGTGATGAATATATTAATCGCCGCAGCGGCCAGAATCATGCCGATCGTCCAGGCTTGCGCCGGGAGACCGAAGCCTGACCAGCCCGTCTTGGTAAGATAAGCTGCGATATTTGCGATCAATGCTACATTGATCCAGCCCAGGTAAAATGCAAACGGCCAGCTTTCCAGCGCAATTTGTTTGAAAGAAATAATATCCATCTGCATTCTTGTTGCCAGCACAATGCGGATCAGGCAAGCCAGTAATGCGATCATGATCAGTACCGACAAACCGGTATAATCATAAAGCCAGGCGATTACCCACAGGCAGTTTGCGACACAGGAAAGTACAAATGTCCACCCGATCCTGTTCACAACGTCGGGCGTTTTACGGTTACGATTAAACAATCCCTTACTCTGGTGGATCACAAAGCCGGCCAATCCCAGATAAATAAATCCCCAGATCGAAAATGCATAGCCTGCCGGCGTAAACAGGTTTTCGTAAGATGCTGATACCGACGCCATCGTTTCGTTATTAAAGAGCCCGGTATTGGAAAGGTAATTCACGACAATCGTCGCGATCAATGCGATGATATTCGCCATTTGCAAGGTCTTTTGCATAGTTATGATGTGTTGCGTTTTACTTCCATTGAATTATATTACACCATACACAATTATTGTTCCTGCATGCCGCTGAAATGGCGCCAAACCATTTATCCTGCAACTTTTACCAGAACGAAGGCCTGGTAGTGGTACCGCCGGCGGTGCGGCAGTCTGTACAATTTGAAGATGCTACCAATACGGAATCCGCACGCGGGCCCCAGTAGGTCAGCAATAGCTGGGCGGTGTTCAATGCACAATCATCGTCCCTGCCCTGGCATCTTACCGGAATGGTATCAGGCTCGGTACATCTCGGAAAAATACCCAGCTTTGGCGTAATGGTCAGTCTGCGGGTTTCTTCTGTGGCAGCGCTGAAATAACCAAAAACAAGATCGCCGGGATCAGAAACGCTTCTGATGTTACCCGTTACCTGCGATGGCTGCGGATCAAAAAGGCTTCCCGTTGCCTGGGTAGTCTTGGCAAGGTCTGTCCAATATTCGAAAGCAGGCCGGGAAAGTCCGTATTGCCTGACCAGGATGCTGTATTTAATGAAAAGTTTATTGGTAGATACAGGTACCCGGTTCAACGGCAGGTTTTTAATGATATCACTGCTAAGCCTGATGGTACTGCCAAGCAAAATACTGCCCGACCTGGTATTCCCCCAGCATTTGTTGATATTATCTTTCCGGATGACCACCTGCTCATCAATCACTTCCAGAGCGGAGTAATACGTTGCATCATACTCCCAGGTCTCTTCGAATTTCCACCTGTAAAATTGCGTGCGGTTCTGCGCATCGTGGGTATTCACATAAAATGTCACTTCGTTTCTGGCGGCATCCAGCTTGTAGGTAAGGCTGTCGATAGCAGGTGTGCGGTTCACTGCCACATATTCAGAAAGGTATTCACGGCCGTCTTCAGTGTTAATCCGTAGCCTGTATTTGTCAGTCATACCATAAGATTGGGGTGGCAGCAGATACTGGCCCTCCCCGGACTCTGTAAATGGGTATGATTCTCCGGCTTCATTTTCCACGGTAATAGTGGCTCCCTTCTCAATGATCGGCTGGGCAGCCTGATTGATATTTTGTGTCCTTCGTAATGCTATCCGGCTCGTGTCCGTCCCGCCGACATTGAAAAACCCGTCAACGACCAGGTAATTTTCGTCTGAATTGATTTCCGGTGGGGAAAAAGGCTCTATACAACCATCTGTTAGAAATGGCAGCGCAAAAAGTAACAGAACCGCGGTAAGTATCCTGGCGTTTTTCACCTGATCTGCATTGATTTAATCCGTTCGCGGAAATTGCGACAGTTGAACGTGCAAGTATTGTAAATTTGCTTTTAATCAGCACTTAAAAGAGATACCAGCTCCCGGAATACCCTTGCCAGCCATGGAAAAAGTAAGGTAACTTCGATGAAACCGCCGCCAATGACATCCTCCTCTGCTCAAAAAACACATCCTGATATTAAAACGGGCTTTTTCAATTTCAGCCAGATCGAGAAATACTTCCTGAAAGCCAGTCAGGAAGATGTTTTCCACCAAATCAATGACCGGACTTTCCAGGATCTCGACATGGCGGATGTGTTCAGGTTCGCCGATCGCACCGTTTCTTCTGTCGGCCAGCAATATCTGTATCACATGATGCGCACAATTCCGCCGGATACAGATCGCAACGAAAAACTGGAAAGTACTATTCGTATTTTTAAGAAAAACCCTGAATTACGAACCGCCCTGACCAAAGAAATTGCCAGGCTCGATCAAAAGGATGCATATTACATTACTTCGCTTTTTCAGGAGCAATACATGCAGAGACCGAAATGGTTCTGGCTTATTCAGTGCCTTTCGGGTATCAGCGTGCTTTCGGTCGTGCTCGCTTTCTTTTTCCCGCAAATCCTGATTTTTCTGATCGTCCTGCTACCTGTTAACCTTGGCATCCATTATTGGAACAAAAATAATCTGTACCGGTATGGCAGCTCGCTTCCGCAGCTGGTGCTGCTCAACAAAACAGCGCGGCACATATTGAAAACTGCGGAATTTGCAGGTAGCGGCCCCGATTTACATAAGTCGGTCAAAATACTCGATAAGCTGGGCTTATCTATGTCCGTATTCAAAATTGAAGCGAAACTGCAAAGTGAGATCGGTCAGTTTGTTGAATATTTTATTGAACTGATCAAGGCACTTTTTCTGATAGAACCGGTATTGCTTTTTGCCACATTGAGAATGCTCGATTCCAGAAGGAAGGATATCGGCAATGTGTATCATTTCGTAGCCGGCATCGATGTTGCGCTCTCGGTCATGAACCTGCGTGAAAGTGTCCCTTACTCCTGCGAGCCAACAATTGGCGCTAACAATAGTAAATTGATTATCAGAGAAGTATATCACCCGCTAATCTTCGAAGGAGTAGCAAACGACATCAGCCTGGACCCGAAGTCTGCCCTGCTTACCGGTTCGAATATGTCGGGAAAAACAACCTTTATCCGCACTGTCGGCATTAATGCTATTCTTGGCCAGACCATCAATACCTGCCTCGCGGAAGAATTCATCATGCCTTTTATAAAAATTCACTCTTCCATCCGGATATCGGACGATTTGCTGAGCGACAAAAGTTATTATTTCGAAGAGGTAAGTGCCGTGAAGCAGTTGCTGGAGGAAAGCAAATCAGGCGCCTGCAACCTTTTTCTGCTGGATGAACTATTCAAAGGTACTAATTCGGTAGAAAGGATCGCGGTAGGAAAATCGGTGCTCAGCTATCTGGGACAGGCCGGTAATTTCGTCCTGGTTTCGACACATGACCGGGAGCTGGCCGATTACCTGACAGAAACTTTTGCCATTTATCATTTTACCGAAGTGATCAATGGAAACGACATCCGGTTTGACTACAAGATCAAACCCGGGAAACTGGCAACTACCAATGCGATCAGGATACTTGAATTGAACAACTACCCTCCGGAAGTGGTGCATGAGGCGCTCAGGCTGTCGGCGGAAATGAAAGTTGGGAATCACATTTTAAAACACCAGCCGGACAAATCATCAAACCGAACTCCCTGAAAACCAACTAACTTGTGCCCTTGCACATTCTAGAACAGCTGTAAACTGTAAATCGATTTGCATAGCGGAGTAAATTGCGCCTGATGCCTCTTTATTTAAATGGTAATGCGGTTTTTGTGTATTACTATCGCAGGTAACCGTTGCTAACCTGATCTAATTTTCAATCAATATGTCTACACCCCAGGTTACGTTACTGGAAAATTTACCTGATGCCGTTTTACAATTGGATAACTTCGGGAATATCCAGTATTGCAACGCCGCGGCCACGGCGCTCACGGGCTACAATAAAAACGAACTGTTAGGCAAGCCCCTTAACCTGCTGACCCTGAACCAGTATGACAATTTCAAAACAACTTACGAACTCGGCATTGCCGCTGCAAAAGGGATTTTTGTCGTAAACAACTGGAACAAGACAAAAGACGACAGGAAGTATTGGGCTGAGGTCACGATTTCCCCGCTACCCCAATCCTCTGAGCAACCGTCCACATTTGTGTGCATTATTCGTGACATTACGGAACGGAAAATGGAAGAAGCCGCGCTGATCGAAAATGAGGAGCGATTTCGTTTACTGGTGGAAGGTGTGCAGGATTATTCTATTTACATGCTGGATGTCAACGGGAATATTGTCACGTGGAATGAAGGCGGCCAGCACCTTACCGGTTATATTTCCAATGAAATTATCGGAAAACACTTTTCCATTTTTTATAACCCCAACGATCTTGTCGACGATAAACCCGCCAAAGAACTGGAAACTGCGAAGCGCACAGGCAGGTATGAAGAGCAGGGTTGGCGGGTCAAAAAGAACGGCTCTGTGTTCTGGGCGAGTATCGTGCTTACAGCGGTTTATAACAGAGAGAACAAGCTGATCGGCTTTTCAAAGGTAACCAAGGACCTTACAGAGCAAAACCGCGAAGAGGCTGCCCTGAGACAAAGCGAGGAACGGTACCGTTTGCTGGTTGAGCAGGTTACCGATTACGCCATTTTTATGATGGACGAAAAAGGCAGGATCGCAAGCTGGAACGAGGGCGCCAGAAGGATAAAGGGCTATGAACACCAGGAAGTGATCGGCAAATACTTCTCCATGTTTTATCCCGAAGAAGAAATTTTCAATAACAAACCCGCTTATGAGCTGAAAGTGGCGCGCCAGGAAGGAAAATACGAGGAAGAGGGCTGGCGCATACGAAAGGACGGCACGCAGTTCTGGGCCAACGTGGTTATTACGGCAGTTTATAATGCCGACAGGGTCCTGGTCGGGTTTTCCAAGGTTACCAGAGACCTTACCGACCGCAAGATAGCGGAGCAGGCGGAGCGGGACAGTGCCGAAAAATACCGCCAGATCGCTCGTGAGCTTGAAACAATCAATACAGAACTTTCGCGTACCAACAACGACCTGGAACAATTTACCTCCATCGTGTCCCACGATTTGCAGGAGCCATTAAGAACGGTAAAAAGCTTCCTGCACCTGATCACGGACAGGATTTCAAAGGGAAGATTTGATGAGCTGAACCTGTACGTAAGCAAATCCATTTTTGCCGCAAACCGCATGAAGGAGCTGATTGAAAACTTGCTTAGTTACTCGCAGGTGAGCAAAGGGCAGATCAGCACCCAAAGCTGGTCGCTGGACGAGCTGCTTGAACACGTGATACAAAATCTGAAAGGCTCGATCGACGCAGCCGGTGCATCCATCACGATTGAGAAGGACGAAGCCGAAATGATCACCGGCGACAAAGTCCAGCTGATGCAGCTTCTTCAAAACCTGCTCAGCAATGCGATTAAATTCACCAACGGGCACGAACCGAATATCAGACTGAATATCAGCCGTGAAAACGGGAACCTCCGAATCTCGGTTACCGACAATGGAATTGGGATGGACCCGGAAAGTACGCGCATGATTTTTGATCCTTTCAGAAGGCTTCACAATGCCAGGAATTACCCTGGCGCTGGCATGGGTCTTGCAATCTGTAAAAAAGTTGTGGAGCGGCATTGCGGCAGGCTGTGGGTTGAATCGCAGCCAGGTAATGGAAGTACTTTTCACTTTACGCTCTGGGAAACGGGGCCAAAACAACCCAAAACGCATGACACACTTTAAACTGATCATTGTAGAAAACGACGACGACGAGCGCTTTTTCATGAAAGAGGAGTTTCAGGCTTTTGGCGCGTTCGAGATTTTGGGTGACTTCATCAATGGCGATACATTACTGGAATGGATGAAAGAACATCCGGTCGATCTGCCCGATATCGTTCTTTCCGACTTGAATATGCCCGGTAAAAACGGCTACGATATCCTTTCATTTATCAGATCGGAGCCGGAATATGCGCATATCCGGGTGGTGATCACTTCCACTTCTTCCGTGATTTCTGTCCGCGAAAAGTGCCTGGCAATGGGCGCGACAGACTATCTGATCAAACCGGAGATATTTGTGGACTATGGTGCTTATGTAAAAGAATTTTATCAAAAAATGGAGCGGAGCTGAGGTCCGGCTTGAAAGAGCAAAAAAATTCAGGCATCAGATCAATTCACGAGGAACTTCCGGTATTCAGAATCGATCTGAAAGGTTGTGACGCCGAAACCGAGCATTCTTTTGCAATCCTCTCGCGCGTCGGAAAGGGCATCTTTCGAATCGCGGTAGTGATAGGTGTTGATCGCGGCAATTGTGACAATCCCGAGCGACTTCGCCCACTTCACATCTCCGACGCTAAGATTGGCGGGCCGCTCGAAGAAAAAGTAATTTTCGCTTTTGTAGCCGGTTTTTTGCATGTTTTCTTCCAGCTGTTTTCTCGAACAACTCAGTCTGATTTTTCCCGTAAAAAAATCCGTCGATTCGTCCGTCCCGATCATCAAAGCTGATTCGCGCAGCTGATATTTTTCAACAAGGGCTATGAGTTTTTCAAACAGCTTCACGTCCATTCCCCTGATCTTGTTGTCCAGCATCACACCCATCTGATGTTCGCGGCAAAACCGGAAAACATCTTCCAGCAAAACAGGGCTGCCGCCGTCGAGTGTGCTTTTTAATTTTTTAACGTCGCTCCATTCCATATCAACGACACGTTTATCCAGGCCGTAAAATCTTTTGAAATCAGCGTCATGATTGGCGATCAACTGGCCGTCTTTGGTAACCCTTACATCCGTTTCGATCATCGCGTAACCTTCTTTTGCAGCCTGCATTAATGCCGGCAGGCTGTTTTCGGTGTAAGTGCTGTCCACTACACCGCCCCGGTGGGCAATCAGCCGCACTGCCTGTGCACTCGCAACCAGTTCTGACAACAGCAAAAACGCCAGAACCGGCATATATTTAAGCAAATGTTGAAATACGTATCTATTTGCAGCACTGGTTGGCTTTTTCATGGTAATCATGCCTAAATTGATCAAGTTTACAGGATTGCGAGGCTAATATACGAATGCCCGATATATCGCCTTCAAAGCGAAGTATCGGTAAGGCTTTCCATAAAATCGACCACATGCTGGATTTCCGTCTGTGTCAGCTGCAATTTATCCGGTGCCAGCGTCTGATTTGGGACTTCGAGGCCAAGCCCTGCGCCTCCCCCTTCGTTATAAAATTCCATCACTTCCTGCAAGGTAGCCAATGCGCCGTTATGCATAAAGGGAGCGGTTTTGGCGATATTGCGAAGCGAACTTGTTTTGAACGCATGCTGCCATTGCGGAAAGCGGTTGTAGGCGCCCCTTCCCTTGTCGGCATCCATAACAGGGTGCTTCCAGTCGGCATCCCGGGTAGCGCCGAGTACTTCCGATTCGGTGCGCTGGTAGTCCGGCGGTACGGTGCCATTGAATAGCGGCACGAAATGACAGGTACCACAGCGTGCTTTTCCCATAAAAAGGTTAAAACCAGCCACCTGACTGTCGGTTAAGGCTAGCTTGTTTCCACGCATATATTGATCAAATGGCGAATCGAACGGACTGAGCGAGCGCACAAAGCTGGCCAGCGCATTTTGAACATAAACAGGCTGCACTGCGTCGATTTCCGGATAAGCTTTTTTAAACAGCTGATCATATTCCTGGTCCGAGGTGATCATTTGCGTGATTTTGTCCAGAGAACCGTGCATTTCTGCCGTATTATGGATCACATCGGAAGCCTGGTCTTCCAGCGAAGGAGAGCGGAGATCGTAAAACATCGCCTGCTGCAATGCTGCATATTTGATTGTCGGCGCATTGCGGCTGATTTCCGCCCCCGAAAAGCCCTTGCTGGTTTTGAACCCGTCGGTATAGGCAAGTGCAGGTGCGTGGCAGGAACCGCAGCTGGACTTTCCGTTTCCTGAAAGCCGCACATCATAAAACAGCTTCTGGCCCAATGCCACGCGGTCGGCGGTAGATTTAAATCTTGGATTACCGACCAATGCTTCCGGATCGTAGGCGCCTTTGTCAAATAAGGTAGCTACGCTGCCTTTCAATAGTTTTCGATCGTTGATGAAGGGTATTTTTGACAGCTTTTGATTTTGGTGCAGCTTTATGCATAGGGGATTAATGTGGTCGGCGATGAAAGTTGCCCGGTCGAATTCGTTGAAGCTTTTGCCTTTTTCCTCAAATGCGATAGCCTGCTCAATTTCTTTATCAAGCGCCTGGTATTCAGGCATTAGTTGATCGTAAGCCGAAAGATATTCCCGCAAAGAGCTGAGCACCACTTCACTCTCTTCCAGTGCATTTCCCGAGGCAGGTGTATCGAAACCGGAGATACCGAGCGTGATCAGTCTGAACAGTTCCAGCCGGAGCGCGTCAAGCACATGCGAATCGGTGATCCTGATATCGGCCCAGAGCATTTTGATCCGCTTGATATTGACCTGCATTTTGCGGACATGCCGCACGAGTTCTGCCTTGTCAGGCTTTTCTTCACTATAAATCAACTCCTCGATCACCTGTAACCCGCCCGGCTCGAAAACTGCATTCTCCTCGTCCTCTACCTCGTCCAGCGGCGCTCCGTTCACCTGTTTTACCGTAGTAGGCGCGAAATATTCTGCAAATGCTTCCACTTTTTTGTATTGCAAACGAAGCCGCAGAAACTCTTCCTGTAATCCCTTTTGATCTGAATTGTTACGCGCGTGGCCGAGGAAATCTTCATTTCTGCTAATGAGTGTATTGAGATCCGTGACAAACTTTTCAGAGACAGCTTCGACAGGACTTTTTTGCTGTAAACAACCGCTTAAAAGTACTGGCAATGCAAAAATGACAAGCTTATAAATTGGTTTCATACGGCCGGATAAGCACATCAGGAAGACCTCCGCTCGGAAGTCTTCCTGACATTATTTTACAAAAATGTTATTGTTTAATCCCTCTCACGATCACAGTCTGGCCGCCTTCCTTATTGGTAGAAATGCCGCTTCCATCCGCGCCTTTGTACTTTTCATCCTGCCAGGTGTGCGGGTGGATGTTGATCATAAAAGTTTCGGGAATGCCTGTTACATCCGAAATATCGATCATAGCACCATATTCCCAGGTGCTCAGCGAGTTGTTTCCAACCGAATTGTACTTCGCGTTGAATGCAGGCTCGTCGCGTCTGTGGTTCATGCGCAGCATTGCCTTCGATTGTTTCGTAGCAATATTGTACTGCCAGATCGTTCCGTCGTGGTCGTTATCTTTGTAAAAAGAATCGCCGTCTTCCTGCACGTAAACGTAGTTTTTGGTTACGCAAATGTTGTCAGGATTCACGATAAAGCTGCCCGGCTTATCGGCTCCGTCCATGATAATGTTCAGCTTGCCTTTCAGTGGGTTTGTCGCGTCAAATTTCAGATGATACACGCGGCCCCACATGTTTTTGCCGGCTACCGGGGTTACTTTATCCGCCTGGCTTACACCCGTAGCAGTAAAATAAATCTCTCTTCCTGCGCCATTGCCGCCTTTTACGTAATCAATATCCTCTACCCGTGCAAACTGGATCATTTTCTTGTCCACAGTCTGGGCTTGCAATTCTGTACCGGTGCTTGTTTTGACATTGTCGAAAGGCACAAACTCGACGTCGTAAGTCTGTCCTTGTACCATATCCGTCTCCACACTTTCCTGGTTGGTGCGGCGCAATGCGTACAATTTTCCATTGTTGAGGTCGCCCACTACGTCGGAAACGTAGGCTACCAGCTGCCCGTTTGTGTCGTCTTCACCGATGATGATTACTGTTTTACCTGGGAAAGCGTCTTTCGGAAGCGGTACTGCATTCTCAGCATTCCATTTACCGAAAGCTGCAACCGTCCTGGTTTTGTTCTTTTTGTCTGCCGGGGCAAAAGGATCGATCGCGTGCGTCATCGATTCAGAATTGGTCTCACCCGCTGTCAGGAAAACAGGCCCGAAACCGTGTTCCTCCGGCGTTGCCATTGTAGCCGAGCAAAGACGCCATTGTCCGCCTTCTGCATCCACAATATATTCGCCTTTTACGGGTTTCAGCTCTTTGTCCAGAAAAACACGCGACACTGAGAACAGGATCTCGTGGTTGTTGATCATCACAAATCCTTCCCCATTCGGATTTTTCATAAAAGCACCACCATCGGGCTGGGCGCCGTAAATGAAATCGGGTGAATCGGCAAGCTTGTCGTCGGAGCTGATCAGCGTTGTGATTTTCAGGTCTTCAAAGCCGGAAAGCGATTTGATGAGCGAAGGGTTAACAGAACGGTCGATAAGTTTGGAAGAATCGACAGGCACGTCGCCGTGGTCTTTCAGGCTGCACCCTGAAAACGTCATTGCGCCAAGGATCAATGCCGAGGCGCTGATTTTTTTGGTTAAAGTAAAGTTCATAAGCATGGTGAATTAATTTTCACAAAGCTATATGAACCTTACCTCGCACATTTTACGCAATTGTTAAGCAATCGTGAACAAAAAGAATTTTCGGTGGGATTGGATAACTGTTATGTCCAAATTTTATCGGTCATTTAACCACTGGAAAAGCGACAATCCTCACTTTTGTGAAACCATAAGGCACGAGGGTAATCTTTTCGACTTCTTGTTTCACTTCTCCTTTATAAATTCCTTCGCGGTCAGAAACTGGCTGTCTCGCGACCCCGTCGACGATCTTCCAGTTCGGGATTTTCTTTGCCGAAGCTGTAATTTCGATAGGAGCATGTGCCAGGTTCCAGACGAAGTTTTCTGAAACGGGCTTGACCACCTTCACCGACAAGTTTGCCTTGGGATCTTTTACAATATCCTGCAACAGTCCGTAGTTCCAATCCGATTTAGGAAAAACGCTGAAATAGTCCCCTTCCTCTTTCTGAGTGCCTTTCTCCCACCGCTCTTCCAGTTTCAATGCATATACCAATGGGCCGCGCTCGATTGTCCTGGAATTTTTGCCCCAATTGGAGGTAGCAACTTCCATTGGCAATTCCAGAGTGAGCTTGTCCATATTCTTCCACGTCCTGCTGATCGTCACGATCTGCCCACCTTTTTCTCTCCTTAACTCCTTTCCATTCAATGCAATCACCGCCTCAGTACACCAGGAAGGAATACGCAGCTGAAACGGGAAGGCAACCTCTTTGGATGTTGACAGCTCAAAAGTAACATTGCCCTCAAACGGATAATTAGTCACTTCATTAATCGTCACTTCGGTGCCGCCCTGCCCTACTTTCGCCTTGATTTCGTTCGGGCTGTAAGCCAATGCGGCCAGACCGCCATCCGCAGTTCCGTACCAGAGGTGGCTTGCAAACTTGGTCCAGCTTTGATGCATATTGGCCAAACAGCACGTGTAGCCACTTTTCATACCCAGAACATTATTCATCTCCCGGTCAAACGGCAGCGAAAAATCAAAAACGCCCCGACTGATCTGCACCTGGTTCGCGATCTGGAAATACTGTTTTGCGTTATAGTCGTCGGTAGTTTGCGTTGGCAATGCATTGAAAGTCATGCGCTCCAATGCATCCATATACTGAATATCCCCCGTGATGGCGATAATTTCTTCCAGTGAATACATTGCCTCGGCAATCGCACAAAGCTCAACACCCTGGGTAGGAGCATTTCCGTGCAGGTCTTCGTCTCCTGAAAAAATCCCCATCGGCAGGCCGTGCAGGGTCATCAGATCGGTGAAGCCGGTTTTGAGATAGGTAAGGTATTTCTTGTCCTTTGTCCGCTGATAATTAACCGCAGGGGATTTTAGCGCCATTCCGACATTTACAGCGTGCCGCTGCATCCATTTGTCATTATTCTGCTGTGTGGCTGCATTGATCACCCAGTCGCGGTTACCGAGCAGATCGCTCCATGGAAATGCCTGCGATTCGATCAGTGAAGCGAGTTCCAGCAGCGACGGGTCTTTGGTAATGCCGTACAGCCACTGCGCCATCATTACATTGTCGGCCCCGCGCGATTGGGCCCACTCTGTCCATTTTCCGAGCGGACAGTTTTTAATCGCGGTCGACTGATATCTGAAATACCTGGTCATAAACGGCACCACGCGCGGATCATTCGTAGCCTGGTAATATTGCTTTATCACTTTGAGCATGACCATTTTCGGCCACCAATCTTCCCCCGACGCACAATTTTCAGCGGTAATCTGTATTTTCTTTTCCCGCTCATCTTTGGTAACCGGCCCGAAATAGCCTGAGGGGCGTTGGTTATCGATTGTCCAGTTGATGTACGTTAATACCTTATCTTTCAAGATTTTGTCATCAAGCAAATAGGCAAGTGGTACTGCACCGTCGAGCCAGTATGGTGTTTCTTCCCAGCCGTCGCCTTTTCCGCCGAGCCAGCCATTGTCCTTCTGAATTTTAGCATGAACCTCATCCAAATGCCCGGTTGCCCCGTTTTTCATGATCACGAGCTGATCTTTCAGCCAGCCTTTCGGTTTGATCGCGCCGAGCGGGATTTCAGAATAAGGTTGTAAAGCAATGGCGGAAGCCTCGCTTTTCTGGGCAAAAGCTGGTGTCGAAAAAAGCATTGAGACCATTCCAGCCAGCAATGCAAGCTTATCATATTGTCGGGACATATTCCGGTGTTTGAGAAATGCGAGTTTAAGCAAATCCATCGAAAAAGCCGCCCCGGTACGGAGCGGCTTACAAGTAATTTGTACTCATTTTTTCAAAAAGTTTTATACTTACGGCTTTATGAGTTCGAACGGTTCTTTTGCGTAGGTTAGTGATGTATCCCACATCGGTCTTCCATTGTAAGTTGCTTTTTCAACAGAGATGTTCCCCGGTCTGACCCCGAATGAAGCTGATATCGTATCAGTGCTACCATCTTCGAATTCGAGATAGGTAACCCACTCATGATCGTTTCTACTTTCGTGAGTAGGGCCGTTAATAAATATCTGCAGTTGATAGAAAGATTCATTTGGGAATTTTTGAATGATATAACCACCCGGAGCATCCATCCACGGGTCATAATAAAACTCTTTGATACCGTTAACCAGATAATAAACCTTAAATCTTTTAAAAGAATTTGGAGAATTCGGGTCAAGCATATCCACCCCTGCCGCATTTTTTATTTCTAAGTAAACATTTTTATCCCATATGATTCCAACCAAGATTTCCTCTTCATATTTATCCCTGCATTTTAAATTCAACAAACCAATCATCATGATTCCGAGATATAACAGTGAGTTTCTCATGGCGTTTGTTAAGGCTTTTTGATAGATGTGACCATCTCTAACTGAGTAAAATACAGCCCTTGGTTAGATGGATCTGCCGCTGAAGGAGCATAAAAGCCATTTGCGTTGCCGTCCCAGCCCCAATTCATATGAAATAAAGGTCCATTAGATGAAGTGCAGGATATATACTGGTAATACCCATCACAAACCCAGGCGTGCCCGCCCGAATTTGCTTTTACACCCCCAAGAATTACAGGTCTTGCAAAGTTTAAAATTTCATTTTCCACGGTGCCTGCATTGAATGAATTGGACCAGGTGGTTTGAGGTGAATAGCCGAAAGAGCCAATAAGAGCGGCAGGAACAGCGGATAGATAGGCCCCGGAACCATTGCAATTATACATCATATTGACGCTATTGGCTGCCTGCCGCATAAGATAAGCTGTTTCGGATGAATTTGGCCCCATCAGGTTCCAATGGATGACACTTGGATGTTTATGGTAATTCATCACTTCGGCCATTGCGGTTGCCACACATCCGGTATACATTCGTCCATTGGGCAGACCTGTACAACCATACATCAATTGTAATGGCATATAGCTATTCCACTTATGAGTTTGGCCCCAAGATGCGGTGTTCAGAGTTACATAGATTTGGGAATCCTGGCAACCGGGATCAACAGGTGCATCCAAAACTCTTCCTCCTGAATTTTTGCTTTGCTCGGCCAGCTTAGTTATTGCAACGGTATTTTCCAATCTTTCCCATTCACTGCTGATATTCGGGTCAGTATCGCCGCCTTTCAACCGAAGTTGTTGAATCGACTCTCCGTAGCTGTTCATGACTTCTTTTACCCCGGCAGGAAATTCCTGGTCAATCGGAAAATCATTCGTATCTGAAAATGCTAAAATAGGTCGGGCCTTTTTCTCGGCTGACACAATGATAAACCCTCCTTCATTATAGGTAATAACTTGATAAAGAGGGTTTTGCTGTGCGTCACTAAATGTCCTGATCCTTTTTACACTTCTTTCTTTGTTGCCTGTTCTTGCATTCTTGCTTGACTCGCTTCTGTTACTAATAACAGCAGACAATAAGTCAAAATTCTTTGCGATCTGTATTGCATTGTCCTGCCTTTCATCCCTGTGCGCACTCAAATCACCAGACGAATTGACATTATCCGGCTGCTGACAGGAAGCTACGAAAAGGAAAATTGCGGAGAGTACCCAGTTAAACTTTTTCATAAATACATCAATTATTTGGTTTGTGAATGAATAATTAGACAAACCAAATAACTAATTGTATATTTTAATGAGCCGATTATCTATCGGCTCATTTGGTTGTAGGAACGGAAAAGTGTATCGGTGGATATAGTACTATTGAATTTAAACACTTTCTCATCTCAGGGTGTGTAGGTGAACCAGGAGGGAAGTTTAAAATTATCGGCTAAACGTCACCGCGTGAAGCGATTAATATAACAATCACATCGGGCCGCACATATTCAATGCCGATTCGATAGTTTCCCACGCGTATTCTGTAATAGTTTTGACCAGCTTTCTGGCCAGCTATAAACACGTAGTCTATACCTGAGGATTCCAGATCTGAGGCCTCTTTCAGCCTGTCTAAGATTACCTTTACGCCCGACTGAATTTTGGGGGATAGCTTCGAAATTTCTTTCAGGAATTTTCTTTTGTAAACTACTTCCATCCAAGTGATTTGTAAAGCTCGTCATGACTGAGTGTTTCGTCATCTTGACGCGCTTCCATTGCCCGCAACATTAAGTAGTCGTTAACATCCTCATTGTTGATGATGCCTACTATCTTTTTCACTTCTTCCAGGGTGAAAGTCTTGCGGTTTTTCTTTGCCGAAAAATTGACATTGCTAAGACCAATCTTTTTGGAGATGTAGTCGTTCCGGTAGCCCGACACCTCGATAAGTTTTCCAATATTCATAACAAGATCTTCGTAGTTGTTAACAATTTCTTCAATCATAACGGAAGTCGAGTTTTGTATTCAATTCAATACAAAATAGTAAAGAATTGAATACAAATCCAAGCTCTCTGCCAACTAGTAAGTCCTGTCATCCGCCGACGGCCCATAGATCGACGGCACCTGAATGTCGTTTAACCGCATATACACTGTGAGCTGTCCGCGGTGGTGGACCCAGTGGTTGATAGAAGAACTGATCCCTTCCATAATCGGCTGAGAATAAAGCTCCTCTTCGCCATTTTTCAAATAAAATGTCCCGCTTAGTACCTCATCTGTGGCACTTTGCAACGCATTTTTAGCGCCAGCCATATTGTCTTCGAAGACTTCCAGCAACTCTTCCGTTGTACGCGGCTGGTTATGGTTATAGGTAGCAAAATTCACTTCCCCTTCCTCAACCATCACTTTGATCCATTGCGGAATTTCTGCCACCAGCAACGTCAGATAGCCCATTTGCATCGACTTCGGGTGTGGCTTGTAGTCGAACAATTCGAAGGGAATACGTTCAAGACATTTTCTCGTAGAACTGTACTCTGCTTCCAGTTCTTTGATGTAGGCGGCTGCAAGTTCGGTGTTGTCCATGATTTAGATTTTGTTTATGTTCAGGGAGTTAAAAAATAATGCCTGCGATTCTTGAAGACGTTTCCTAACATACGCCAGCTCTACACACCTATCCAACCTACGGTACGCCAGTCGGCCGGGCATGTATCCTACCAGGAGTTTTTGCCGGATCCCGGATTGCAAAGTTTCATATACTGTTATTGGTCGCTGAAAACAAATCAGACACTCGCAGAACCGTTTAACTACCGCGTGGTGGCCGATGGCTGCATTGACATTTTCTTCGAGCTGACAAACCCGGTTGAAAATTTTGTGATGGGTTTTTGTAAGAAGTATACCGAATTCCCCCTTGAAAACAGCTTCCATTACGTGGGGATCCGGTTTTTGCCATCTATGTTCCCCCAAATTTTCAAAGTCGACGCTTCCAGTTTGAGTAATCGGTTTGAGGAATTGTCAAATGTAATACCAGCAACCGCCGACTTTATTGCTTCCAGCTTCAACGAAAGACTGAGCGCTTCTGAAATTGTGACCCGCTTTGACCAGTATTTTTCCAGACTCATTGCCCAGGTTACGTTCTATGACGACAACCGTTTTTATAACGCCGTCGGACTAATCCTTCAAAACGCCGGTGTCTTAAATATTGAAAATGACATCGATACCGGATTGAGCAGCAGACAATTACGTCGACTCTTTGAATTTTACATTGGAGACACGCCGAAGACTTTCAGCAAAGTAGTGCGGTTCCAAAACATTTTTCGCGCCAAACCCTCCCAGCAGAGCCTACGGGAAAACAAGCTGTTTTACGACTCCGGTTATTACGATCAGGCGCATTTCATTAAGGAATTCAAAAACTTTTATGGTGTCACACCCAGCCGCGCATTCGGCAGGTGATTTTGTCCGATTTTTACAATCTTCTGAGTGCATTCCGGGAGAACTTTGTATCGTAACATTCACGTAAATAACCGGGAAATGAAACGATTAGCCATACTCTCAATTCTTCTTTGCCTTGGGGCAAATGTATTTTCGCAAAACAATCCATCCACTAAAACTCAAAGAAAAATGAAACTGAACGCAGGAATTATCACAGCAAAAATGGCCGAAACGAAGGAGTTTTACACCAAAAAACTGGGCTTTGGTGTCACATTTGAAAATGAGTTTTATCTGTTGCTGCATACACCGGGCAAAGAGTCGGAGATCAGCTTTTTGCTACCCGACCATCCAACCCAGCAACCACTTTTTCACAAACCCTTCCAGGGCCAGGGAACGTACTTCACGATCGAAGTAAAAGATGTGGATTCACTCTACAAAGAACTGAAAAAGAAAGGAGTAGAGATACAAATCGACCTTCGCGACGAGCCCTGGGGCGACCGGCACTTTGCAGTCACTGATCCAAACGGAGTTGGCATTGACTTTGTGAAGTACTCGCCGCAGGCTAATTAAAAACGGTTTTTATTAGAGAGAAAAAGTAGTTTGAAGATTTAAACTTAATAATCTTCAAACTACTGATCTATGGATTTTTATCGCTGCCTCGATACCATATCTCCTACGACGCAACAGATCTTGCTATGGGCCTATGATTTAGATATGTATCTGACCGAACAGGATGAGGATTTGACGCTGCTTTCTAACAGATACATTGCTATCCTCCTGAGATTGTCTTGTGACGACAAATGCCCTAAACAGCATTACTGTTTTTCAATTTTAAAACATCATATCCAGCACCTTCTAGGCCAAAGAGATCATACTAACATACAAGAATCAATCGCAATTTTTGATCAGTTTGGTATTGTGACCAACACCGCCATTCGCGATTGGCTCTCGGACTTCAAATGGATGGCGCATTTAGTCGCCACCCCAAGAGAACTAACTTTCAGCGAAGCTCAAAAGATAGCTAAATTCATTATTGGATCAGAAAATGACCTAACTACTCCCACAATAACATGCATCACAAACTCCGGATACTTCCGGTACGAACAGGTTTTTGACGTATACCGGGATTTTTTATACATCAACACTTTAACTTCCGACTGGAAATATTCTCACATGATCCCACTAGATTGTATGTAACTCCTAAGCGATTCGTGCCTTATTCGTGCATTCGTGGCAATACCCTCATTATCGCGCTGCCCGCTGCAACATATCCGTTTCTTGCAAAATTTTGTTTTCAAGAAATTGCGGATAATCCTGATTTTCAGCCAGAAATGCATTCACAACCTGCGCGGCCTCTCGCGATGAATGCCCTGAAAAGGTACCGTGCAGCCAGCGGGTAGGGAAGAAAATGTCGCCCGTCAGTTGGATTTCCTTTAAAATGTTCAACGACGGGCGCAAATATTTGACTGCACCTCGGGCGCGCAGAGGATGATGCAAAAAACCCAGCGCTTCGATTACCCAGGCTTCCTTCTCCCGGTTAGTTTCATTTTGCAGCGATTCAAAAAAACGGTCGCGCACAGTTTCTGCCGAATCCAAAGCAGGAATAACAAACTGAAATCTGGCCTTACGGTCGGGGTTCTTCGTATTGCGCAGCTGCTCCTGTAACACAGCCCCTGACACTTCCGGCTGCTTTAATGCCAGCTCATAAGCCATCGAAATTTTATCATCTTCCGATAATACCAGATCTTTCACATCCAGCTTCCCATTCCACAGCGATCTCAATTTTTCGAGCCCCGGTGGCGTTTGCACCAAATTTTTAAAAGCCCTGAAATAGGAAGTCTTGATGCCTTTGTCTTTTGTGTCAATCAACAATTTCCAGATCAGCTTTTCCGCTGATTCCTGTTTTGCTTCCCTAATTTGCTGTCCTGCAAAAATCCACCAGTTCGTCTGTAAAATGCCCAGCATATAATCGATCAAAAGGGGATTGTTCTCTTTTGGCAGGGTTTCGAGCAAGTCGTCGATGAGCGCCTCCGGATTGGATTGAGACTCCCGCAAAAATCCCTCCCAGATATTGACCCACATCGCCCCCTTAAAAACGGGATCAGAGAAAATTGAATCCTGCTCATTGTAATGGGTTATGAAGTATCGCTTACTGAGGCTATCCATTCTAAAGTAACCATAACCAATCCCGTCGCCATTTGGAAAAACCAGCTTACCGTCCTGCGTATCACGCTCTTTTGATGTCAACGGTTGCTCCCAGATCCTGCCGGAAACCGAATCCGTCACTTGTGTCAGGATCGTTTTGTAGTCTTTTTCTCCGATTTCATAAGCAGGCATGCCGGGCGTTTTCACCCACACATTGCTCCATTGCGCGATGTTTTGCGGAGTTTGTCTATCAATAATCCCTATCAGATCGTCCCAGCGCGCATTCTTGAAAGCGTATGTCCTGAGATATTCCCGCAAACTTTGCTGCATTAAATCCGCTCCGATCATTTTTTCCAGCTTGCGCATCACAATCGGCGCCTTCATATATATGATCGCTCCGTACAAAGTCCCTGCATTTTTCAGGTTTCCCAGTTCCTGTAAAATAGGATTGGTACCCCTTGTGCGGTCGATTTCGTACGCATTCGGGTAATGTGCCAGCAAAAAGCGCAGCTCGTGATTGATTTCCGGAAAACTGGGCTGCACAATTTTGGCGGCCATAAAATTGGCAAAGACTTCTTTTAGCCACACATCATTAAACCAATCCATCGTCACCAGATCCCCGAACCACATATGTGCCGACTCGTGAGCAATCACGCTTGCCCGCGCCATGAGCCGGTTTACAGACGGATTCTCATCCAAAAACAAAGCAGATTCATTGTAAAAAACGGCCCCTGGATGCTCCATCCCGCCATATTGAAAAGAAGGCAGCAACACGAAATCAAACTTCCCGAAAGGATAAGATACAGCCGTGTAATCTTCCAGCCAGGCAAGTGATTTGGCATGAAGCTCAAAAACTTCATCGCGGTTCCGGTTCACTTTAGCAGTGTCGGTCTCGCGGTAATACATGGTCATTTCGCGACCATCGATTTGTTTGGAAGCCTTGAAAAACTTACCGGCGGCAAATGCAAAAAGGTAAGAACTGATTGGTTTGGTTTCGGCAAAGCGATATACACCCCGCTCGCCCTCCCGGGCTTTGGAAATCAGTTTTCCGTTTGAAACCGCCTCCCAGTCACCGGGCGTTTTAAGTGTCAGCTGGTAGCTGGCTTTTAAATTCGGCTGGTCAAAAAGGGGGAAACAGGTCGACGCTCGGTCCGGTACAAAAAGGGTATAGAGATAATCTTCACTGCAATTCAGTGAAAGATTTCCGGCAATGAAGCTAATTTGAATACTATTCCCGCCTTCATTTAAATACCTCGAAGGAATGATAATGTGCTCATTTACAAACTGATAATCTACTTGCTTGTCTTTAATCCTGACATGCTTTACAAAACTACTATCCGCATTAAAATCCAGCACAAGCGCAGAATCCAGTGCATTCAGATTGAAAGTAATTTGGATAACACCCTGGATTTGCTGGCTTTTTTGTGACGGAATGTCGAAAATGACGTCATAACGAATGTCTTTAAGTGTCTGTTTACGGCGATCGTTGAGCGCAAGCGAGACCCCTTTATCGGGTGAGGAAGACTGTTTCTGGCAAGAAGACATAGCTACTATCAGGCAAGGCAGCACCAAAAGAACGATCCGCATTTGAGACATTTAAGTATTAAAAAACATAAATATGATCTATAAAATCAAGAAACTCGCTTTTTCTCAAATCACAAAATCCGTTGGACAAACAATCCCCGCTATTCTCACACAGGTTTGTTACGCATCGAAACATTTTTTACCTTTAATCGGCATACAATATGAATGAATTTGAAATCAGAATGCGTATTGCAGCTTTACGTCAGTATCTTAATGATTTCCAGGACCAATTAACAGCCTCGGAAATCGATAGGGTGATTGATGCGATTGCGAAGTATACAGATCTTTTGAATGAAATCACTAAACGGCTATAACATGTTAAGCACATCGGTTGATAAAAAGGAATTCGAGAAAATGATGTCAGAGACAGAAGATGCTTTGCAAGAGGCAGTAAACTTCCTAAATAAGGATGGCAAACGCTATGAAATGCATGACTGGGTAACTATTGCGGAGTATTGTAAACGATTCAATATTAAGAATACACAAACGGTGAGCAACTGGATCAAAAGAGGCATTGTTCCGAAAGAAAATACCGTGGTGATCGAAGAGTATAACAATATTCGTTTAGTGAAAGCGGTGCCTTACCACGATCATCCTTAAAACTATAACTGCATTTAGCCTCTTGATTTCCTTTTCATGAAATTGAATTTACGCTTCCTCTTTTTTCTGCAAATCGCTTTTTTACCCGCTGCCTTTTCCCAAACCCTTGCGCCGTTGACGGTGGAGAAAATCATGCGGGACCCAAAAATCTGGATCGGGACTTCACCTACCGATATTACCTGGGCGGATGATTCCAAAACAATTTATTTTAACTGGAACCCCGACAAAAATCCGTCCGACTCGCTTTACGGGTATTCTTTGAAGGACAAAATTATCAGTAAGATCGCGCTGACGGAACGGAAAAAGCTTGCCGGCAGAAACGGCGTTTATAATCGCGCGCATGATGCAAGGTTGTACGAAAAGAACGGTGATATTTTTATTGTAAATCCCAAAGGCCAGCCCTGGCAAATCACCAATACCGTCGAGCGGGAAACAGATCCGGTTTTTAGTCAGGATGAGATGAGCGTCATTTATGTTAGGGAAAATAACCTGTTCAGCGTCAGGCTCACGAATGGGCTAAATACGCAATACACTGATTTCAAATCCGGTAAGAAAAAGGATGAGTCGAAGCTGGGGGAGCAGGAAAAATTCCTGAAAACTGATCAGCTGGCGCTGTTTGAAGTCTTAAAGGAACGGAAAGACAAAAAAGACCTCGGCAAAAAAGTAACAGAAGCCGAAAAACCGGAACGGCCTAAGGAAATTTATCTCGACGAAAAATCGGTCAATCACCAGCAGCTCAGCCCGGATCAAAAGTACATTACCTATCGCCTCACAAAGGCGGACAAATCTTCAAAATCCACCAATGTACCCAACTACGTCACAGAAACCGGTTTTACGGATGATATTTCCAGTCGTGTCAAGGTCGGTGCACCTGGTTCTTCGTACGAATTCTGGATTTATGACATTAAAAAAGATACCACCCGGAAACTGAGCGTAAAGAACATTCCCGGGATCAGCGACAAGCCGGATTACCTCAAAGACTATCCCAAGCTGGACACAGCCTGGAAAAAGAAAGAGCGGGAGGTCATTATTCATGGGCCAATCTGGTCGAAGAATGGTGAAAATGCGGTTGTGGTAATCCGTTCGCTGGATAGTAAAGACCGCTGGATCATGCAGCTCAACCCCGACTCGCTTTCTTTAAAGCTGCTTGACAGACAGCGGGATGAAGCATGGATCGGCGGGCCGGGTATCGGCGGATATCCGATGAGTGCAGGGGAAATTGAGTGGCTTGACGACGAAACAATTTATTTCCAAAGTGAGGAAACCGGCTACTCACATTTGTATTCAGTCAATATCAAAACCGGCAAAAAAACTGCGTTAACCTCTGGAAAATTCGAAGTGCAGAATGTAACGCTTTCGAAGGACAGAAAATCATTTTATATCATTACAAATGAAGTACAGCCCGGTGAACAGCATCTGTATCGCGTAGCTTCGACAGGCGGCACCAGAACACGGCTTACCCAAAACACCGGAGCGCACGAAGCCACATTATCTCCCGACGAAAGCAAAATTGCGATCCGTTATTCCAACAGTACTAATCCGTGGGAACTGTATATCATGGACAACCCGAAGTCAGGAACAAAAACCAAAGAGCCTGAGCGTGTTACAAAATCTGTATCTGACGAATTCCGCTCCTATCCCTGGCGCGAGGCCAAGATCGTAACCATTAACGCAACGGATGGGAAACCGGTTTATGCGCGTGTTTATGAACCCGAAAAATCAAACGGGAAAGCTGTCATATTTGTCCACGGCGCGGGATATCTGCAAAACGCCCACAAATGGTGGAGCCAGTATTTCAGGGAATATATGTTCCATAACCTACTGACAGACAGAGGATACACAGTGCTGGACATGGATTATCGGGCAAGCTCCGGCTATGGTCGCGACTGGCGGACGGGGATTTACAGGCACATGGGCGGGAAAGACCTGACAGACAATACAGACGGCGCTGAATGGCTTGTAAAAACTTACCATGTCAACCCTGAAAGTATCGGCATTTATGGCGGCTCTTACGGTGGGTTCATTACATTGATGGGACTTTTTACAAAACCTGACATTTTCAAAGCAGGAGCAGCATTACGTCCGGTGACGGACTGGGCTGCGTACAACCATCCGTACACAGCCAACATTTTGAACGAACCGCAGTCCGACAGTCTGGCTTACCGAAAGAGCTCTCCTATTTATCATGCGGCTGGTTTGAAAAATCATTTGTTAATGTGTCACGGAATGGTGGATGTAAATGTGCATTACCAGGATGTGGTACGGCTCTCGCAAAGGCTCATTGAACTTGGAAAAGACAACTGGGAGCTCGCCTCCTACCCGATGGAAGATCACGGTTTTGTGGAAGCGTCGTCATGGACAGACGAATACAAACGGATTTTGAAACTTTTTGAAGACAATTTATAAATGTGAAAACGTCCGGTACATTGACTTTGCCGGACGTTTCACTGTTTACCTTCCCAAACCTGTTATGCGGCATTGCTGATCCTGCGTATCAGCGGATACCCCCCGAAATCTTCCCACTGATGCACGATCAGGTTTTTCTCCCTGGCCGTGTGCAGGCTAAAATCGATGAGAATTTCTCCGTGTAAAAGACGATTTTGGAAATATTCTGCATAGTTCTCAGACAAGACAGAGCTCGACAGCGCGCGTGCGCCGCCTTTTGCGAAATCGGTTGCAACTACAAGGGCCAGTCCCGGAATCGCCACAAACCTGCCAAGCACATCCAATGCTTCCGAGATCCTGGTTACCTGTAGTTTCTTTCTTGCGGGGCTATGTTGGAAACGATTTACTTTCCGGTCATATAATTTGTCAAATGTCTCTTCTGCCATGATCAGCGTAATTTCATCCGCTTTATATCCTAAGTGCAGCAATGACTGGTAGGCATTTTCTGCATCTTCCCTCGTGGCAAATACTCCTGTTACAGTATTGATGCTCCTCTTTTGCTGTGATGATTCCATAATAATTGGCGTATAAAAGTTCTAAAAGTACTTGTCTTATTAAATGCTCAATAAGAATGACCCGTATACATAATTTCCGTGCCCTCAACACTTTACAACCCTGGGTTTTCAAATTCTTTTACAAACACGCTTTTATTAAAAATTCCAGAAATTTTGTGGCATTTATTCTACACAGGACAAAAACTTTGAGGTAGATACAGTATTTCAAATCAACACGTACTTATTATTTCAAATCAAATTCAATCTCAATAATATCAAACATGAACAGACAGTTTTCTAAAATAAGATTATCCGGTATCGTTGCACTCGTGGTAGTATGCGGTACTGCTGCCGCTACTTTTGCCCAGGTTGGTGTTGGCACTAAGCCCCCGAAGGGCGCAGAAATGTACCTGGACGGCAGCCGGAAAATGCTGGATGAAAAATGGATCTACTGGGAGGGACCTCGTTTCTCGGCCAAGCCGCCTATCAAATGGACGGTTGTTAACGACCCGGTGGACAAAGGCACGGTCATCAACTGCAACGATCCAGCTTCTGCCGGTGGCAAGTACGGTTCAGCGGATATTGTCACTAAAAAGCAGTTCAGGGATTTCCGCGCGCACGTCGAATTTTTGATTACCAAAGAAGGCGGCAACAGCGGCGTTTATTTGCAAAACCGCTATGAAATCCAGGTGCTTGACGGTGATACCACCTCGCATGGAATGGCGGCGGTGATCAACGAAACGAAATCTCCTTATCACGCATATAATGGAATCGGTAAATGGAATTCCTATGACATTCTTTTCAGGGCGGCGCGTTTCAAGGATGGTAAAATAGTTGAGCAACCGATGGTAACTTTGTATTTCAATGGTAAAAAAGTCCATTCCAACCAAAAAATCTCACAGGTTTGGGGCGGCCCGAACTCAGGTATCGATGGAGGCAACGATGGTGGAAAAGGTATTACCAACACTCCGGGAGGACTAAAATTGCAATCGGAAGGCCACGATGTTTACTATCGTAATATCTGGATCAAAGAAATGGAGCTGGATAAGCCAGATACCGATTTCTAACCCATTTCTGGCATGCGATTAGTGTTCTCCCGGCAGAACCTAATCGCAAACTATGCTTTCAGAGAAAATCAGTCTGGCAGGGAAAACCGCATTTATTACCGGTTCCAGCCAGGGAATCGGAAAAGGCATTGCCCTCGCAATGGCCGAGTATGGTGCAAAAATAATCCTGCATTACCGGAAAAATCTGGATGAGGCGAAAGAAGTGGCGGGAGAAATCAGAAAGCTTGGGTCGACTGCCGTGATCGTAGGCGGCGACCTATCCAGGCCGAGGGCAGTTTCCGCCTTATACAATCAGGTGACCAAAAAGGCAGCATCGCCTGATATTCTTGTTTTGAATGCATCGGTACAGATTCCAAAAGTCTGGCAGGACATTACCCAGGAAGACTTCGATATACAAGTCAATGCCAATTTCAGATCCACCTTCCTGCTGATGCAGCGTTTCGCTCCTGAAATGGTCTCCAAAGGCTGGGGAAGGATTTTAACCGTTGGCAGCGTGCAGCAGATCAAGCCGCACCCTTCCATGATGATCTACGCTGCTACGAAATCGGCGGTTTTAAATATGGTACAGAATGCCGCGATGCAGCTTGCGGACAAAGGTGTAACCGTCAATAATCTGGCACCCGGCGTGATCGGGACGTCGCGTATCGAAGAGGATGTTCCTGAGGCGGAAGAAAGGATCTCGCAACGGCTGGGAACGCCTTCCGGACAGATCGGTGACCCCGAGGATTGCGCCGCAATGGCCGTCCTCCTTTGTTCAGAAGCAGGACGGTTCATTACAGGGCAGAACATTTATGTAGATGGCGGTATGAGCCTGTAACCTATTTCTTCTTGTAGGCTATTTTGAAGATTGTCCCATTCAGGTCGTCGGTCACGTACAATGCGCCGTCGGGGCCTTGTGCGAGGCCACAAGGACGATGCTGGATCGGGCCGGTTGGTTGAACGAGATCAGTGCCTGCGAAATTATCCGCAAAAATTTCCCATTTGCCGGGCTTACCATTTACAAACGGTACAAAAGCGACCAGATAACCTTTTTTAAGCTCCGCAGACTGGCTGTGAAATGCGACAAAGGCGCCGTTTTTATATTTTGCCGGAAACATATTTCCCGAATAAAACAGCAATGCATTAGGCCCTAGATGCGCCGGGAAACCAACCAGCGGATTAATCGCTTTCTCGCCTGCTGTTTTTTTGCCATCTCCGCCGTATTCGGGCGCCAGGATTTTCTTATTCTGGAAATGATCATAATAGATGTAAGGCCAGCCGGCATCGTCACCTTCCTTTAAACGATAAAGGGTTTCCGCTGGCAATTCGGCACTTTGTTTTGGCGTATAGTATTGAGGGTACATATCGTCAAATTTTCCGCGGCCGTGCACCGTCGCATATAAAGCTTCGGTTTTATTGTCCCAATCGATACCTACCGCATTTTTTACACCCGTCGCAAAGCGCACGCCGTCAGAAAATTTCTGCCCGGCCTGATCCGCCTTGAATTTCCAGATTCCGCCTGCAGAATCCAGGATCGTGCATGGTGACATGCCTTTTCCTGAGCCAGTTTCACGGCAATTGTCGCTGTAAGAGCCTACGGTGACGTAGATATTCCCTTTATTATCCAGTGTAATCGGTTTCGCATTGTCGCGGCCTTTGTCAACCAAACCTTCTACGATCAACTCATGTTTATTGAGATCGACAATTTCTTCTTTTTCATTCAGCTTGTACCGGTACACACCTTTATTGGAGGAACTGTACAGATAACCGTTTTTGATAGCGATACCGGTTCCGGGATATTCTCCAAACAGCTTTTGTTCATCGATCGCGCCGTCACCATTGGTGTCTCTCAGCAGGTAAATACCTTTTCCGTCTTTCAGTTTCGACAGTTTTACGTACATATCTCCGTTTTTACCGACTACCATATGCCGGGTTGCGCCCAGATCGGTTGCCAGAATGCTGGCGGAGAACCCTGCGGGAAGCTTGATTTCCTTTGCTTCAATAGGAGTAAAAAGGGGTTTTCTGACGGAGGGGTTGTCAGTGAAACTTCTGTAAGCGGCTAGGCCCGATACGCCGGTTAGGGCCAGAAGTAACGCCGCAGACTTGAATAACTTTCTTTGCATGAAATGGTTGGGTTGAGATAAATATGATTTTGTCAAAAGTAATAGCCTTTCAAATTTTTTTCACGAAATCGTGACAGCAGCGCGACGATTTATTTTTCTGTGCGGACATGTAACATGGAATAATTTTTTTTAACACCTTTGGAAACAGAAGCGACATTCCCGTAAACTTTTAAACCAACTACCTACAAATCTTTTAATCTCAAAGCTATGAATCCATACGATGACGACGACGATGATGTGTTCGATGACGACCTGCCCGGTAACTATCCGTCGGAAGAGGATATATTCAGAAAAGGACTGATCGATGCTGATATTGATCCAGAAGATATTTCACGCATGAAACGTCCGGCAGAGCTGGATGCCGACGACTGGAATGAAAAATCATTCGAAGACGACATGACGGGAGAAGACCTCGATGTGCCGGGTTCGGAAGACGATGACGAAGATGAAATGATCGGTCGCGAAGACGAAGAAAATAACTATTACAGCCTGGGAGGCGACAATCACGAAGCCCAGGAAGAAAATCAGGGCGACTAATGCCCACGCTTCCAAATGAAAGCCTGACAAATGTTTGTCGGGCTTTTTTTTCGAATCATGCAAAGACCTATCAGCAATTTCCACAATATTTTAAAATAAGTATGAAAAACTGCGATTCCGCTTTTTTCTTGTAAAAACGAAAAAGAAATGGCTGCATTTACTCCCGACGCATTCAAAAAAGAACTGATCGCAATACTTGACTACTGGGAAAAATATGGCCAGGATAACGAGAAAGGCGGCTTCTACGGTCGGGTTAATTATGATAACCAGCCGGTAAAAGATGCGGATCGCTCGGTGGTTCTTGCAGGACGCATTTTATGGACCTTCTCACTGGCGCACCGGCTTTGCAAGGAAGCGAAATACCTCACCCTCGCAGACCGCGCTTACCAGCAGCTTACAAAGCATTTTATCGACCCAAAACACGGTGGCGTATATTGGTCTGTAACTGCGGATGGTGCACCGAAAGAGACCAGAAAGCAGGTTTACGGCAATGCATTTGCCATGTACGGACTGAGTGAATATTACCGCGTAACGCATTACAAACCAGCTCTTGACCAGGCGATTGCGCTTTTCAACAACATCGAACAACATGCATTCGACCCGGTTAACGGAGGCTACCGGGAAGCGTTTGCGCAAGACTGGTCCCCTACCGATGATTATATTCTGAGTAAAAGCCCGTGGATCAAAAGCATGAACACACATTTGCATTTGGTGGAGGCTTATACCAACCTTTATACTGTGTGGCCCGACAAAAGGTTAAAGAAGCAAACGGCTGGAATGCTCGACGCAATCATCACGCATATTGTAAATCCCGAGACCAATACCATGCAGCTTTTCTTCGATGAAAAATGGAAAGCGAAAGACCATATTATTTCCTTTGGTCACGATATTGAAGCCTCGTGGCTGCTTTTTGAAACCGCCGAAATTCTTGAAGACGAGAAGCTGATCGACAAAATGAAGGAACAATCTATCCTGATGGCGCGGGCAGCCAGCAAGGGACTAAGTCCCGATGGTGCCCTCAATTATGAATATGACCCTGCAACGAAACATACGCAGACCGATAGGAGCTGGTGGGTCGGTGCAGAGCAGCTCGTTGGATTTTACAATGCCTACCAGCTTACGAAAGAAGAACAGTTCAGGGAAAAGGCCCAAAAGAGCTGGGATTATGTAGTTGATAATTTTATCGACCACGAAAAAGGAGAATGGCACGGAACAGTGAAAGCGGACGGCACGCCGGTAAAAGGCGATAAGATCAACTTCTGGAAATGCCCGTACCACAATGCGCGCGCCTGCGCTGAAATGTGGCGCAGGGTTGCAAAAGGCTGAGATTTAATTAAAAAACATTTCGTCCACCAGCACAAGGGCTCTTTTGCCTTTCGAATTATGCCATTCCGGGATCTTTACGACGGGCTTCACTACCACTTTTACAAATGAAACGGTTTGCGGTTTGAATTTGCCTTCGACCATTTTCAAAGTAGCCTTGTCCCCTTTCGCAGGCTGCGCAGCTTTAAAAGTAGAGATCAGCTTCATGTCATCGCGGCTGCTTCCTCCCCACACCTCCACGCTCTCCGGCGGAAAAATACCCGTCGCTTCCTCGATCATGTAATGCATCCCCACCGACGATAATGAGATCGGCTTTTTAAATTCTGACATCAAAATCATGTCATTATTCCTAACCCCTGCCCAGTTATTAGCCCAGGCAGGATTGTTAGCTCCTATAACACCCAATTTCTTGTCAAAAAATGTCTTCGCCCCCTCGGCCTGGTGCACGCGGTTAAGTGGCGCCAGCAGGTTCACACTGTCGGGATCATATGCACTTTTGAAAAAATCGAAAACCGCAAGGTCACTTCCGTACCAGCCATTTTTATATGCTTTCGCTTTGATCGTGCCGCTGTTGGTGAGAATGGTCTTATTGTCAAAAAGCGGCGAATTAACGCTGTCCGGCTCGGTTCCGTCCATCGTGAACCTGATATCGACGCCTTTAATAGGGTGTTTTAGTTCCAGCGGGACCGTTTTCGCAAATATCATCGAACTATTCTTGACCTGCGGAGGATTCAGTTTCAACGGGTTTTTACCATCGTCCTTAAATCCACCGATAATCTCGACATTTTTAATATCCTTTTGCAATACCGCCACATCAGCCGCAGACAATTTTGTATCCCACACTGCTACCGTTTTCAGGCTTTTCAGTACCGGCAATACACTTTTAAGATCCGACAGATTTAATTTTGTCCCTGAAAGCGTGAGGCTTTGCAGGTATTTGAGCGACGAAAGTTCTTTCAACCCTGCGGCGGTAACGTCGGTAAAATTCAGATCCAGTTTACGCAGGTTTTCGAATTGCTTTACACTTTTCAAGTCAGCGTCTTTCACCGGCATCTTGTTCAGGTTCAGCGAGATTACCTGCTTTTTAATATCACTCAGTTCATCCAGCTGCTTTACATTGTACGCGGATGCATTGTAAATATTCACAGCCAAAGCCGGGGACTCACGCGCGAGGGGAAGGATGGTGCGGTAGTCGCTATTCAGCTTGGCAACGGCTTCTTCATCAGCCGCGGGGAAATCGAATTTATCTTCTGTTTCAGCTGGTTTAAGATAGGCAGTAGCCAAAACCCGCAAAGAGTCCGTTGCGGCGAGCTCAGTCAGCTTTTTCTTGAAATCAGCCTTTTGTTTGACCCATAATGTAAGAAGGGATATTTCCTGCAAAGTCAGCTGCGCCTTTCCGGAAGGCGGCATATGCTTTTTTTCTTCGACAGGTAAATGCACACGTTGCAGCAAAAGGCTCATTTGCGGATTCCCAGGCACAATGAGTTTACCAGATTTGCCACCTTTCAGAATTGATTCAGGATCCGAAAGATTTAGCTCCCCTTTTATCTTTTCAGGATTGTGGCAGCTTGTACATTTCTGATCCAGGATCGGCTTGATCACATTGGTATAAACCACCGCCTCGTCGAGCGGGACTGCGGCCATTTCATTATCAGTCGAAACCGGCTCCCAGATAAAGTTGCTCCCGTGTGTCAATGCTGCGCCATAATGCCCGGTCATGACAAGAATTACTACCGTCACAAAAGCACTTGCTTTTGCTACCGGCGCTCTGTACCAGGTTGTGTTCCTGATCCAGTAAATAATTGAGGCGATGAAAAAAATGCCCGCACCGGTCCATTTATGCAAAGTCAGCGTGTCGCCGGTATAGCCTTCTTCTCTCGATAAAAAGAGGCCCATAATCACCGTAATAGCGGCGAACAATGCCCCGATGAGCAGCAGGTTCTGAAGGAAATTCTTGTAAAACTGATTGGTCGAGTATTCCGGTTTGAAGCGGAAAAATTCTAGCAGCATCGCGATCAGCAGAATAACGATCGGGAAATGCAGGATCAGCGGGTGCATCCGGCCGATGGTTTGCAGCCAGGCCGGAACAACAAGCTTGCTTTCAAAAAGCAATAGAAAAAGAACAAAAATATTGGCAGCAACGAGCAGCTGTTCCGCAAAAAACCTGAATCTTAAATGCATTAAAGTTTTACCAAGGGTTTAGTCAATAGGAAATCTCTGGATCAATCAGCTGATAATATCTCGCACCACATTCCCCGAAACGTCGGTTAGCCGGTACCTTCTTCCCAGGTGCTTAAATATGAGTTTCTCGTGATTAAGGCCCAGCTGATGCAATATAGTAGCCTGAAAATCATGCACATGGACAGGATCTTTAGCAATATTATAACCAAGTTCGTCCGTTTCTCCATACACAATCCCCGGCTTGATCCCGCCGCCTGCCATCCAGATCGTAAAGCATCTCGGGTGGTGGTCGCGACCGTAATTATCGGCTGTTAATTTACCCTGGGTATAACTCGTCCGCCCAAACTCACCGCCCCAGATCACCAAAGTTTCATCCAACAAGCCTCTCTGTTTCAAATCGGTAACCAATGCCGCGGAAGCCTGGTCTACGTCCATTGCCTGTTTGGTGATCTCATAGGGAAGGTTTCCGTGCTGGTCCCAACCCTGGTGGTACAGCTGTACAAATCGAACGCCGTTCTCAGATAATTTTCTCGCCAGCAGGCAGTTGGCAGCATAAGTCCCCGGTACCAGACATTCGGGTCCATACAACTTAATGATATCGTCCGATTCTTTCGAAAGGTCCATAACTTCCGGGACCGCAGTTTGCATCCGGTACGCCATTTCATACTGCTTGATTTTCGCCGAGATTTCCGGGTCGCCAAATTCCTGGTACGACAATTCATTCAACTGGGAAAGATTGTCGAGCATTTCCCGACGTTCCTTGCGGTCCATTCCTTCCGGGTCACGCAGGTACAAAACCGGGTCCTCTCCTTTGCTGAACTGCACGCCCTGGTGGACAGAGTCGAGAAAACCGTTGGACCATAGTTTCGAATAAACGCCCTGCCCGTTACCGACTCCCCGCGACAGCAGAACAGTGAAATTCGGCAGGTTTTTATTCTCATTTCCCAGACCATAACTCAACCAGGAGCCCATACTAGGCCGGTTTCCCTGCTGGGAGCCGGTTTGTAAAAATGTCAAAGCCGGATCGTGGTTGATCGCCTCGGTGTACATCGAGCGGACAATACAGATATCATCTACAATTTTGGAAGTGTAAGGCAGCAGGTCACTTACCCAAGCCTGCGACTGTCCGTATTGCTTGAAATCGACAAAAGAACCCACAAGCGGAAACGAAGCCTGATTGGCCGTCATACCCGTCAATCGTTGGTTTCCGCGCACGGAAGGAGGTATTTCCTGTCCGAGCATTTCACGAAGTTTCGGTTTATAGTCAAAAAGCTCCTGCTGCGACGGCGCGCCATTTTGGAACATGTAGATTACACGCTTTGCTTTCGGGGCAAAATGCGGAATACCCGGCGCCAAACCTTCCTCCTCCAGACTTCCGCCCTTCAAAAGATCAGGCATCAGAAGCGAACCTAACGCCACTCCACCGATCCCAAGACTCATCGTCGACAAAAACCGGCGCCTGTTAAAGTTGAACCCGTGCTCTAAGATTTCTTTTTCCATGTGTTTTTGTTGGCTATTGGCTATTAGCTTTTAGCTTTTAGCTTTTAGTACTTGGCTGTTGATCCGGATTAGGCTAATTCCTTTTCCGGAATTATTATTAAACGTGTATGTTTTAATCTACTGTCACTAAGCCGACAGCTAATAGCTAACTGCTAAAAGCCAACTGCTATTAGCCAAAGCCTCTCCCTCAGCTCTTCGTTATCGTTTCCTCCAAATTGTAAATCGTCGAAATCACCCGCATCAGCGAGGCTAGTGCTTTTTTATCTACGTTCCTGGTTAAAGGATATTCGCCGATTGCGATCATTTTTTCGGCGGCTGTGGGACTGATGGATTTCAGCTCCTTATCATAATAGGCAGTCAGTACATTCAGTTCTTTTTCAGTAGGCGTGCGGCAAACGATGAGCCTGAATGCTTTGACGATCTTGTCCTTCGCTTCGGTTTTCTCCTGTAATAATTTGGCAGAAAGAACTCGGGAAGCTTCCAGAACAGCCGGGTCGTTCATCATCACCAACGCCTGCAAAGGTGTATTCGTCTTTAACCGCTTCACTTCGCACAAATCGCGGTTACTGGCGTCAAAAATGGCCATCGTAGGTGGCGGAACGGTTCGTTTAATCAGCGTATACATCCCACGGCGGTACAAACTCGGCCCGTGATCCTGATTGTAAACGGATAGCAGCCCGCGTCCGGAGGTAGCGCCCTCCCACAAGCCTGCCGGCTGATAAGGTTTTACACTCGGGCCGCCAATGGTTTTGTTCAAAAGTCCGCTGCTTGAAAGCACAAGGTCTTTGATAAATTCGGCATGGATGCGGTATCTCGATCCCCGGGCGAGTAAAATATTATCCGGATCAACAGCCAGCTTTTCTTTTGATACCACTGCGGACTGGCGGTAAGTGGCTGAGGTAACCATTTGTTTCACAAGTCTTTTGATATCCCAGCCGTGCTCCATGAAATCAACAGCCAGCCAGTCGAGCAAGGCGGGATGCGAAGGCAGCTCGCCCTGCATTCCAAAGTCGCCAGAGGTTTTTACAATGCCTTTACCGAAGAACTCCTGCCAGAGGATATTGACATATACCCGTGAGGTCAGTGGATTTTTCTTATCAAAAAGCCACTGCGAAAGGCCCAGTCTATTTTTAGGATATTTTTTGTCAAAAGGCAGGATTGCACTTGGCGTTCCGGGCTGCACTTCGTCTCCTGGCGCATCATAAACGCCCCTTTTCAAAATGTAGGTTTTGCGTGTGGAGTCCAGATCACCCATCACGGAAACGATCAGCCTGTTGGTATCAGGCTTATTGACAAACGTAAGAATGTTTTTTACGTCCTCGTCACTGATCTCCATCAAAGGCTTCTTCGCATAAGTTTCGGGGCCGCCGATCACCGATTCAATTCCCACTTCATTTACATTATTGAAGAAGGCAAACATCTGGTAGTATTCCTTTTGCGACAACGGATCGTACTTGTGATCGTGGCAATGCGCACATTCGAGGGTAACTCCCAAAAGTCCCTTACCGAAAAGGTCATTCCGGTCCGTGACATACATAATCCGGTATTCTTCGGGGATTACCCCGCCTTCTTCCGTGATTTTGTGGTTTCGGTTAAAGCCGGTTGCCAGCAGTTGTTCCTTACTGGAATTTGGAAGTAAGTCCCCCGCCATCTGCCACGTCACGAAATCATTGTAACGCATATTCTTGTTGAACGCATGGATCACCCAGTCGCGCCAGGGCCACTGCGTGCGGTAGCCATCATCCTGGTAACCGTGCGAATCCGCATATCTTGCCAAATCGAGCCAGTGAATGGCCATTTTCTCTCCATATGCAGGGCTTTTCAACAGCTGATCGACCATTTTCTCATAGGCATTCGCACTTTTGTCTGCCAGAAACTCATCCATCATTTTCAATGTGGGCGGCAGACCTGTGAGATCAAGGCTGAGTCTTTTCAATAGCCTCTCTTTGTCGGCTTCTTCGTTGGGTTCTAGGCCTTTCTGCTCCTGTTTTTCAAGAATAAAATGGTCGATTTCATTCTTCGGCCAATCCCCGTTATCCACTTCCGGGACAGCTGGTTTTTTAGGAGCTACAAATGCCCAGTGCTTTTCGTATTTGGCCCCTTGCTTGATCCACTTTTCAATAAGGGTAACTTCCCGCTGGGTCAATTTGAGATTCGATGCCGGTGGTGGCATTTTGAGCGAGGTATCGGCAGTAGTAATGCGGAGGTAAACTTCCGAAATCTCGGGTTTACCTGCCACGATTGCATGCGCTTTGGGATTTTCCTGCAATGCCTTGAATGCAGCCTCAGGATCGTCAAGCCGCAAGCCTGCCTCCCGCTTGTTGGCATCAGGGCCGTGACAAGCCAGGCATTTATCAGAAAGAATAGGCCGGATATCGAAATTGTAGCTTACCTGATCAGGAATTTTTTCATCCGTGACCTGGGTCGACGAGCTGTTATTGCAGGATTTAAAAATCAATGCGCCCCATACCAGAAGTATGGTGCAGGTAATTTTTGTCTTAAAATTCATGGTACCAGGTTCAGGAATCAACTCACACTTTTTCGTTCATCTTTCTAAGATAACTAAAAAAATGTATATTTATTGATACAATAATGCACATTTCAATCATTACAACTGTCCTGCTGTATACTGTACATTCAATAATTTGAGATTAAAACCGGACTATAACTTCCCGGCCCCTGATTCCTGGCAGGTTTTTGCTGACTAAAGCAGAACTGAAATTTCTTCTTCCACCTGCTGTCTTTCCGCATGGTGCCTTACGACCACGTGTCCGGCGAAAAGAATGGCTAGCCCGCCGATCGAACAGAATGCCATCATGGCTACCATCGGCATTGCGGTATTATTGTGAAAGAAACTTACCAATGCAGAAATGATCGCCCCAGCGCCCATCCGCCAGCTGCCCATCAATGCAGATGCGCTTCCGGTATGTTTGTTGAATGGCGCGAGCGACAGAGCCGAAGCATTCGGGCCGGTTAAGCCCTGGCCGGCAAGAAAAATGAACATCATGCCGATCAGCGCCAGCATCGAAAACCAGTTATTATAGACCCCGATGATCAGTACCATGCCGATCGCGCTCTGGCAGAGCAGGGTTACTTTGATTATTTGCTCGCTGGTAAATTTGCGAAGCAGGATATGGTTAAGCTGCGTTGACCCGATCATTGCAAACGCAAGAAATGCAAATATCCAGCCGTATTGCTGCTCCGAAACCTTGTAAATATTCATGAAAACGTCGGAAGAACCTGCGATATATGCGAATGGAGCGGCAGTTGCCAACCCTCCCGCGAGGGTGTAAAGCAGGAACTGAGGCTGTCCCAGCACGATACCAAACCCATTCATAACCGCTTTGGGCTTCAAAGAAACCGACGGATCAGCTTCCCTTCCGGTAGGTAGAAAAAAGTAAATTGCAAGCATCATTAAACCGACAATCCCCGCCAGGATCACAAATATCCACTGCCAGGCTATTGTGGCGGTCACATATCCCCCAATGGTTGGGGCGATCATCGGAGAGACCGCAATAACCAAGGTGATCAATGAAAATACCTCAGCTCGTTTCTGCGGTGCAAAAAGGTCACTGACCAGCGCCTGGGAAGCGACCAGGCCGACACAACCTCCCATTGCCTGAAAAAACCGCATCGCAATCAGCGCATCGACCGAAGAAGTCAATGCGCAACCCAGCGAGGCAATTACATACAGGCCCAGGCCAACATAAAGTGGCTTTTTACGCCCAAAACGATCCAGAAGCGGGCCGTATAGAATCTGGCCAAGACAGATCCCAATCAGATAACTGGTCAAAGAAAGCTGGACGCGGTCGATAGATGTGGCGAGGTCCGAGGCGATCCGGGGAAAACCCGGCAGGTACATATCTATTGAAAATGGGCTGACGGTTGCCAGCGAACCCAAAATAAGAATTATAAAAAAGTATTGCTTATTCGTCATGACAGTGTGAAACTACTGTACGATTAACGGGGTCAAAGTGCGATTAAGTTCCTCTGTTTTAATAAGTACAATCTTTTCACAAATGATGAACATTGAGGGAATTCTTCCCGACTTTGCTGCATTGCAGCGCATACTGATTTTGAATAGCCAACTAAAAACGAATCCCGGCCACTTGCATGACCAGGATTCGTTACAATTCTATTACTTGTTGCAACACATTTGATTCTCTTTAAAAGAATGGCGCGGCTATTACTTGTCGTCCACCTTCTTTTTCACGTCATCTCTTACTTCTTTCGCTTCCTTTTTGGTTGCGTCGTAAGCTTTATCAGCTCCCCTCTTTGTTTTTTTAGCCCCTTTTTCAATGCCATCGCCTACTTTCTCAGCACCGTCCTCAATATCGTCTCCTGCTTTTTTAGCATCTTTTTTAAGCTCTCTCTTCGCCTTTCTGGCGTCAGATTTGGTTTCTTCAACGGCCTTTTCCGTTTTTGTTTGCTCCTGTGCGTATGCTACTGATGACAGCCCTATTAATGCAGCTAAAACAAATGCCTTCTTCATAGTTTTTGAATTTTGTTGAAATATGAATTCATGTTCAACAAAAATCATTCCTCTGATTGCTGCGCGTCGATGATCTCGAATACCTGTTGTCTTATCCCGGAAATCATATTTTTTGCTACATCCCACACAATGAAATAATTGACACCCATGTAATCATGAATCAAACGATCTCTCATTCCTGCCATATTTTTCCAGGCGATTCCGCTCCATTGCAATTTGATATCAACAGGTATTTTTTTGGTAGCTTCTCCTATTATTTCAAGACTTCTTACTACAGCTCGTTTTAAGGTTTCGTCAGCAAAAAATCCTCGCGCTGCGTGTCAACTTTGATGACGGATACGATATAGTCGCATTCATAAAGAATATGCCTGAGATATTCCACGAATTCCTTAGACATATTCAACTTCCTTTAGAATATGTGGGCCAATAAAGGGACTAAGACCTTTTTTGGAGACAATGTCCAGTTTCAGGTTTGAGAGAACCGATTCCAGAAAATTGCAGGTTTCCATAAAATTTGCATACGTTTCCTTATCTGTCTCGAAATCCAAAAGGATATCAACGTCACTGTCTGCACTTGCCTGGTTTCTGACAAAAGAGCCAAAAAGACCAATCTCGCATACTCCCCATTTAGCCAGCTGCGGTTTGCTGGTCCGCAAAATTTTCCTGACTTCTACCAATTTCAGCATATAAACCGATGCATTTGAATCTAAAAATAAAGATGTCTTTACAACTTTCAAACAAAAATACCCGGCCACTTGTAGCCGGGTATCCAGTTTATTCTCTCTCCGAACACTTACTTCGCAGTTGCAGGCAGTTTTAATGCAACAATTTGCGTATTCGGTTCAGCTGAAACAACTTTTGCTGCGGTCACTGATTGAGCCTTCACTTTCGGGTTAACTTTCATACCATGCATATCCGAATTTTCCACCGCAATATGCGGGGCGATAACCAGAGAAACGATTGACATCAACTTGATAAGGATATTCATCGAAGGGCCTGAGGTATCTTTAAAAGGGTCTCCCACCGTGTCGCCTGTCACCGCCGCCTTATGTGGCTCTGACTTCTTGTAGAAGGTTTCACCATTGATCACCGCTCCCTTTTCAAAAGATTTTTTCGCATTGTCCCAGGCACCGCCGGCATTATTTTGGAAGATCCCCATTAACACACCCGAAACCGTAACTCCAGCCAGCGTACCGCCAAGCACTTCCGGACCAAACAAAAAACCAACAATTACCGGTACAATCAATGCGATCAAACCCGGAGCGACCATCTCGCGGATCGAAGCCTGCGTCGAAATAGCCACACATTTGTCGTATTCCGGTTTGGCAGTACCTTCCATAATGCCTGGAATTTCGCGGAACTGCCTGCGTACTTCCTCTACCATTTTCATCGCAGCCCGGCCCACAGCAGCGATAGCCAGTGACGAGAATATGAACGGGATCATTGCACCGACAAACAGCCCGGCCAGTACATTCGCTTTGTAAATATCAATCGAATTAATACCCGCAACACCGCAGAATGCGGCAAATAAAGCGAGCGAAGTAAGTGCCGCTGAGGCAATTGCAAAGCCTTTTCCGGTCGCAGCAGTTGTATTTCCAACAGCATCGAGGATATCCGTACGCCCGCGCACTTCTTCCGGCAAATGGGCCATTTCGGCAATTCCACCCGCATTATCAGCAATGGGACCGAATGCATCGATCGCGAGCTGCATCGCGGTGGTTGCCATCATACCCGCAGCCGCAATTGCAACGCCGTACAATCCAGCAAATTCATAACTGATAAAGATACCAGCCGCCAGAACAAGCGTTGGAATCACTGTCGATTCCATTCCCACAGAAAGCCCGCCGATGATATTGGTCGCGTGACCTGTTGAAGACTGATTTACAATAGATTGAACGGGTCTTTTACCCATCGCTGTATAATATTCCGTTACAGTTGACATGATAGCTCCTACGATAGAACCCAGCAAAATCGCCCAATAAACATCCATGGAAGTAAAATCAACGCCTCTGATTGTAAGATTACCCTCAGGCAACATCCACATTGTCAATGGATAACTTGCGATCAGCACCAAAATAATAGACCCCCAGTTACCGCGGTTCAAAGCGCCCTGAACGTCGCCGTTATCATTGCTTACACGTACCAGCATCATGCCAATAATAGAAGCGATCAGCCCGATCCCCGCGATGACCATCGGCAGTAGAATCGGTGCGATACCTCCAAAATTATCAGTGCCTTCGGCTACAATTTCTCTACCCAAAACCATAGTAGCCAGAATAGTAGCTACATAAGAACCAAACAAATCCGCGCCCATACCGGCTACATCACCTACGTTATCTCCCACATTATCAGCGATAGTTGCGGGGTTACGCGGATCATCCTCGGGGATTCCGGCTTCCACCTTACCAACCAGGTCGGCGCCTACGTCAGCCGCTTTTGTATAAATTCCTCCTCCTACCCTGGCGAAAAGGGCTATTGATTCTGCACCCAATGAAAAGCCAGCCAGTACTTCGAGGACTTTCTCCATCGCCAGTCCATTCACGTCGGTCGAATCACCTACAAAAAAATGATACAGTATGATAAAAAGCCCGCCCAGTCCGATCACCGCCAAGCTTGCTACGCCGATACCCATCACCGATCCGCCGGTAAAGGACACTTCCAGCGCTTTTGTCAGACTCGTACGTGCCGCCTGCGTGGTGCGAACATTTGATTTCGTCGCAATATTCATCCCGATATATCCTGCAAATGCAGATACAAAAGCACCGATCACAAAAGACAATCCGATAAAAGGGCTTGAATTTTCAACCAACGTCCCGGAATAACCGAGCAAAATCGCGACAATAATTCCAAAAACTATGAGTACACGCCATTCGGCTTTCAGGAAGGCAAGGGCACCATCTGCAATTGCGTCCGCTATCTCTTTCATTCCAGGATCTCCTGCATCCTGACGGACAACCCAGCCTCTTTTGAAGAACATCACCAGGAGGCCGATAAGACCTAACACCGGTACTAAATAGGTAATGGTACTCATGCGATATATAATGTTTGGTTGTAAGGTTTATAATTCCGTAAATATAGAGAATGGCACCTCATAACAAAATCGCAAAAGCCTTATTTTTGAGTAATTCGTATAGATTTTATAAAAATTTGGAGAATAAAATTGAGTGTAGAAGGCTGCAAAAACTCGTGGCCCGGGCACTAATTCAGGTTAACTGACTTACTCACAAAGCCTTTGCACTTTTTGGCCGTGCGAGCGAGAGCAAAATGAAGCTGGTAAGGAAGGTAACCAGGCCGGCAGTAACCGCAAGTAAGGTTCCTCCCAGAAAATATTGAACGAAATTAAGATGAATTGATTCGAGCGTAAGATGTTCGAGCGAGCTGATCTGAACACCATTCCTGTAAAATAACCCGCCGAACTTGTAGCTCAGAAATATAATCAGCGGGATCATTGGCGGTATACTGATGTTGGCCGCGGCAAGAAAAAGTACCTTGTTCATTCTGAAATAAATCGAAAGCGGTATTCCTACAAGCAACTGAAATCCCCAGATCGGTACGATTCCCATAAAGAAACCGAACCCTATTGACCGCGCTTTATCGAAGTTAGATTCACCCGGTTTAATGGCTTCCGATTTGATCAATTGCCACAGGCCCACTTTCCTGACTTCCAGAAAAAGCCTTTTGGGGAGGTAGTATAATAAGGTCAAAATAACAAGCCAGGTATTCAGGATACTAATTCGCGTGAAATCCCGAAACGGCCTGAAATGCGTCACACGCTCGTTTTTGTCATAAATTACATGAATATTAACCGGAACGATCGGAATATTCCGCCAAGCCATTTTCACGATTACTTCAATTTCTGTCTCAAACTTGGTCGTGAAAAGCTTCATCGTTTTCAGCGGTTCCAGGGGGTACAGCCGATAGCCGGTTTGCGTATCCGGCAGGGTGATGCCAGTTTCGAACTTGAACCAGAAATTTGAAAATTTGTTACCAAACGAGCTTTTACCAGGTACGCCCTCCTGTTCCATATTCCGGGAACCCATCAGCAGCGCGCCCGGATTTTTGAGTGCTGCGTCTATGAAGATGGGAATATCGCTGGCAAGGTGCTGGCCGTCGGAATCTATCGTGATCGCATTGCGATACCCCAGCCTGATCGCCTCCTGGAATCCCCTTCGCAATGAATACCCTTTGCCGTAATTGCTCACATTGTTCAACACCCTGATCTTCACGCCATAAGAAGCCAAAATGTACATGGTATCGTCCGTTGAACCGTCATTCACTACAACAACTGTCACTCCCGCAGCATAGGGCAGCACAGAATCGATGACCCGGCGTAAAGTATTCTCGTTATTATAGGTAGGAATGATAATGCAGCACTGAATATCCGAAAGGGTCATTGTCTAAAACGGGACTATTAGAAATCGATTTAACTGTCCGCTGAGTAAATAATAGAGCTGTAATGCTAAGCGTAAGTTGCCTGCATTTTAAAAAAAATCGCATCGTTCCCCTTTCCTGATGCGGTTACTTCTATCTCGTGCTCTTCTTTATACCTGATCGTTATCGTCATCGCCGGACTGGATGCCGGGTTCATTACTTCCAGAAACTTGCACGTTCTGAGCGATTTCAGTCGCAACGGTTTCGCCAGATATGCACTCAATATATCGCGCACCATTTGCAGCTGCATTACGCCCGGTGTCACCGGTGAACCCGGAAAATGTCCTTCGAAAACAGAATGACCTGCGTTAACCCAGACCTCAGAAACGAGTTGCCCATCGACAAGCACGATGTTTTTTATTTGGTAAAGCTCTTGCGGCATTATTTTCACGATATACTTAAAATTTTTCGAAGAGACTATCATTCAGTTGCGAATTGAATTTTTCGCTATGGAATTTCAGTAAACTCTTGTCCCCTCCTTTTTCGTAGAATGTGAGTTCCTTCAATCTCAACGTACTTTTTGGGAATACCATCGTGATTTTTGCGTAGATATTCTTCAATCTGCGGTTCACCGGGGTAAGTACAACCATATACTGGTCGTCGCTTGCCAGTGTGGTGATTGAAAACGCTTTGTTTTGCTGAAAATCACCATTTACCAGCCCGATCATCAGGTCTTTGATCTGCGCCGCCATTCTGCCCGACTGCCCCACATTCTTCTCCTTTCCGCCTTCCTGAATACGCAGCTTGTCGCCATTGATCATAATCACGTACTTCACAGGGACTTTCTGCTCCCATCTCATTTTATCCGCTTTGAAATAAAAAATACCTGACGAGCGCTCAGGTTCTTTCAACACGGCCATATGTTTTTCTTCGGTAAATGCAGCCTGTATCGAACTCGTTGCCTGGGAAATGCCTTTCAGATCTGCCAGAATTTTTGCCTGATCGGATGCCGGCTTGGAGTTTTGCGCATTCAAATTCCCGAAACAAAACATAACCAACAGACAGAGAATACTTTTGCTAACTGTCATAAGGAGCTTTTTCAATCAATTGAGAAAGGGGAACGATCTTGATCCCTTTTTGAAGACAATGCTCGATCACATCTTCCAGTGAATCCGCGGTGACTTTCAGGTTATCGTGCAACAAAACGATGTCTTTCGGCTTTAATTTTGAAATCACCTTATTGATGATCTGATATTTATTCTTAGCCCTGGTATCGAAGCTCCTGAGCGACCAGCCAACAGAATGCAGACCCAGCTCTTTCAATACGGTCGCATAAACCGGATTGGTAACCCCGAAGGGCGGCCGGAACAACAGCGGTGATTTGTTAATGGCTGACGAGATCGCTTCGCTGCATTTGGTAATATCAGTCTTTAACCTGCTTTTTGAGAAAAATCCTAAAAAGTAACTATGGCTGAAAGTATGGTTACCAACTGCGTGACCTTCTTCATCTATTTGTTTTAGCAGCTCAGGATATTTTGCTGCTTTCCTGCCGATCACAAAAAAAGTAGCCTGTACATTTTTGTCCCGAAGAACGCCAAGAATTTTCGGAGTTGTGTCAGGATCAGGTCCGTCATCGAATGTTAGTGCTATTGCTTTCCTTTTTCCGCTATTAATGGATTTCAGGAAATAATTGGATCGGATACTAAAAGAGCCGTAGACAGTGGCTGTGATGTACAGTATCGCAATGACAATGAAAACGATCCATGCAAAACCGGTATCCCAGAAAATGATGCCGCTTAATGCAAAAATGGTGATGGAGACGAATGTGACGATGTTATGCTTCAACGGCTTGTACCAGGGTTAGCCCCAGGTTTTCGTTTCTAAGTGAATTTAAAATGAGGATATTTCTGACCGATTTGTCATGCCTGATCAGGTCAGTTGCATAGTTCAATGCAAATGCCGACGCAGTCGGATAAACACCGGAAAGCGAAAGATAATCAATGCATTTCGCCGGATCGATACCTCCTTCTTCGAGGAGTAATTTAATCTCCCCTGTAATTACTCCACATTCCGGCGCAGCGAACAATACCGTATCTACATCGCTTATTTTCAATGAATTACTGCGCAAAAAGTGCTGCACCGAAGCTTTCAGGCTCTTTGCAAATGCAACCGGTTCGCAATCCTTAATGCAGGCAAGAGTTTCGTCGGTTTTTTGATTTGAAATAATAAAAAATGATGCCCCGGAAGTAAGCGGGTAGCCGGGCTGATAGCCTAAACGGTCAGTAATCTCAGACAAAATTTCAATATATTCATCTGCTGCACCGATCAGAATATGTTCTTCTCCCTCATTCAAAAGTAGCATCGCATCGAGCAACGCGTGCTCAAACGAAAGCGTATTCTGAGTGTGGGTCATATTATAGCCATGGTTGCCGAGGCTCAACGAAATCTGCCCGGCCATGGTGTTGTGTGTGGACTGTATAAAAGAAGTAGGCGGTAAAAGTCCCTCCACGGTAAGTGAAGTACTCAGGAATTTTTCAGTATCCTGTAAACAGCCGAGGCCCGTTCCCACTACGATTGCATCCGGCTGATCAATTCCTGCCTGACGAATGCAGTCTTTGGAGCACGCTACGGACATTCTTAGAATTTTGCTCATCCTTCGCAGTAACCCTGCGTCTATAAACTCCTTATAATCAGGACTCGCCAATACTGAATCCGAATCGAGTTTCCGGACAGACTCCGAGAAGCCATTTTTACCAAAAGTATCCTGATGGGAAATCGTAGACGCAGCAGATATATAGTACACGCTTCTTTCCATCTTATTCATGATCTGAGAATACCAGGGAAGAGTTGTTGCCCCCGAAACCAAAGGAGTTGGATAACACATTCCTTACCTGAACGTCGGTTTGCAGGCTGGTAACTGGCACAAGGCCGGTTTCTGTGATTTCCGATTGAAAATTGAGGTTAGGGTAAACCAGGTTATTTTCAATAGCCAATATTGAAAAAACAGCCTCAATAGCGCCGGCCGCGGCGAGCGTATGCCCGGTGAAGGCTTTTGTGGAGCTAAATAAAGGCACCTTATCACCAAATACTGTTTTTAATGCGACAGATTCCGACAGGTCATTGTTTTTCGTTCCGGTACCGTGTGCATTCACGTAGCTGATCTGTCCCGGATCGATCCCCGATTTTTTCAGGGCATTTTCGATTGCCAGGGTAGCACCTTTTCCTTCCGGTGAAGAGGCTGTCTGGTGATATGCATCCGCCGCATTTGCCCATCCCTTCAAATAACAAATCGTCCTGTTGCCCGAGAAACTGGCGCTTTTATCGCCTTCCAACAATAGGAAAGCGGCCCCTTCTCCCAGGTTCAGCCCGCTTCTGGATTCATCAAAAGGGCGGCACCAATGATCGTCGTAGATCATGAGTGACCTGAATCCGTCGATTGTGAAGCGGGTAAGCGCGTCGGAGCCGCCAACCAGCACCCTGTCGAGCTTACCCTGAAGGATCAGCCTCGCCCCGAGCATGATAGCATTCGCGCCTGAGGAGCATGCTGTTGATAGTGTATTAACGTAATCAGAAATACCCATTTCAGCCGCGATCCTTTCAGTGCTGGACCCGCTGTCGTGCGTTTTTAAAAGTGTATAGTCCGCATTATTCTGAGTCAGGTAGTCTTTGTAAAAAACCTCGCTGCGATCCATTCCACCCACGGAAGTAGCGGAAATAATGCCGGTTCGCAAAGTATCCGTCAGCTGATTATCCCCCCAGGCTTCCCTGGCCGCATGCAGTCCGAGCAGCGAGGTGCGCGAAATGTGTGCATTTCCAAGACCGTGCTTGGTTTTCAATGCTGCATCAGACGCTTTCACCTGGCCTGCGAGAAACTCACGCGTATCTTCCGCAAAAGAAATTTTACCGATACCAGTCGTACCCTCCTGCAATGCGCGCAAGTTTTCGGCAACTGTAAATCCAATCGCAGAAATAACCCCGATACCAGTTATGCGTACCCCCATTGAAATGCTCAGCTTTTCCGTTTGCGGATATATTCTGCCATCGTGTTGATGGATTTGAAAGCCTCCTTGCCTTCGTCAGGATTGGTAACCTGGATGCCGTGGTATTTTTCAAGCAAAACAATCAGTTCCAGCGCGTCGATCGAGTCGAGGCCAAGCCCCTCGTCGTTGAAAAGCAGGCTTTCATCGGCAATGTCTGAGGGCGTAATATCTTCCAGGTTGAGTTGTTCTATGATCTGCTTTTTAAGGTCTTCTTTTAATGTGTCCATTGCCAGTGCTATGTTGAGATGCGTTTTTAGTTGATTGAAGGTTTTTTGTTAAAAGATTTGTCAGATTTTCGGGAGTTAACGGGACGCCGTTTTGCTCGTTTGTTTCTACAAAAAACAATAATACATCGACCTTGCCTTCCAGAATTTCCAGCCAGCCGCAAAGCGCCGCTTTTGATCCGCCGCCTATTGTGATGTTGATGTAATTGATGAAAAAATCGGGTGTAAATTTAGGGAAAACGGCAAACATATTCTCGCCGTACCACTTATTCAGAATCGCTACCTCCCCAAGAATAATATTGGGAAGTGTATAAACAAACAGAGACGGGCTGGGCGATGCATTATCCTCGTAGGACTTCAGAAACCGCATATCGGTGTCGGCACTTGACGAACTGTTGGAAAAAACCATTGCGATCTCGTCGTCCTGATAACCACTAAATATTCCCGGACTTCCGCGTTTGATCAACTCGGAAGTCAGATAGCCTGCCTGCGCAAGCAGGTCCATTTTATAAAACTTCGGATAAACGAATTCGTGTTGTTTATAAATCTGTTTGAACCAGGTATCATCGGAACCGGCTGTACGCGTAGATACTATCTCCCCATTTACGGCGCAGACATCCTCATTTAGGCGGCAATATCCTGTTATGAAATTCATATGCTCCTGATTAGCAGCGCTGCATTACCACCTCCAAACCCGGAAGCGGTTTTCAGAACAGTTGACAACCGCTTTTTCTCGTTTTTTGTAATAATATTCAGGGGCTTGGTAGTGCCCTTGCTCCGGTAACCCAGGCTTTTTACCAGCTCACTGTTCCGCATCATTTGCATGGAAGTGGCCGTTTCTATCAATCCGGCTGCTCCTAGTGTATGTCCGAAATACCCTTTCAAGCTGCTCAGAGGTATATTGCCAATTCCCAGCCGATCGAAGGCAATGGATTCCATTTCGTCATTGTAAACAGTCGCAGTACCGTGCGCACATACAAAGTCTATTTCAGATGGATCGACACCATTTGCACTCAGCGTTTTTTTCACGCTTCTGACCAAACCTTCTCCCGTCCTCGATGGCCCTGAAATGTGATTGGCGTCATTTGCGCTTGCCCCTTCGAGTAGCCGGAAAGGATTTTGCTGAAAGATATCCCTGGAAACAGAAACTACCGTCGCCGCGCATCCCTCGCCCAGGGTAATGCCGTTGCGGTCCGCATCAAATGGGGCGCAAGGTTTGTCGCTGACGGCAAAGAGAGATTGAAAACCATTCACTACAAAGTCGGAAACGACGTCACAGCCGATGACGATCGCGTGCTCATAAATACCGGCATTGATGAGCTTGCCAGCTGCATTGATCGCAAGCACTCCGGAGATGCACGCGTTGGAAACTACGACAGGCTGGTTAGCGAGTTTAAAACGTTGTATGAGTGATTCAACCGGCCCTCCAAACTGATCCTTAATATTATGATCCAGCGCTCCCTTTGTTGAGCTGATGATCACGATGGTATCCGGTGAAGAAATAATATTCGGATCTATTCTGCACGCTGTTGCCGATAATGCGTCTGCTAGCAGGTTTTCAAACCGATTTTCAGCGGACAATGCAGGCATTTTTGCCAGGTACATTCCTCCTCCGCCAAATCCTGCCCCATCAACAAAAGAAATCCCTGACCGATTTTGAACCAGTGCATTCCAGTTTTCTTCCGCAGTATTGCCGAGCGGACTGATAATTACCTCGGCACCTATATAACTCATCCTATTCGCTAGTTTTTAAAAAGCAGGGTTACACCTGGTTCTTTTCTTTCCATTCCCGATAAAAATCCGGCGAGATCAGCTCGAGCGTGCGCGTTTCCCTGGCCAGAAAAACCTGCATGGTTTTCCCCAGCGCACACAACTCACCGGTGGTAAGGTTAAGTACTTCATATTCAAACTGGATCTTGGCAGACTTAACGGGTACATATCTGGTGATCACTTTGATGACCTGACCGTAATAAACCGGCGCCTTATGATCTATTTCTGATTTGACGATCGGGGTAAAATATCCGTGATCGAAAATTGTCAGGTATTCCAGCCCGAACTGCTTACCAAAAGCCTCCCGTCCGTCTTCAAAAAATTTGAGGTAATTCCCATGCCAGACTACTCCCATGGCATCCGTCTCACTAAACCTTATATCAATCTCGATTTCCGAAGCAATCATTCTATTATTTATTAGGGGTCATTCCGTCACTACAATTTTCATTTCACAACCCAGCAATATACGCCCTTCCAGGAAACTTTCACCTTTTACAAGGTAAATATTTCCCAGCTGATGCGTCGGAATCACAATAGTCTGAATCTTAGAACCGACCGGCGGGAGTTCGTAAACTTCCAGTTTACTGATCGCTCCAATGTACCCGATCCTGATCCCGCCACCTTCCCGGCTTCCCAGATAGCCAAATGAAAGTGCGCAGGTTTGCGCGATGTTTTCGATCAGTCCGGTTTCCTGGAAATAACCATCTTGGACGAGCAGATTTTGGGGTTCTATTATAAATTCAGTTTCAAATCGCGCGTCAGTAGCACTAACCAGGCTATCGACCATCACAAATGGTGCGCGATGTGGAATATAGTCGGTAATCGATTCTCTGGTTACCAGCATTAATTGAAGAAGTTATAGTAATTGAACCATTGTTCCGGATACTCCCGCACCTTTTTTTCAAGCTCAGCTACGTAAAGTTTCGCTATCTCTTCGGGTTTTGCTTTACCGGCTATTGGCGGAGTGGCACTCAGGTGGTAACTGTATTCACCGTCTTTTGCAGCAAAAACAAACGTTACCGGGGCGTCAAATTTTGAGGCTATTACAAACGGTCCGTGCGGAAATTTTGCTTTTTTGCCCAAAAAATCCAGCTCAATGAATTTTGAACCTTCCAGGTAACGGTCTGCATGAATCGCAACGAATTCGTTACTGACCAATGCGTTACGAATGGAAATAATGTGCGAAAGGTCGTTCTTGATTGGAATCACCTTGAATCTTGAACCACCGGTAGAAAGATCCATGTATTTCTTAATGTTCTCGACTTCTGCGTCGAGCATTACAATATTGATCGTGGGTGTGATACGGCCTTTCAGCAAATTTCCCGCGGTTTCCCAGTTTCCCAGATGGGCGCTCAGGAGAATACCTCCTTTTCCCTGGTCCCGGATATCGATCAGATATTGTTCGTTTTCGAAGGTGTGGGTGAATTTTTCGTCTTTCCCCAATAGAAAGGCAGCCCGGTCTACGAGTGTCTGGCCAAAAATATAAAAGTTTGTCCGGACGAGCTTTTTGGCAGCGGCTCGTGAAGTATGAAGGGAATTCTGGTAAAACTCAAGCAGTGCTTTCCTGGGCCTGGAAGCAAACAGATAGTAATAAAAAGTGACTACCCGCAGCAGGTAATAGGCAAAGTTCAGTCCCAGGGAATTAATGAAAAAGAGAAATATCTTGTACCCTGTTAAAGATCCCTTGGTCTTACCGTCCCAACGGCTCATTTACAGTGCAAGTTTCTTACGGACTAACTGATAAAAATCACCAAACGTCACTATATCCTTAAAATCCTCCCCGGTGAGCTTGACCCCAAGGTTTTCTTCAATCAGCACCACAAGGTCCACGTAATCAAGACTGTCCAGATCAAGGGTGTCTTTCAGGCTGTTTTCGGGGAGAATGTCGTCCTTGTCCACCTCGAATTCCGTTGATAAAAAATCCCTGGTCTCATCGATTACTTCTTCCCAACTCATTTTTACATCGTTAGCATACATAGCTGTAAAATTAGTTTATTCACTGATAGTTTAAAATATTCCCAGATTTTAAAATGCACCGGCCGGTTCACACAACAACTAACATTCGGTTAACTACCAGCAAATGACCTGGGGAGGAGAACAAAAATACAAAAATACAGGCACAAGAAATTGCCGGTTACGAAGTATTTGGCGGCCTGAAAACCTAGATTTTCCTGATGATCAGCGTTGAATTCGTTCCGCCGAAGCCAAACGAATTGGATAGGAAGCAGTTGATATCCTGGTCTTTCGTTTCCGGGATGATATTGATGCGGGCAGAATCTTCGTCGGGGTTATCAAAATTGATATTAGGAGCTATAAATGAGTTTTGCATCATCAGCAGCGAATACACAATCTCACTCGCACCAGCCATCCAGCATTCATGGCCGGTCATGGATTTAGTAGAGCTGACCGGCACTTTTTCACCAAAAACGTCAAATATCGCCCGGGCCTCGCTACCGTCGCCGACCGGCGTTGAAGTGGCGTGCGCATTGATATAATCAATCTCATTTTTGGCGATACCCGCCTGTTTCAATGCCATTTGCAATGACCTGATCTGCCCGTCGATACTAGGATTCGAAATATGGTCACCATTTGAAGAAAACCCGTAACCGATCAGTTCACCCAATATAGGCGCACCACGTTCCATCGCTGCTTCATAAGATTCCAGTATAACGGTTGCAGCTCCCCCGCTGGGGATCAATCCATCGCGGTCCCTGTCAAAAGGCCGGGAGGCCTTGCCGGGTTCGGTTTCCCGGACTGAGAAAGTGCCAAGTCCGTCGAAACTGGCCATAGAAGCTGAATTAATCTCCTGAGCGCCGCCACAGATAATGCGGTCCTGCAACCCCTGGCTGATCATCAGATAGCCCATTCCAATCGAATGCGACCCCGACGCGCAAGCCGCGCTAAGCGTGAAATTGATGCCCTTCAATTTGAAAATCGTTGACAGGTTCATATTCACAGTACTATTCATGTTCTGGAATATAGCCCCGCTGCCGATCAGCGTGGTGTCGTGCTTTTCCTTCGCCTTGTCAATAGCTTCCACGACGGAAGCCGCCGTACTATCGTTTCCATAAATAATACCGGTTTCGGTTTTTTCGAGATAATCGATATCCAGTCCGGCGTATGCGAGCGCTTCCCTGGTCGCCATATAGGCGTAAATCGCAGGCTGATGCATACCGACACGCTGCCTCCTGGACAGAAGACTTTTGAGGTCGGGTTCCTGTACCATCCCCGTCAAAGCCGAGCGGAAGCCGAAATCTTTTCTTTCCTGGTCAAATACAATCCCGCTTTTGCCTGCATACAGGGATTTTGTAACCTCTTCCAGGTTTGACCCCAGGCAAGAGTAAATTCCAATTCCCGTTATGACAACCCTCTGACCCATTATTTATGAATAAATCCCTCCGTTGATATTAATTACCTCTCCGGTAATGTAGCCTGCTTTATCCGAAACCAGGAAACTCACCAGATGCGCTACTTCCTGCGGATTCCCAAAACGATTCATCGGGATCATTTGTTTTAATTCGGTCTCATTCAAATCTTTTGTCATGTCGCTGGTAATGAATCCAGGCGCCACTGCATTTACAGTGATTTTCCGCTTCGCTACTTCCTGTGCCAATGCCTTCGTGGCCGAGATTACCGCACCTTTTGCAGCCGAGTAATTCGTTTGCCCGGCCACACCCTTCATGCCGGAAACCGACGCGATATTGACTATTCTTCCCGACCTTTTCCGCAGCATTTGCTGGATTGCATTCTGTGTCACATTGAAAAGACCTTTGGTGGAGATGTTCAGCACATCGTCCCAATCCTTTTCGGGCATCCACATAAAAAGACCGTCACGGGTAATGCCCGCATTGTTTACCAAAACACTGATGTGCTTTTCTTCGTTCTTTTCTTTCCAATCATTCAGTGCTTCGTCAACTTCTGATTTGGTCTGCACATTGAATTGAAGCAGCTCGCCGCTACCGCCCGCTGACTCGATTTCCGCCAGGGTTTCCTTCGCGGCTGTTTCATTGGAGGAATAGTTAACGAGTATATGCAGCCCGTGATCTTTCGCGAGCTGGACCGCAATGGCCCTGCCCAGTCCCCGGGACGCACCTGTTACCAAAGCACAGCTCATAATTGAAATGGGGTTTCTTTAATATATTCATAAACCGCTGCAATGCTTTCCGATTGCGGCAGGTCTTCTTTTACAAAATGTGCTTTTTGACGGATCTGCTGATAAACAGATCTGGCATTCGGTGAAAGCCGCTCTTTTTCCTCAGGTTCCAGTAAATCGATTGCCTGGCAGATTGCCATGATATGAATTGACATCACCTGGAATGAGTTCTCCAATACCTGCTTCGCGATCACCGCGCTATTGGTCCCCATACTCACAATATCCTGATTATCATTGTTATTAGGAATACTGTGCACATAAACCGAAGTTGAAAGCGCCTGGTTTTCGGCAGTTGTAGAAGTTGCGGTGAACTGCACGCCCTGAAATCCAAAATTCAACCCCCACGTACCAGCATTCAAAAACGGCGGGAATTTACCATTCAATTTGCTGTTCATCAAAAAGTTAAGCTGGCGTTCCATCAGCATCGAAAGCTTGGTCAGCACAATTTTCACTTTGTCCATTTCCAGCGAAATGTAGTCGCCGTGAAAGTTACCTCCGTGGAAAACATTGTCGTCCTCCGGCTTTACGATCGGGTTATCATTCGTCGAATTCAGCTCATTTTCAACCACTTCCTGCGCATACTGAACCGTATCCAGAATTGGCCCCAATATCTGCGGCACACACCGGATCGAGTAATATTCCTGGATCTTCCTTTCAAATTCCTTCCGCTGCATGGCGGTATCGTCTTTAAAAAGCTCTTCCCGGTTGCGGATCAATTGGCTGCCTGCCACAAAATCACGCATTTGCTGCGCAATCAGCTGCTGGCCTTTATGATGTTTAACCGCGTTCAGTTCTTTGGAAAATGAATCGTCAAAAGCTTCGATGACTTCATTGAGCATCGAGGAAGCTGCCACGGCCCATTGCAACAGTCTTTTGGCATATATAATATTAATAGCCGCCATTCCTGTCATACAGGAAGTGCCGTTGATCAGTCCAAGCCCGTCGCGGAGCTCCATTTTCAAAGGCTCCATGTTCTTTTGAGCCAGGACATCTTCCGTTTTTTTACGCACGCCATCATCATACACAAAACCTTCACCGATCAGGTTCAGGCCCAAATGCGACAATTGCACCAAATCGCCACTCGCTCCGACACTGCCGTGCTCGAAGATCTCCGGAACAATACCATTGTTTAGAAAAGCCACCAACTGCTTGATCACCGCCGTACTTACGCCGGAATTCGCCTGCAGAAATGAATTCAGCCTGGCCACCATCACGCTGCGTGCGTAAATTTCCGAAAGTGGCTTGCCGATTCCGCTGGAATGGCTGCGGATCAGGTTATATTGAAGATTACTGAGTTTGTCAGTTTCAATACGGTATTGGGCCATCGGGCCAAAGCCGGTATTGATCCCGTATATAATTTTATCTTTGGAGAAATTCGTTAAAAAGGCAAAAGATTTCGATACTTGATGGAGGGCGTCGTCGGCTAAGATAAATTCCTTTTTTTCAAAAGCATATTGCTCGATCTGAGCTAATGAAATACGATTCATTTAAGATGGAGTAATTGAATATTGTGTAAAATAAATCTTTTTTTGCGGCTTTGACAAACCGCACAATCACCGCTTCCGGACTGTATGAAGTTGTCTGATTTGTACATTTGATTAATTTTGTCTGACACTCACTCGTTACCCGCCGATGATCGGAGATTTGCTTTTAAGGTTAAATAAATTCCTTTCCGGCCACAAAACAGCTTTTTTCCTCAGTCTTATTTTACTTTCCGCGTTCCTTCTCTCCGGCATTTTCCGGCTGAGAGTCACAGAAAGCATTTTCGCCGCTCTGCCGAAAGGGAAAAGCTTCGAGGAATTTAACCGGCTGGTCGAGCAGAAAAACATCATTAACCAGGTCGTTTTTTCCCTCGATGTTCCGAAAGACACTGATAGCGAAGCCGCCAGGACATTAGCCGAGCGGTTTTCGGATTCGCTCAGGCGCTATACCAACGGCTATATCCGCAATTTACAGATTGAGCGGCCGAATGTGCAGGAAGATCTTTACCAATATGTGCTGGCTCATTTTCCTGAGCTAATCGACAAGCAGTACTACGAACATATCAGCTCCCGGATCATTCCCGATTCAATAAATACCTCAATAGCTTCGACTTACAATCAGCTGTTAACACCTGGCGGCTCTTTCTTCAAGGCCTTTATCCTGAACGATCCGCTCGGTATTACCGGAAAATATTTTCAGTCGCTCAATGCCATCAACAATGCGGGGGGACTGGTGATCGATGACGGGATGATGTTCTCGGCTAACCGCAGGCAAATACTGATTTTCGCTTCCACAACATTCGATTCAGGGAATTCGGATAAAAATGTGGAGTTATTTGAGCTGACAGAAGCTTTCCGCGCAAAGTGGAACACGCAGCACAGGTACAATCACCTCTCCTATTTCGGCACTTTCGAAATTTCAGCCCGAAATGCAATTCAGGTTAAACGTGACAGCTATTTAACGTCATTCATTGCCATCGCTGCGATCCTGCTTCTGCTGATCGGCTACTATCGCAAATTCCTGATCCCGGTATTTATGCTGCTGCCAGGGCTTTTCGGTGCGGTCTTCGCACTCGGGATAATTGGCTACGTAAGGCCGGAAGTATCAGGAATATCGCTGGCGACAGGCGCAGTCATTTTTGGCATTTTACTCGACTATGCCTTTCACTTTTTCACGCACCTGCGGCATACTGCCTCTATTCCGACGGCGGTAAAGGAAGTCAGCTCGCCTTTGCTTACCGGCAGTTTCACCACTGTACTGGCATTCAGTGCGCTCAGTTTTGCCAACTCTACCTTTTTGCAGGATTTCGGATTATTCTCTTCTCTGAGCCTTCTGGGAGCGGCGCTTTTTACGCTGATCGCACTCCCGGTTATCCTGGCGTCGGCTTCTTTTGATTATAAAAAATTACCTGCCGAAAGAAGATCACTCAGGTTACCTGCACTGGCGCCCAAATGGCGGCCGGCATTGCTCGCCCTGATCGCAATACTGACACTGATTTTCCTGTATTATGCCCGGTATACCGAATTTGACAGCGGTTTTGATAACCTCAGTATGCAAAGCGACGATCTTTCCGCGCGGGAACAGGCACTCACCGGAATCGACCCGAAAAGTCAGAAACGGATCTATGTTTTTGCAACAAATGCAAACAGGAATATTGCTGAGAAGGTGAACTTCGAGATTTATCAGAAGCTCGCGGGATTAAAAGATAATGGAAAGATCAGCAGTTTCGCCAGCTCCGGCGCACTACTGATTCCGAGGGCGTTACAGATCGAACGGATACGCGCATGGCATGACTACTGGGATCTCGGGCGCAAGGAACAGATTTTTAATATCATGGACAGAGCCGGAGCAAAAAGCGGCTTTAATTCATTCGCCTTTAATGATTTCAAAAACTGGATAGCAGGCCGGGATCAGGCTTCCGTTTCGCTGGATACCCTCTTCCGTGAGCTTGGTATCGATAACCTGATCGAACAAAACCGTGCAGGAAGTACTTTCATTTCAACACTGATCGTGCCTCAAAACAACCTGCCCTTTGTGAAAACCGAACTTCGGAAAATCGCTGGCGCAACTTTATTTGACCGCGGTGAGATGGCCGGCGAAATGCTTTCCATGGTCAAAAATGACTTCAACTACCTGCTTTTCATTTCAGCCTCGATTGTTTTCCTTACCCTGCTGATCGTCTATGGAAGGATCGAGCTTACCCTTCTTTCGTTTCTGCCCATGGTGATCAGCTGGATCTGGATCCTTGGTATCGCTGCGATCCTGGGCATTAAATTCAATTTTGTTAATGTGATCGTTACTACATTTATTTTCGGACTAGGCGACGATTTCAGCATTTTTGTAACCGACGGGCTTCTCGGCAAATACAAATACCGGAAAGATACGCTTAACTCTTACCAGTCGGCGATCATTCTGTCGGCGACCACGACTATTATCGGTACCGGCGTCCTTATTTTCGCCGAACATCCTGCAATTCACTCGATAGCACTGATCAGCGTAATTGGCATTGCATGCATCCTCTTCATTTCCTTCGCTTTCCAGCCTATACTCTTTGATTTTTTTGTTCAAAACAGGATTGCCCGAAAAAAGGCTCCGGTCACGATGCTGCCCTTTCTGATCAGCATTTCAAGTTTCACCTATTTCCTTTCAGGCTGCCTTTTTTTACACTCTAAATTGCTCACTGTGCTGATATTGCCGATTTCGAAAAAACGAAAACGAGCGATGATCAACAACTCTCTATCCTGGTTTGCGAAAACGGTAATCTACTCTGGCCCGCACGTAAAAAAGCAACTCTCAGGGCTGGAAAACCTGAATATGAACAAACCAGTACTATTTATTGCCAATCACACATCGTTTCTGGATATTCTGCTGGCCATTATGCTGCACCCCAAAATAGTGCTGATGGTGAAGGGCTGGGTTTACAAATCACCTTTTTTTGGGCCAATTATAAGGTACGCGGGTTATGTTTATACAGACGATGGCCCTGAGCGAAATCGTGAAAAAGTGAAAGCACTGGTGGAAGAAGGCTACTCTTTGCTCATATTTCCGGAAGGTACCCGCTCGGATGACGGCGAAATTGCGCGCTTTCACAAAGGTGCATTTCATCTCGCCGGAGAACTGGGTCTCGATATTCAGCCGATACTCATCCATGGTGCACACGATGTTTTACCGAAAGGCGATTTCCTGATCCGTCCGGGAGCCCTGAATGTGCGCGTATTGCCGCCTATCTCCTATTCAGACGAAAGGTGGGGCGGGCAGTTACGCGATAAAACAAAGAACATTGCCGCATACTTTCGTAACAGTTATGCCGGTTTCAAAGACGAGATGGAGAATACTGATTATTTGAAACATAAAATATTTACCAATTATGTATTCAAAGGGCCGATATTGGAATGGTATTTCAAAGTAAAGTGGAGACTCGAGAAATCGAACTTTACTTTTTACAATGAACTGATCGGCGATCGCAGGAACATTATGGATCTGGGCTGCGGATATGGCTATCTGTCATTTTACCTCCATTACAAAAATCAGGAGCGGATTATCGAGGGTATTGATTATGACGAAGAAAAGATATTGATTGCCAAAAACAGTTACAATAAAACCTTTAACCTCCGTTTCAGGCAAGCGGATGTAATGCAGGTGGGACTGGGGAAAACGGATGTAATTTTTTTAAATGATATCCTGCATTATCTGTCCAAAGAAAAACAGCTTAATTTACTGAAAGGTTGTGTGGCTGCGCTGAACCCTGGCGGCATCCTGTTCATTCGCGACGGCGTAACCGATGATGAAAAAAGGCATAAGAATACAAAAACCACAGAAGCATTGTCTACCGGTTTATTTTCTTTCAATAAGAAGGAAGAAGCATTCCACTTCTTCTCAACGCAGGATATTCGCGACTTTGCCGGAGAAAACCAACTTATATTCGAGCTGAAAACACATTCGAAAAATACTTCCAACGTGTTGTTCATTCTGCGAAAACCATCTCAACCGTCTGAAATCACACAAATTGCATCTTAACTTTTCCTGGCTATAAAATGCTGTCGTCGTTAGAAAGAGAGTACGATTTCGTCATTGTGGGAAGCGGCCTGGGAGGGCTGGTATGTGCTGCTATTTTGTCGATGGAGAATTATAGTGTGATTGTACTGGAAAAAAATCACCAGATCGGCGGGCACTTGCAGGTTTACAGCCGGGGAAAAAGCATTTTCGATACCGGCGTCCATTACGTGGGTAGTTTGGATGAAGGCGAAAATCTGCACCAGTTTTTCAAATATTTCGGTATTCTCGACAAACTGAAGTTGAAACGACTCGATGAGCAGTTCGATGTGATCCGGTTTGCGGATGGCGAGGAATACCCTTACACTCAGGGATTTGACCAGTTTGCCAAAAACCTGATTTCCTTTTTTCCCGAAGAAGAAGATGCGATAAATAAGTATTGCTCGAAAATATTAGAGATATGCACTAAGTTTCCGCTTTATAATCTGGAAAGTGCGTCCGACGGTTACTACCTGGAAAGCGACATTCTGACGATCAATGCGCACGACTATATCGCTTCGCTGACTGATAATGTCAGGCTGCGTAATGTGCTGGCGGGCTCCAACCTGCTGTATGCAGGAACGAGGCGTAAGACGCCTTTTTATGTGCACGCATTGATTATGAAAAGTTACTTGTCGGGCGCTTACAAACTTACCGACGGAGGCTCCCAGATCGCGATCCAGTTCAGTAAAATCGTGAGGCAGAACGGCGGGAAAATAGTTAAACATAAAAAAGTGGTGTCGGCCAACTACAATCAAGACGGTCTCGTACGGGAAGTAGTTTTAGAAAACGGCGAACGCGTGAGGGGAAAGCAATTTATATCAAATGTGCATCCGGCAGTAACGATTGATATTTTTGGACAGGAAAGGTTTCTGAACGTTTATAAAAGCCGGATACAGGGACTTGAAAACACGGTTTCTACTTTTCTGGTACACATCACTTTTAAAGAAAAAACATTTAAATATCTGAACCATAATATATATTTCCATGATACTGACAATGTTTGGGATACTGCGGATTACGAACCGGAAAACTGGCCGCAAACCAGCTTTATCTGCACCCCTCACATTTCCAGGACGGGCGAGTATGCAGATTCCATGTCGGTAATGACCTATATGAAAGCTTCGGAAACCGCCAGATGGGAGAAATCTTTCAGCACAATCGCAGAGCCGGGCGAGCGGCATGAGGAATATATTCAGTTCAAAAAAGAAAAGGAAGCACAGGTTATCCGTCGCATGGAAGAGCTATTTCCCGGAATTTCTGAACAAATTAAAGCAGTGCACAGCGCGACACCGCTTACTTTCCGGGATTATATCGGCAATAAAGATGGCTCTATGTATGGTATCATGAAAGATTCGGTATCGCCCGCGAAAACGCAGATCAATACCAAAACAAAAATTCCAAACCTGCACCTGACAGGCCAAAATATTTCGCTTCACGGGATACTTGGCGTCACTGTAAGTGCCTTTATCACCTGTTTTCCCTTTGTAGATAAAGATATACTCATTCAAAAAGTAAAGGACGCTTAATTATGCAAACAGTTGACGTAGTGGTTATTGGCGCTGGCCCGGCCGGAACGGTAGCAGCTTCTTACCTCCAAAAGCAGGGCTACCAGGTTACCATATTAGAAAAAGAAAAATTCCCGCGTTTCCAGATCGGCGAAAGTTTGCTTCCTTGCTGCATGGAGCATCTGAGCGAATCAGGTTTGCTTGAAGCTGTGGAAAAGCAAAATTTTCAGAAAAAAACCGGAGCAGCCTTTATGCTTGGCGAAAAACGCTGCGAGTTTTTCTTTTCGGAACAATTTACCAAAGGCTGGACCTGGACCTGGCAGGTCAAACGCGCCGATTTCGATAATACATTGGCTGAGGCGACGAGAGCAAAAGGCGTTGATGTCAACTTCGAGTGCGAAGTACTGCATGTAGCCTGCAGTGAGGATAAGCAGGTTTTGGAGTACAGGGATGTAAATGGCGATAGCCATACCATTCAATGTCGCTTCATTATCGATTCCAGCGGCTACGGGAGGGTTTTGCCCAGGCTGTTCGACCTGAGTAAACCATCGGCATTCACTCCGAGAGGGGCTATTTTTTCACATTTGGAAGATATTGAAAGAACCGAGGAGGCCAGCAACAACATTTTTGTCCATTCGTTTGACGACAATAAATCATGGATCTGGGCAATCCCATTTTCTGACGGTTCTACCTCAGTCGGCATTGTGAGCGATAAGGAAAAAGTAGTGGAACTAGCCGAAAACGAGGGACAAAAGTATAAGGATTTTATCCGCAATTTTGAAGACCTGAATGGCCGGTTCAAGGACTCCGAACTAAAATTCGAGCCTCGCCACATTCTGGGCTATTCGGTAGGTGTCAAAACGATGTACGGAGAAGGCTTTGTTCTTTCCGGCAACAGCACTGAATTTTTAGATCCTATATTTTCCTCAGGGGTAACATTCGCGACAGCCTCCGGATTACTTTCCGCCAAAATGACCGACCGGCACTTACGCGGAGAAAAGGTCGACTGGAAAAATGAGTATGAGAATGTAGTTCAAAAAGGCATTGATGTATTCAGAAGCTATGTTTCCGGGTGGTACAGCGGTGATTTCCAAACCATTGTTTTCGCCAGGTATATAGATCAGGACATTAAAAATCAGATCTGCTCGGTACTGGCGGGATATGTCTGGGACACTTCAAATCCATTTGTAAAAAAACACGATACGATATTGCCTACTCTGGCCAAGGTTATCAAAATGAAAGAGCAGCAAGAGATTTAGTCACTGGCAAGCAAAATCAATCCGTGCTGTAACCCTTTGAAGTGATTGTATATCAATACATTTCGGGTTTCGCGCTTCTCTGAAAAGTTGTACGTGCATTGGTCCGGCAAGGATTTGCCGTCATAGAGTTGAACAGCCAGCCACAGTGCAAATGCGGAAGCGGTAGGATAATCGCCGACCAGATTTTTGTAAGAATAGCAATTCGTCGCGGGGAATAGTTTTTTGTGCAGATCGGTATAGATGTGATCTGTGCGGCTATCTCCGCTCATACCGATGAACAAAGCGTCAATGCTTTGCGGCTCAAGATTATTTTTGGCTAAAAACGATATCACCTTTTCCCCTAACCCACTTTCCGGCAAATAGCTTGTTTGGGCCACATCTACAATTCGCGGCGCATTCGTTCCCGTTCTTTTGGCATCGATTACAAACATGGCCGCCCCTTCCCCGTTAACAGAGCCTGGTGTTCCTGAGCTGAACAATGTTTCAGCGCCTCGCTCTTCCGACTTGAATGCCCCTCCCAGCGAGTCGATGTTGTGGTTATAGTCGGATATCTCCTCCACGCTACCGATAACCAACCTGGATGCTCGTTTTTCCTCCATCAGCATCAGACCGTCGATCAGCGCAGCTTCGAATGCGAGTCCTTTGTGTACGTGCGTTATATTGTACCCGGTGGTTTTGCTCATCAGCGCGAGACTGCCGGCAACTGCATTGGGCGTACTTTGCACAAAATTGGTGGGAGTAAGTGTGCCTTCATTGAAATCGACGATCTGGTTCAAAAATTTCAGACAATCTTCCAGGCCGCCATTTGCGGTTCCCAGTATGATCCCGTCAATATCATTGTCGCTTACCAGCGGTAGTCCAGCCCCAACGCCCATTCTGATAGCTTTTCCCATGCGCCTGAGCAGCCCTGCGGGAATCAGTTGACTATATTCCGGTTCTATCGCCGCATAGCGGACCCCACGGTACAGCTTTACATCACCCTCGAGAAAAGCATTGTCAAAGGTTCGTTGAGGCGAAATGCAGGCAGATTGAGTGATATACATTCTTTTAAATGACGGTAATACGTATGGTACTTACGCTGATTTTGCATCGGAAATAAACTTTTGGATCAGGTCAGCATAATGTGAAATCTCATTTTGCTTTTGATCGTCACTCCATCCCAATTCCCGTGCCATCAAATCAGCCACAACAGGAAGCGCGCTCAGCGTTTCGAGCCAGCCGGTAATTTCCAAACGTATTCTTCTTGCAAAAAAATCGCGCAGGGTCACTGCCATTTCCTCCCGGACTGTGTATACCACCTCTGCCCTGATGTATGGAAGGTGATCCAATAGCCTGTCCTTCAAACTATTGTTATCCAAAGTCAACTGACCAATATAATCTGCGCGGGAACCGTATTTCCGGGTTAAGTGCTGGCAAATATTGTCAGGCAGCTTATAGGCAACAGCCAGTTTTTTCCATAAATCAAAGCTGTAATTTTCACCTCCTGCCAGGATGCAGGAATCGGTCGTGCAAGTATTGGTTTTTGAGAAAAACAGATCGGCCTCGTCGATGGTATCCTTGGCCATCAAACGGTAGGTCGTCCATTTTCCGCCAAGTAAGCTAATCAGGCCCGACTTCTCGTCTGTCTCCACTTCATGGTCTCTTACCAGACTTTTCGTTGACTTGCCCGGGTCGGCAGAAAGTAGCGGACGTAACCCTCCAAAGCCCGACTTTAACTCCTCTAATCTGATCGGTTTGGCCAGATAAGGATTCAGGGTATCTGCCAGATATCGCTTTTCTTCTTCGTTCAGCGTAGGCTCACTTGTAACATCCTTATAATCTGTGTCGGTTGTTCCGATCATGGTGGCGCCTTCAAACGGTATCGCAAAAACGACCCTTCCATCAGAGGTTTTCGGGATAAGCATTGCATATTCACTATTGAGCGTAGCGGCTGGCAGCACAACATGCACTCCCTTGCTGGGGCGAAGCCTCTCAGTAAGCGCAGGATTTGCGAGGAGCCTGATTTGGTCCGCAAACGGTCCCGTACAATTAATAACAAGCTTCGCCTTGATTGCGTATCTCTCTCCGGAGCGCGTATCAATAGCCTCGACTGCATTCAATTTCCCTGACGGGCTTCTTCCAAAACCTGATACCTCCATATAATTCGCCACAGCAGCCCCGGCCTCCGCTGCCGACTGGACGATAGCCAGACAATACCGTGCATCATCCAACTGCCCGTCGTAATACAGCACGCCGCTATGCAGTTTTTTTGAATCCAATGTCGGGATCTTGGCTAATACCTCCTTTTTAGTCAGCCACTTACTTTTGGGCAGCGTATCGTTGGTTGCAAATGCATCGTAAATCTGTAAACCGATTTTAAAATACAAACCTTCGACCCAGGAAGCAACAGGCGTCATTAATGCGAGCGGTCGTGCCAGGTGCGGGGCATTTTTAAGAACTATGTGCCGCTCTTCCAACCCGTGCCGGACTTGTTTAAGCTGCGCGAAATCAAGCTTTTTGAATGCCTGTTCGAGATAACGAACGCCGCCGTGAATAAGCTTTGTCGACCTGGAAGAAGTTTCAGAGGCAAAATCCTTTTTATCAATTAATGCAACTTTATACCCTCTCAGAACAGCGTCGAGGGCGCATCCGGCACCACTCGCGCCAGCCCCGATAATACATATATCAAACTCTTCACTTTTAAGTTTTTTAAGGGATTCGGGGCGATTCATTCAGTAGCGGGAACAGAAGTCGGCATTAATTTCAATGATTGCAAAAGTACAAAGTTGAAGTTTAAAACAAGTGTAGTGAGGCTATTTCATCTCTGAGTTTTGCTGGTATAATAATTGCAATTGCCGTTGTGGGAAAGATCGAAAGTGCTTCTCCCCCATTCAATCACCTTACCATTTAAAAAACAAAAACATGGGCTTATTCTCGTTTCTCAAAGGATCAGGCGAAAAGGTATTTAAAAAAGAAGATGCTGCCGCACCGGCTCCCGAAGTTGAACCGTTACGCGCCAGCGCCTTACTTGCGCACGTGAAAGCATTAGGACTTACTTACAACAGTCTCACGGTCAAAACAGCAGGCGACACCGTCACGTTGGAAGGCGAGGTGGCAAAACAGGAGGACGCAGAAAAGATCGCGCTGGCAGTGGGTAATGTAGAGGGAGTACAAGTTGTAGACAACCGCCTGAAAGTGGCTACTCCGGCACCTGAGGCTACCTATCACACTGTGGAAAAAGGCGACACACTATCTAAGATCGCACAGACCGTTTATGGAGATATGATGAAGTACCCGGTTATTTTTGAAGCAAACAAACCGATGTTGACACATCCTGATAAGATATATCCGGGCCAGGTATTGAGGATTCCGGCGATTTAAATGTTAGCTGTTAGCTGTTAGCTGTTAGCTGTTAGCTGTTAGCTGTTAGCAAAAAAACCGGGATCGAGTTATATACTCGTCCCGGTTTTCTATTTAAAAAGCTAAAACCTAATTGCTAATAGCTAACAGCTAAAACTAATCCTCCGCCGCAATTACATTCAGCGCGATTTTGTGTTTCACTTCTTTGTGAAGATCGATTGTCGCAGAATATGTGCCGATCGACTTAACATCGTCAACAGTGATTTTCTTACGGTCGATATCGAATCCTTTTGCTTTCAGAATATCAGCAACCTGCGTATTGGTAACCCGGCCGAAAATACGTCCGCTTTCTCCTACTACTGTTTTGATATCAATTGTCAGATCGCCGATTGCCGATGCGATATCCTCCGCATCTTTTTTCAGCTTCTCTGCTTTGTGGGCAGCCTGACGTACGTTCTCAGTTACGATTTTGCGGTTGGACGTGTTAGCCAACAGCGCAAATCCCTGAGGAATAAGATAATTACGACCGTATCCCGCCTTCACGGTCACGATATCGTTCTTATAACCTACTCCTGCTATATCGGTTAAAAGTATGATTTCCATTGTTTGTAGCTCTTTACTGTATTATTTCAATTGATCAGCAACAAATGGCAAAAGGGCCAAATGACGTGCTCTTTTAATTGCCTGAGATACTTTGCGCTGATATTTCAGGCTTGTTCCTGTAAGGCGGCGTGGTAAGATCTTACCTTGCTCATTTACAAGTTTCAGCAAAAAGTCAGGATTCTTGTAATCGATATATTTGATACCGGCTTTTTTGAAGCGGCAATATTTCTTACGGTTAATGTTCTTTTCAACCGGTTCGTTAACTAGTGACATAGCTTATGCGTTTTCGGTTTTAGATTCAGTAGATTCTTCTCTCTTCCTACCTACCAGTCCTTTGCGTTTTTTCTCGTTGTAAGCAATTGAATGCTTGTCAAGGACGATAGTCATAAAGCGCAAAATACGCTCGTCACGACGGAATTCTGTTTCCAAAACATCCACCACATTTCCTTCATTCGAAGTGTATTCCACTACGTGATAGAAACCTGAATTTTTCTTTTGGATGGGGTAGGCCAGCTTGCGCAATCCCCAGTTCTCTTCATGTACAATCGACGCTCCGTTGGAGGTAAGGATTGTAGTGAATTTTTCAACGGCGTCCTTTGCCTGGGCCTCAGACAAAATGGGAGTTAGAATGAACACCGTTTCATACTGTTTAGACATACGGTAATTTGTTAGTATTTATAAAAGTAAAAAACCCTCACCTTGGTTTAAACCAAAATGAGGGTGCAAAAATAGGATTTGTAAACCGAAATTCCAAGTCCTCAACAGTATTGAACGCAAGTTATTGCCGGCAGCAGATCATTTCACCGTGAAATCGCCCTCGCCTATTTTAAAACCTTCGCTATAAAGCTCGATCGCATATTTGCCGTCTTTCAGCGGGATGCCTCCCCTGCCGTAAAGAATATCAACGGACTGATTGCTGTTATCGAAAGTCACGGTCTGGGAAGAACTGAATATCAACTCCTTACCATTGTGCATGAACGAGCCTGAGCCAGTCGCCATGTCCGACAGCACTGCACCGTCGGGATCGAGGATACGCAGGTAAATCTGTTTTTCATTCTGTTTCGCTACTGCGTTTTCAGCCAGTTTGAAGTTTACGCGCAACTTATCAATTCGTTTTGCCTTGTATTTACCGCCCTGCCGCTCCTTACCTTTCGACGATACCGCATTGACAGTCAATGCTTCTGCTCTTAATGCAGAGGCCAGATTTACCTTTTCGCTCAACTCGCGGTTTTGTACCGAATAGTTGGTCACAGAATCTGCCAACAATTGTTTTTCAGATTCCAGCCCGGTCACTTTTTCGTTGAGCTCTTCGTTCTTAGAGGTAGCGACACCCAGTTGTTGCCTTAGATTGGCGATTTCACTATCCTTTTCAGACAATATAGATTCGTAGGATTTGATCTTCTTATTGTAATTGGCGGCCGAATAAGTGGTCGAATTTTTAAGCTCCTGCTTGTCTTTTTCCAGTTGCGCTTTCAAAGCTACGAGCGAATCGACGCTGCCACCCAATTTCTGGATCTCCGCGATTTTGACATCCAGCTCAGCGGAGATCGAATCCAGTTTTGTTTTAATGGATAAAACTTCTTCCGTTTTTGCAGTTATGATCTCATCCTTCGCCAGGTTCTCCTGTTTTTCGTGATAGATAAAATAAACAAGTACCAAATTGAGCAGTAACAATACAGCCAATGCTGCCCATAGAAGCGTCTTTCGGTCTTGTTTTTGTTCCTGGTTGTAGTCCATACAGAAGGTTAAATTGTTAATTAAGTTGGTAAAAGAAATATGTTTTTTTCAATTTTGAAATATGTCCACATCTAAATTCTGTTTCCAGATCCCGGATATTGTTATTTAAAACCTTAATTCTCAAAAAATTAACTACCATCAATGCCTTCTATTGCTGAAAATATTGCCCGAATAGAAAAAGGATTAAAACAGGAAACCCGGCTTGTGGCTGTAACAAAAACCAAGCCTGCGGAAGTGCTCAGGGAAGCTTATGAGGCTGGGGCCAAGCGGTTTGGCGAAAATAAAGTGCAGGAAATGGTAGCCAAATCCGAGGAACTGCCCGGGGACATTGCGTGGCATATGATCGGCCATTTACAAAGCAATAAGGTTAAATACATCGCGCCTTTCGTGTCGCTGATCCACTCGGTAGATAGTTTGAAATTGCTGAAAGAAATAAATAAAGAAGCCGGCAAAAACAACCGCACGATAGAGTGCCTGCTACAAATTTTCATCGCGAGCGAGGAAACCAAGTTCGGTCTCTCAGAAGCAGAAGCAAAGGAAATCGTCACCTCATCTGAACTGGCGGATTTATCCAATATAAAGATCGCAGGCTTAATGGGAATGGCCTCCAATACGGACGATACCAACGTGATCAGGTCGGAATTCAAGGGACTCAAAGCGCTTTTCGAATCATTTAAACAATATGAAAATGAGTGGGTTGAGATGCGGGAACTTTCAATGGGCATGAGCGGCGACTACCTCCTGGCGGCCGAAGAAGGCAGCACGCTCGTCAGGGTCGGCAGTGCCATTTTTGGCTCACGATAACGCAGATACCTTCGAGCTCTTGTCCAGCACTTCCTGTACCTTTTCCTTTACAAAATCAAAAGTCAGATCGCAGCAAGGCAGCTCAGGCTGGCGGACCAAAACTACATTTTCCTGCCGCCCATACGTGCCTGAGTAAGGATTGTAATTCAAAAAATTATTCAATGCACCCATCAGTATCATCCCAAAAGTGCCGGTTGCATTGGCCAGATGCGACGGGCCACTGTCCAGTCCGATAAAAAACTGCGCCCGGCGGATCACCTCGGCAGTTTCCAGGATCGACAACTGCCCGCACAAATTGTGGTAAGCTTTTGTGTCCACCTGCAGGCTGCTTTTCATTCCTACCTCTACAATCTGGTAATCGTAATTAGCTGCCAGCCAGGCTACAAGCATTTCCCATCTTTCGGAGGGCCAGTCTTTCGGCTTATAATTTGACTGACAATGCAGTACGACAAAACGCCCGGATAATTGTAGCTGATCTACTTTCGCGCGATGACTTTCCTGTAAATACAATCTCGGCTGGTCATCGGCAGGGAACTTGGCTCTCGCCGGGATCAGGCTACCTGTTTGTGCAAAAACTTCCAGCAGGTTACCATAATCGAAATAATTGAAAATAGTGATGTCCCGCTGCACTGCGACGGGGTTATCAATAAAGACCTGGCATTTCGGGCAATGGTTATTGTTGCTGAATTGCAGTTCTATCACTTCATCGAATACATTGCCCGCCATTAAAATCTGCCGCTGGGTGACGCAAAACTCTTTGAAAACTTCATCTACCGCCGGATTAAATGCTACCAGCTCATAAAATGCAGGTTTGACAAACCAGACAATATGTGCATCCGGGTGCAGTGACCTGACATATCGAGAAATAGGCTCAGCAGCAATAATATCCCCGAAATGTTCTGTGCGGACAATGGCGATCAGCTTCCGCCCTTTTTCTAATTTTCGCTTGACGCCCTGAAAATGTAAACGTGCCCGGTAGCCTAGCAAACGGGCTTCGAAAATGTGGGAATATTTATGATAGCGGTGTGTCCAGAGTTGAATAAAGCGTTCTAACGTCATTTGAGTAAGCTTGTGCGCGACTGGCGGAGTTAAAATAATGTCCGCTCTCTCCTGTGCCGCAATATAATAAAATTGGCACAAACCGTTGGTTGCCCTTTCGCCAGCGGCTAACTTTACCCGCTTACTAAAAAGAACAATTCTATGAAATTCATGATACAGGCGGGCGGCATATTAGGTGCTTTGGCAGTAGCGCTCGGCGCTTTCGGCGCCCACGCTTTGAAGGGAATGCTGGAAGCTTCCGGCCGGACTGATACATTTGAAACAGCAGTTAAATACCAGTTTTATCACGCACTGGCCATGGTGCTCGTAGGTATATTAATGCAGCGCGCAGGTGCAGATGCGGTAAAACTACTCGGCTGGTCAGGTAATGCATTCGCGATCGGTGTGATCATATTTTCCGGATCCCTCTATGCGATCTGCTTCACAGGCATTACCAAGTTTGGCGCCACCGCACCCATCGGCGGACTGGCTTTGATTGTCGGCTGGGTATTGCTGATCCTGGCAGCTGGGAAATTGTGAATGAATGAATGAATGAATGAATGAAAAGCTATTTGGTCATTGGGTCATTCGGTCATTCAATAATTGGGTCATTGGGTCATTCAGTCATTCAGTCATTCGATCATTAACCTCTGGACAATGTAAACGGCCGCTGGGCATCGATTTTGAGGAAAATGAACAGCAGAATCGAGAAGGACCAGAGTGAGGAACCTCCGTAGCTGAAAAACGGCAAAGGAATCCCGATCACCGGCATCAGACCGATCGTCATACCGACATTAATCATAAAGTGGAAAAAGAGAATTCCCGCCACACAATAACCGTAAACCCTCGCAAAGCGGCTTCGCTGTCGTTCTGCGAGAATGACAAGTCTTGAGATCAGACAAACAAAAAGAAAGACTACCACTGCCGCACCGATAAACCCGTGCTCCTCGCCTACCGTACAGAAAATGAAGTCGGTACTTTGCTCAGGGACAAAGTCAAATTTAGTCTGGGTACCTTGCAAAAAACCCTTTCCAGCAAAACCACCTGATCCGATCGCGATCTTGGATTGAATTACGTTCCAGCCAATACCTCTCGGGTCAGAATCCGGGTCGAGGAGTACCATGATCCGGCCACGCTGGTGTTTTTGCAATACATTATTCATAAAAAAATCAACCCCGAAAACGATCCCGATCATCACAAACGAAATCAGGATCGTCGCCCATAAACCGCCCCGACGGCGGGTCATAACCGGCATAATCCAGATCGCCAGTCCTGCAATAACGATGATCGCACCGGCGATATACCATTTGACAAAAAGCAGTGTAATGATCAGCAAAGCGGCCATTACCATGCCGATAGCAGGAATGAAACCAGGCATCCCCTCCCGGTATAGCACCACGGCGAAGGACGCAAAGACGAGCATCGAACCCGTTTCATTCGATAATAAAATTAGGAATGCAGGTAATGCGATGATACCCATGATCGGGTAATAATCTTTGAGCTTTCGCGTGAGACTGATCGCCGGGTCGCTCAGGTATTTAGAGATCGCCAGACTGATCGCCAGTTTGGAGAATTCCGCGGGCTGCAATGAAAATGCCCCCAGCTTGATCCAGGAACGCGATCCGTTGATATTCGAGCCGGCAAACAATACTATTACGAGCAATGCAATCACCACCGCGTAAATAATGAAGGAGAATGTTTCGTAAAATTTGTAATCGATCACCAGGATACAAACGATCAGCAATGCCGCAGTACCAATCCACATCAGCTGCTTCCCTGCATTGTTATTAAAATCGAACATGCTGGTTTGCGCCTCCGGGTTGTACACGGCCGCATATATATTAACCCAGCCAATAGCAAGGCAAGCAATGTAGATCAGCACCACAATCCAGTCTACATTCTTCGTAATAGGCTTATTTTCAGGCATTGAAATATTCGGAATTATAAATCCTTGAATTGATATTATGGATTGACGGCGACCGGCTTGTTTTGGGCCGAAGGCTTTTCAGGAGTTGCAGGTTTTTTCTTGGTAGTATCGACCGGAATTGGTTTTTTCTGTCCCGGCAGAATCACTTTGCTCATAAAATCCGCTTTCAGCATTCGCTCTTCAAGCGCCTTGTTGGTCACTTTTCCGGTCAGGTACTTTTCGATTACCAGGTTGGCAATGGGCGCGGCGGCCGAACCTCCTGCACCTGCATATTCAACAAATACCGCTATGGCGATTTTTGGATCCTCTACCGGCGCAAATGCAATAAAGATTGAACTATCGTCTCCTTTTTTATTCTGGGACGTACCCGTTTTCCCGGCAATCGTGATCCCTTCCACTTTCGATCTCCGCGCAGTACCTCCTTCCACCGCACCAATCATGCCCTCGATCACCGGATCAAAATTATGTGGGTCTACCCCGCTATCGTGCCTCACCAGGTATTCAGGCTTGACAAACTTTTTGTCTCCTATTCCGTGGATCACGTGGGGCGTATAGTAGTAGCCCCGGTTCGCGATGATAGCCGCCACGTTTGCCATTTTTAAAGGTGTGATCAGCAACTCCCCTTCTCCGATACTCAGCGAATAGATATTGGAAAATTTCCAGCGATACTCTCCATAAAAACGGTCATAGTATTTTTTATCGGGCAAATTCCCCTTGTACTCGCTGGGAAGATCGATCCCCAGACGTTGGCCGATGCCAAACTTGCTCATCCGGTCGTGCCACTCGTCCAGCCCGACTGCGGACGCCCTAAACGTATTCTTAATATTGTTTTTATAAATAAGCCTGCGGAAAACATTGTAGAAATACGGGTTGCAGGAATGCATCACCCCCAGTGCAACCGTGCTGGTAGCCGGATGAACGTGGCAGCCCATCGGACAGTTTGCATGCGTGAATCCACTTCCAGGCGTAATAACCCCCTCCTGCAAACCAATCAGTGCCTGTATCAGCTTAAATGTGGATCCTGGCCGGTAACTGGCCATGACCGGTCTGTTGAAAAGCGGTTTGTAAGGATTTCTGACAAGTGCCGCGAAATTTTTGGAGAAATACCTGCTCGCCAGGATATTAGGGTCATAAGTTGGCGCAGAAACTATGGAGATGATCTTGCCCGTCTTAGGTTCGATCGCGACCACGCTTCCCACTTTGTTAACCATCAGACTATCTGCATATTGCTGTACTGCCAGATCTATTCCGGTGTAAAGATTTTCGCCGGCCACTGCCATCGTATCCAGCTCACCGTTTTTCCAGGGCCCTTTATAAACCCCGCTGACATTCTGCATGACAAACTTGGTGCCCCGCTTCCCGCGCAGTTCATTTTCGTATATTTTCTCAATACCACTCTGACCAATGTAATCGCTTTGGCGGTAATAGGGCTCTTCCTGCTTTTCAAGCTGCGATCTGGTGATCTCGCTCACATATCCCAGGGTATTGGCCAGTGTAGGTGCCGTGTAGGTGCGCAATGAACTTTTGGCAAATTCGAAACCCGAATAATCGACCATCACGTCCTGTATAGACGCAAAATCTTCTTTTGACAGTTGTCGTAAAAAAAGCGAGGGCTTATACCGGCTATATGCACTGGCCGCAGCCATTAAACTATCGAAATCCCTCCTTTCAATCCCCAAAACCTGACAGAAACGCAACGTATCGTCGACCCTGGCTTTGTGAGGCGTAACCAACAGGTCGTAAACGGGGGTATTATAAACAATCAGTTTTCCGTTGCGGTCATAGATCTGGCCGCGGAAAGGTATCTCGATAACACGTTTGATGGAATTGCTCGACGACTCGATGGAATAGGTCTCGTCAAGAACCTGTAAGTAGAAGAGCCGCAATAAGTATATTAAACCTACTAATGAGAAAAATCCAATAATAACGAAGCGACGATTTTCAAGCATTCTGCACTATAAATTCCGGTTTTGTATTTTCATACGAAGTTCGTCATATCATTAGATATATCCAAGGCTGTTTATTCCCCTTTTGCTACTACCATTACCACTGATTCTTTATCAATTACCACTGCGCCGTCCGGAAGCCCTTTCGGTTTTCGTACAAATTTTTTAGGGGTATAAATAACGGGGCAAAGCGAGTCATTTTTTCGTTTGGAATAGAAGGCGGCCAGCTCGGCGGCGCGCTCGATAACGGGTGCGGGAAACGGTTTTCCAGCCTGATTTTTGACTACCACGTGCGAGCCGGTTACATCTTTTGCATGCAGCCAGAGATCTTCTTTTCCGGCAAATTGTTTGGTCAAAATATCATTATTCTTTGCATTTCTGCCAATCAGGATCACATAGCCAAGGAAGTCCACCCGTTTGAACAGATCATTTACAGGTGTCTCCGCCTTTTTTCCGTCCAGAAGGTGTGTTTTCAAATAGCTTCGTAACTCCCGTAAGGCAGCGATCTGACTAATGTTTTCGATATGTTCCGCCAGTTCTGCCCGCTCTTTCTCCCGAAAAGCCAGACTGTCGTTCAAGCGCGCAATCTCAATCTTCTCGTTTTTCGACTTACGGTAATAATTCTCCGCATTCTTTTGTGCCGAAAGTTCCTTTTTCAGCTTAATGCGGATCGGCGCATCCCGGTAAAAGTCAAAAAGCTCAACCTGTTCCGACCGCTCGGGGATGCTATGCATATTGGCCATGATAATATTCCCGATCTCGTCGTTGCGGACGGCATTTTCCAGCTCTACCAGTTTTGCAAACGTGTTTTCGAGATAGTTATCTGTTTGCTGAATGCGTTTTCGAAGTATCCTCAACCACTCCGCCTTTTCGCGGTCGAGTCCGCTGAGGCGGATATAGGTAATGTAAAATGCATTGAGCGCCTCGATCGGGTCTGTAAACTTTTGTATCAGCTCGCCGGTTTCAAATAATGTCAGCGCCGGCTCCCCATCGGTTTTTACCAGAAAAAACTCCGATGCATCCAGCTGTTGCATAACCTCCCGGATCACACTCCAACGCTCCCCGGCATCCTTCTTGCCCGCTAATTTCTGTTCCAGATAAGCATTAACCTGTTTGCCGAAAGTGGGAAAAAGGGCTTTATGGTCGAGGTTATTTTGAATATAAGCATCAAACGACTGGTTGATTTCACGATCAAACGACGCGAGGGACAAGGACTTATCTGGGACTAATTTATTGTTAAAGACCTGAACAACATTTCCTTCGGAATCAAAAGAAAGCAAATTCGACCTGTTGCCGAACAACTTTAAAACCAATGCACTGTCATCAGAAAACTGAATTTTGATAGCCCGCTCGTTTGTAAAGACCCTCACCAAAGCGACCGGTTTATTCTCAAAATCACTGAACAGGTTAACACTATTCCTGCGCGCCCGGTCAAACTTATCCGGGAAGCTCAAACAGGCAAACCGGGAAGTAAGCGTCGCTTTAATAAAAAACGGATTGATCAACTCATCTTCTCCCGCCCTGTCCGCAAAGACCAGGATGATCTCGTCCTTCTCCTGACTGAATGCCTCGATAAAGTATTTCCCGGCTAATCGGTCATGTAAAGCCGGAGCGAGTTGTTTTAAAAAATGATAATTCTGGTGCACGGGTTATTTTGGTAAAGAGGGTAAAAGTAGGGAGGATGGAGGAAGGAGGAAAGGGAGGAAGGTGATTTTTTGGGCTAATTGCCTATGAAAAACTATATGCATTAAGATGTAAAATTTGTTTCCTTCAAACGAATTACTTAGACACCGCATTCAATGACTCCAAAGCCCTTCCTCCTTCCTCCCTTCCCTCCATCCTCCCCTTCCCCCCAAAAAAAGAAACTTCCCAAACACGGAAAGCTTCTTTCACAACACTACTACACTTAAAAATTAATGCACTGCCGAGGTGTCTACCTTGCCTTTGCCGCTTTTGGTCCAAAGTACAAACGGTACACAAATAAGGAACAAAACGCCCAGGTATAGAAAAACGTCCATATAAGACATTACCTGCGCCTGTTTCGAAACCGTAAAATCAAGGAGCTTATAGCCGCTTTTCAGAGCAACATCGGAGGAAAGCCCCTTTGCCATAAATGAATGCTGCAAACCTTCGACGCGCTGCTGTACTGCCGGATTGTTAATATCCAGTTTACTTACCAGATCATTCCGGTGGAGCATGTTCTGGCGGGCGATGAACGTGGTGATCACGGCAACCCCGAATGATCCGCCCAGCTGACGCATCATCCCGGTAAATGCCGCTCCTTCCCCAATTTCACGGCCTTTTAAAGTCGATAATGCCAAAGTTGTAATCGGTACAAACAACAGCCCCAGTCCTATTCCGCGCACGATCAGCATATTAAAAAAAGCGTCACTGCCCGTATCAGGCGTCAGTACCAGGTAGCCCCAGTAACTGTAAATGAAAAAGAATACCATGCCGATTGCCACAAGGTATTGCTGCTTTACGCCTCGCTGCAAAAGCTGGCCTACGATCGGCATCATCATTGCGGTGACGATCGCGGCGGGTACCATCAGCATCCCCGATTGTGTCGCTGTCCAGCCTAACGTAGCCTGCGTGTAGAGCGGGATAATGAATGTCGAACCGTACAAACCGAAACCCAAGATAAATGACAGTATCGTCCCGACGCGCAGGTTTCCGTTCGATAAAACCCGCAGGTTAACAATCGGGTTTTTATAGGTAAGCTCCCGCCAGATGAAAAAGAAGAAGGAGAAAACAGTGGTGATCGACAGGATGGTAATGATCTCATCATTAAACCAATCTTCTTCCTGTCCTTTTTCCAAAACATATTGCAAAGAACCCACTGCGACCGCAAGGAACACAATACCCCACCAGTCAATTTCACTGCTGCTTTTTTTCTCAGAAAACCTGGGGCTTCTTACGAATTGCAGCGTCAGCATGGCTGCAATGATTCCGAGTGGGATATTAATATAAAAAATGTAAGGCCAGCTGTAATTGTCGACAATATAGCCGCCCAGCGGAGGGCCTAATGTCGGCCCTACAATGACGCCTAATCCGTAGATCGCCTGCGCAATTCCGCGTTTCTCGGGCGGGTAACTTTCGGTGATCAGAGTTTGCGCGGTGACCAGCAAAGCCCCGCCGCCGAATCCCTGGATCAACCGGAAAAATACCAGTTCCCAGATATTATTAGCATTACCACAGAGAAATGACGCGACGGTAAATATGATAATGGAAGCCGCAAAATAATTCCTCCTTCCGAATTGCTGAGATAGCCAGCTCGTCATCGGCACAATGATCACATTACCGATCGCATATGCCGTAATTACCCAGCTCACTTCCGATAATGTGCCGCCCAGGTTCCCCCGCATATCGTTCAGGGCAACGTTGACGATCGTCGTATCCACGATTTCCAGCAACGCGCAAAGCACGGCGGTAATCGTGATAATGATCCTTCTATACCCGTATTCTACGAGTGATTCCTGTAATTCCATCCTGATTTGTTTTCAAGATTACAAACTCAATATCTAGTTCAGCTCCACGTCCACGAGCACGTTCATGCCCGGACGCAATTGTGCGATAAGCGCATCATCGGCCTTTGTAAATTCAATCCTAACCGGCAGTCGCTGAACTACTTTTACGAAGTTACCACTCGCATTGTCAGGAGGAAGCAATGCGAAACGGGCGCCTGTTGCAGGAGAGAATGAAGCAACTTTCGCTTCAAATTGATGCTCAGGATAGGCGTCGACGTGGATTAATACTTTCTGCCCAAGCTTCATTTTAGTAAGCTGCGTTTCTTTGAAATTCGCTACTACCCACGGTTCTGTGGCTGATATAATGCTGAAAAGAGATTGTCCTGCCTGCAAAAACTGACCAGGCTGTGCATTCACTTTGGAAACACGACCGTCGGTGGGCGCCGTGATGACGGTGTATGACAAGTTCAGTTCCGCGTTCGCGATTTCTGCCTGGCGGGCTTTTATATTGGCATTTGCAACCGTAGTCTGGCGCGAAGTTGCGCTTGTTTGCTTTCCTGCTGCCCTGGCCTGACGTTCCGCAGCATTCTTTTGGGCCACCAATACAGCCAGCTGGCGTTCCGCCCTTTGTTTGGTAGCAGAAGCCTGTTCGAATTCCTGCTGCGTGATCGAATGATCCTTGATCAGGTTTTCATATCTGGCGAAATCCTGATTTGCCCTCCATACATTGACTTTCGCTTCCTCGATCTGCGCTTCCACAATAGACACATTCGCCTCATAAGTAATACCGCTTGCCTGCGAGGCACTGGTTGTCGCATTTGCTACCACCAAACTTCCCTCAGATCCTGCCAGTGCAGCTTTTGCCTGCTCCAACCTGATCAGCTGATCGCGGTTATCCAGCACAATAAGCGTATCCCCTTTCTTAACTTCCTGGTTATCTTTCACTTTGATCTCTGTAACATAACCCGAGATTCTCGGAATTACAGGGCTGATGTTAGCGTCTACCTGCGCATCGTCTGTTTCTTCATGGTGCAGTCCGTGGTTATATTTCGTAAATCCCCAGGTCCCGCCGGCAATGATCAACACGGCCAGGATGATTATAAACCTATTGTTTTTCTTCTCAGGTACGGTTTCCATATTTTTTGAATGACTGAATTAGTGAATGACTGAATGATTGAATGAATTTTTGGGAGGAAGGAGGAAAGGACGAACGGAGGAAGAGTTGCTTCGCATCATATTAAAGAACTAAAAAAACCTCCCCTTCGTCCTTTCCTCCTTCCTCCCTCTCCTCCCTCTCCCTCCTCTCCCTCCTACCGTATTACCCCCGCAGTTTGTTCCAATCGCTTGAAAGCTACAATTGCGTCAGCTTTTGCGGCTTCGTAGTTGATTTTGGATTGAACCTGGGCTACATCTGCATCGAGGAGTTCGGTGGTGGTTACGAGGCTGTTATCGAATTTATTTTTCGTGATGCGATAGTTTTCGTTTGCTTGCTCTACTGCTTTGGCATACACATCTATTTTCCTTTTGCTCAAAACATAATTATAGTAAGCAGTATTAACTTCGAGATGGATCCGGTCGACCAGGATTTCTTCATTGGTTTTCAGTTGGTAAGCGTGAGTCCGTGCCTTGGCAATTTTCGAGCCTGATTTCCAGAGTGATGCTACGTCATATCTGATACCAATTCCCGCATTAACTGCATTTGGAATCACTGCTACACCGGGAATATTCAGCGCCACATAACCAGCTGTGAGGGCTATACTCGGGTAAAAATCTGATTTGGCACCTTTGATGTCGATATGGGCAGCTTTCTGGCGGATACCGTTTGCTGCAACATCCTTTCTGTTTGTCAATGCAGTTTGTTCCCAGTCGCCTGCATTCCCCTCTTCTTTAAATACCATGAAACTGGCTGAATCGGCAAGCAGCGGGGTATTTTCCGGTAAACCCAGCAGCAGGTCCATATTGATGGTGGTAACTTTCAGGTCGTTTTCCGCATCGAGCAAAGCCAGCTCTACGTTGGATTCCTGCAACTTTGCTTTCATCAGATCGTTTCTTGCCAGCATACCATTCCTTTCACGGTTGGTAAATTCTTCCACGCGCTGGCGTTCACGCAACAGGTTTTCCGCAACCAGATCGAGTGATTTTTTCGCTTTATACAGATTACTGTAAGCAGCAATTGTATTCTGAACCACCGCATCCCGGTCATTTTCAGCATCCAGTTTCGCAGCTTCTTCCAGGTAATGCGCGGATTGCAGCCCATATTTAAATCTGAAACCGGAAAAGATTGGCACGGACGCACTCGCCATTCCGTACATCGCCTGGTGCACGTTCGGGGCTGCGCCCGAAGAAGTGCTGTCGTTTCCGCCCGGCTTTATTTTCAAATTAATATCAGGTGTATTAACACGCAGGTATGAACCCGAAATGCTCAGACTGGGGAGCTGGTTCTCTTTAATCTGACGGATGTTCAAGCCTGCCAGGTCTACATTTGTCTGGCTCAATTTGAGCTGCTTGCTGCTCTCCAGGCTCATTTCAATTGCCTCTTCGAGGGTAATCGTGCGTGCGCTCTGAGCAATCGATTGGATATGAATTGCGAGCAGGAATATTCCGCCCGCGACACAAACCAACCGCCTAATTATGATTGTGGTGTTCATTTGTTACTGTCGATTTAAATAAGCTTTTTAAATGCTGGCTTAGTTTGCGTTTCAGGTATTTCTGAAATTCCTCCTGGTTCATCGATTCCAGGTTGTTGATTTTCTTGTAAAAGTCCTGGGTAGCAATAGCGTAATTGACTGTCCCGTAAAGTGTGGTGCTCATCAGGCTCATATCAATGTCATCGCGGAAGACACCAGCCTCCTGGCCTTCCTGAATGAGTCGCTGCATGAGCGCTACATTACTTAGTTTCAGATTCATGATATGTTCAGAAATCGCAGCATTTCGCTCGGAAGTAAGTGCTTCCCGCATCATGATATTATGAAAGCACTGATTCCCCATCAATCGATCTATTACACTATCAATCAGCATATTGATCTTTTGCATTGGACTCAGTTCTCCGTCGGTGAGCAGCATTTCAAGCCGGCTTCTGGACTCTGCCATTCTCAGCTGGAACAGTGCCTCGATCAGTTTTTCCTTTGACCCGAAATAATAGGAGATCATCGACACGTTCACGTCCGCTTCCTGGGCAATGTCACGTACGGAGGTCCCGGCGAAACCCTTCTTTGCAAAAAGTCGTTCGGCCACCTCTATAATCTGTACTTGTTTTGCGTTGTATTCCATTTATCTATCTCATCAGCAACTTGTTATGTTTTACTTTTGCTGAATGGCAAGACAAAATAAACTGATTAAAAGTCAAAATTCAAACGATCGTTTGAAAAAATCAAACAAACGTTTGAATTATTGCATCAATTATTGGCTCAGTACCATTAAAATTTTTTAATATTCAAATTAAAATGAGGCAACGATTCAATCACAGTTATTGTCCTATCTTGGACATTATTATAACTCACCCGTTTCCTTTCGTTCGTCAATCCATTTATGAATGCATCTTCTACCAGTAGATTACTTCTGGCTTTTCTGTTCATTCTAGTTTCCAAAGTCGCTGTTTCACAGCCGAATCCGCCTTCCTGTGCGACCAATGATTCCCTCGCTGGCGTCTACCTCACTAAGTATGCGAAGCTTAAAGATCTCACCCGTGCAAGGACCTCGGCCGGTGAAAGACTGGAATACCGCCTCGGTATCGATATCAATTATGCTACTTATCAGATTTATAACGGGGATAAAGACCGGCTGACGAAGGAAGCCCACCGCTTCATACAAGCAGCTTCAGATATCTTCGAGCGGGAGATTAATGTAAAGCTTACGATCACTTACATACAAATTTGGGACAAGCCGGAGCCCTACGAGTTTACTAATGATTTCGACTATTTTTATCATGTGCAGAGCTACTGGACAGCCAACCGGTTCGAAGAGCGCGATGCCGTAGTAGGGTTTTCCTGCCGTGGCGGCTGGTTTTATGGCGGATACCGCATGTGTACATCCAACTTTCCGGTTCCTGATAATTCTTACATTGACGTAGACCTGCTTTCTCACGAACTCGGGCACACCCTGGGCTCCCCCCATACCCACAGTTGTTCCTGGCCCGGTGGCCCTATTGACCGCTGCACCAATGTGGAGGGATCTACATCCGAGTGTGAGGACGGGTATCCAGAGTATGTAAACGGATCAATTATGTCCTACTGCAGGAATGTATTGAGCTTTCACCCACTATGCAGAAATTTAATGCGCGATTATGCGGAGGGTAAAGTTGACCAGACGTTTCAGCTAGGCGCGTTTACCGAGCAACCCAGTGCGCCAACCGAACTGACACTCCGCGATCCGGACGCCAATGCAACCGCTACCACGCCATCTTTCGAATGGAAAGCGGCATTGCGGGCCGACCGTTACCGGGTCCAGATCGCAAAAGATGAAGCCTTTAATCAGATCGTGGAAGATACCTTGGTCAGACAGGCCCATTTTCAGTCGCGCGGTCAGAGTCAAGGGAGTTATTTTGCGAGGTATCGCCCGGAAAATGACATCAAGGCAGATGCGTGGTCGCAAAATGTTCGCTTTACGATCGCGCCGTTTTCAGAGAACAGCCTCCCTCCGCTCCTGTTCAACGTCAGGATCGTCAGTGAAAAAAATATGACCGGCTTCTTCTACACATCCGCTGGTATCAACGATTACGAAATTGAGCTTAATGATGTGAATGCAAATCAGGCTTATAGCCGCACATTTGAAACGCGTCAGGGCACGCAGCAGTCGTTTTCATTTTTGCATGAATATGAATGGTACAAGCCCTATTCCGTTCGCTTACGTGTCAGAAAGAATGATGTCTGGAGTAAATGGTCGACCAGATTTAATCTCACACAAGTCTGGACGCATGCACTAAGTTCGGCTAATCAGGTTTCAAAGGTTTCCAGCCGGCCTGTGTTGACCACAATATTGTCAAAAGGCACGCTGCATGCGGATCCGCTTTTTGGTTACCTCGAAATCGCGACGGACGATCAATTCAGAAATATCGTCGTCCGTGATTCCGTTGTTTCAAATACGCTGAATAGTTGGTTTACCAGCAAAATGCTTTACAGGCCACTTTTGGAAGAAAATACTTCCTACTATGTGCGTTCCAGGTTGAAATGGGCGCCAAAAACTTTTACTGAATGGTCGGTATCGCAGTTAAATACAGGGTTTCAGGATCAGAGATTCGAATATCTGGGTACTATTTCGCCCAGTTTGCAGAATCCCGGATTTACGGCGATGTTCAGAAATAGGTTTTACAAAGCAGCGGATCGACTGTTCGTTCACACCATAGACGCTGGCTATTACGAATCGCGTGACTTGAAAAAGTGGACTGGTTATACTTCGTCGGGCACAAATGGCAAGTCGCCGAACAGTCTGATTTTCTTTGGACAAGCAATAGATGGCAACCGCTACATGATGGATCAAGGCCAGAATATCCTGGTAAAATCGGGAGAAACTTATGAACGCTATGCTCCGCCCACGAAATTTTATACACCGGGCTATACTCCGTGGGTCATTACAGCAAACAGCGGAGTCTTCTTCACTACCTCCGACAGAGGTATCGGCCGTTTTGATCAGGGCAATTGGTACTTCTATGAGCAAAGCACATTTGGAGGAAACGTATTCATGGCAATTACCAATACTCCCGACGACGAAGTCTTGGCGGTCACCGACCAGGGTAACATCTGGAAATTCGCAAAAAATAACTGGTCGCAGCACTCCTTCATTCCCCAGGGCTACCAGGTAGCAGGCATTGTATTCGACAATCAAAAGAATGCATTTGCTTATGGTGAGTTCGGTGTCAGGCAGTTCAATCCGGGCAGCAACAGTTGGGAGTTAATAGAGGCAATTCCTGCACAATCGATCCGCAAGGTGATTTTTGATAAAAACAACCGGCTGTGGGCGGCGTCTTTCAGCTTTGTCGACAATAATACGATCTATCAGTCTTTGATCAACTACAAAGAAGGAAAGGCAAACATCTATTCTGACGGCCTAAATATCCTCAGAGAAAATTTTGATATTGAAATCTTTAACGACAAACTGGTCCTGCTGACGGGCGGCGGCGAATTGTATACGTTTGAGGAGAATAAAATACAACGTTTTGAAGCCAAAGCCGGCTATTGTGCCGGAGAGGAAATTACTGCCACCATCACCTCCAACTCCTCTTTCTCAAAAAGCAACAACACAACAATAGCGATCCGGAATATCCAAACGAATATAACAATGTCCATTCCTATTGAAAATGAAAACGGGCTGATCCGTTTCCAGCTGCCCGACTCATTGAAAAAGGGAACGTACGCTTTCCGGACTTTTACCTCAAACCCTTCAATTGAAAGCAATGAGAGTCAGCAGTTTGAGGTAAACGCACCTACCCCGATCAATGTGTCAGTTGAAGCAACAGGACAGTTTAAAAAGACATTGATAGTCCCCACAAATGCGGATCAGAATTACCAGTGGCAATTGAATGGAACTGACATTCCAGGTGCAACCCAACCTACGCTCGTCGCTTCGGAAAACGGTGATTACAGGGTGGTTATATCAAATGCCGGTGGCTGTGTGAACAGATCAGCCAATATCTCTGTAGATCTGGACAGGCCTGAGGAGATCACATTGCTTCAAAATACACCAAACCCGGCAGGTAACGCTACTGAGATCGCATTTTATCTGCCTGCATCTGTGGAAATCAACCTGGAAATGTTCAACCTGCACGGTCAGAACGTGATGCAGCTGAAAAAAGGAAGCATGAAACCCGGCTGGCATTTTGCAAAAGTCGATGCGAACCGGTTACCTAACGGAATTTACATTTACAGATTGAAGGCAGGGAACACGGTCAAAACACTGAAAATGATCAAATAACGATCATTTCACCCGGTTGGGATTTTCATTCACGAATGCGCCCCAACCACCTTTTTTTGACTTCGGCGAAGATCCGGTTGCCGTGGAGGCCGGTGAATTGGCATGATACTGATGGCAGATCGCAATCGCAATGCCGTCGGTAGCATCCATAAATTCCCTGCTCAGTTCTATTTTCAGTATTTTTTCCAGCATATATGCTACCTGTTCCTTCGAAGCACTGCCACTGCCGGTCACCGATTGTTTCACTTTCTTGGGAGAGTACTCGACGATCGGTATATTCCGCGCCAATGCAGCTGCCATTGCCACTCCCTGCGCCCTTCCTAATTTGAGCATTGATTGTGCATTCTTTCCGTAAAACGGATCTTCAATCGCCATTTCGTCGGGCAGGTAGTCTTCAATCAGCTGGGTAATGCGTTCAAAGATTTTCTTCAACTTCAACTCGTGGGTAGTATATTTGCTCAAATGAATGACCCCATATTGAACCAGAGAAATTTGCTGATTTTTGACCGATATCACACCATAACCCATCACTTGAGTACCGGGATCCACTCCGATAATAATCTTCTCCGGTACTTCGGCCTGCTGCAATTTTATCATGGTGCAAGATAACGAACTCTCCCCTCCGAAAGAAAAATCCGCCAGGCTAAACATATTCTGGGCGATCAAGCTCGTAGTCACTTTTTTGATCCTGAGCTACATTTATAAGACTTTTCAAAACGAACAAAAAGGAATAGGCGACGTTAGCGAGGTCTTTGGAGATGCTTTAACTTACACCAATCTCGCTTTATTCATGCTGGTGCTAATCCTCGTTCCTGTAAACTGGGCATTGGAGAGTTTGAAATGGCAGAAACTGGCGCAAAAAGTTCTGCAAATCAGTTTTTGGGAAGCATTTCGGGGTACCCTTACCGGCCTTGCAGTAGGTGTAGCAGCACCGGCGCAGCTCGGCGACACGATCGGAAGAGTGGCTGCGCTGAAATCAGACAGGCGGCTGGAAGCAATTGGTGCGGCCCTGGTTTCAAACGGAATTCAGTTCAGTGTATCCGTTGCAGCAGGCGCGATCGGCTGGTTTCAGTTGATGGACCGGCTGGCTATCCCGCAGGTAACCAAATCCGCAGTCAGCATACTTATTACTACCATTTTTATACTGAGTTTCATTTTAGTCTGGTTCAGGAAAAAGCTCACAAACTGGCAGCCTGGCCGACCTATATTTCTCAAAATCCATTCTTACATCCGCATTATAGGGACTTATTCGGCATCTGAACTCCGCTGGGCCTCCGCATATGGAACCTTGCGTTACTGTGTTTTTTTGAGCCAGTTTGTCCTTGCACTATTGCTTTTCGAAATTCCGGTCGGTTTACCAGATCTGTTTGCATGCGTATCATTGATCTTCCTGGCGAAGACCTTGATCCCCGCCATTAATGTGCTGGGAGACCTGGGGTTACGGGAATTTACAGCGCTGGTTGTGTTTGCATCGTATAATCTGCCGCCTGAAAAGATCATCGCCGCCACATTCATGGTTTGGATCGTCAACGTATTGGGCCCGATCCTGGTCGGCATTTATCTGATCTGGAAGTACAAATGGAAAGCATCTAGGTAAATTTCGGGCAAGAATGATAGAACAATACGTACTTCCCTGGCTTCTCCCCCTTCTCTGGCTTTTCTCGGTGAGCTACGCCTGCTTTACGTTGCTGCTACTGTTTTTTTGGTCAAAAGTCAAAGCTCCTGCCGCTGCGCCAACCGTACACGGTGCTACTGTTTCAGTTATCATTCCGGTCCGTAACGAAGCTGCTAATATTCTCTTGCTCCTGACCGACCTTGCCAATCAGACTTTGCCGGCCGATCGGTTTCAGGTACTGGTAATGAACGACAATTCGACTGATGCAACGGCTGCGTTGGTCAAGGAGTTTTCCGAAAAAAGTAAAATCGACATCCAACTGATCAACCTGCCGGATACCCCTACAAGCTCGCCTAAAAAGCGGGCGATAGAAACCGCGATCTTCATTGCAAAAGGCTCACTTATTGTTACCACAGACGGTGATTGCCGCGTTGGCCCCAACTGGCTGAATGCGATTGCGACCTATTACGCCGCTACGAAAGCGAAGCTGATCAGCTCGCCGGTCACGTTTTCGAAGGCAGGGAATCTTACTGATCATTTGCAGATCGTAGAATTTGCGAGTCTGATCGGCAGCGGTGCCAGCGCGATCGAAGCAGGTTACCCTTCCCTTTGTAACGGGGCAAACCTGGCTTACGAAAAGGATGTATTTAGCGCAGTAGGCGGTTACGATGGTGTAAGGCACATTGCTTCGGGAGACGACGAATTTTTAATGCATAAAATCGCCGCACAATATCCCGGATCCGTTCATTTTCTCAAAGATCAGCGCGCCATCGTCACCACTGCCCCACATCACCGCTGGGCCGATTTCTTTCGCCAGCGGAAACGGTGGGCCAGCAAGTGGAAGCACTATCAAACCCCCACACCGCTGGTTTTGGCCATATATGTTTTCGCTTGCAATTTCTCAGTAATACTAAGTGGTACTTTATGGATTTCCGGGAAGCTTGACACAGGCAGCTTTCTGGCGATGCTGGCATTCAAGAACCTGCCTGAATGGCTTTTTCTGAGTAGTGTATTGCGTTTTCTGGGTAAGGCAGGCTCTATCGTATTTATTCCCGTCACCCAAATGATCTATCCATTCTACGTATGCTTTTTTGGCCTGGCTGCGCAAAAGCCTGCATATAACTGGAAGGGCCGCAAATTGGTTTAGCGAGTTGGCTGGATAAAAAAACTGCCCGCAGAAAGCGAGCAGCTTTTAAGAAGTTAACATAACGCTTTAAGATCAATTACTATTTTTTCAGGAGCTTTGAAGTGTGCTTTCCTTCCCCATTTACCACGTTCACGATATATAACCCCTGCGCAAATGCCTGCACATTGATTTTGAATTCAATTTGGTTTGGTACCGGCGTGGCGAAGTAAACCTGCTTTCCGGACAAGCTCACGATTTCCAGTTTTTTGACAGCTGAAAAGCTTTTCACATTTACTTCATCCTGAGTTGGGTTCGGATAAAAGTCAACAGATAGTCTTGCATCACAACTGCCTGCGTCGACGCTTCTGATTACGCTGTAATCGAAAGATTCGTCGGTGTCAACTTGTTGCAAACGATAGTAATAATGTTTTGCCGGTGCAGTTTCACCAGAGAATGGCGAATCAGAAAAACGGTATTCCTTCTGGCTGGCATTGTAATCGATGCGGGCAAGCGACTGGAAGTTTCTTGCGTCTGTTGAACGCTCCACTACGAAGTGAGAAAAGTCAGTGGCCTCAGTAACAACCCATTTCAACTCGGCATTACAATTATTGTTTTCTGCCGTGAAGCTGGCAAGCGTAACCGGCAATGTAATTGGTGGAGGACTGGTGAAGCAGGTTCCTGTTGAAGCAGGATATTTGATGTTAATAATTTTCCATGGATCTACGGTGACGCGGATGGTCGCACCATCTTTGCGAAGTGAGGTCCAGCGATCCTCTACTTCTTCCCATTTTGAGCCGTTTTTCTCAAATCCGGGCCAGGCAACTCCATTTCCCTCCAGGTCGATAGATGCACCTGGAAAAAGAACGCTTCCGCTCAAAGGCATATCTGTATCTTCATGAACGATCTTACCGTCTGAATTAATCCATTCGATCTTGGCAGTTTTACCGGTGGCGTCAAAGTTGGATGGAGTGATACTATAATCCAGCCAGGGTGCATTTTTCTCGCACTTGGAGCTGGCACTTACTGAAATTGTTTTTTCGGCAGGCTCCGGAACAGCGGGAATAAACGGCCAGAAGTGGATTTCATCGCCATTGTGCGCAAATTTCTTTGCGATAATCTGACCGTTGATATTTCCGTTGTTACCTTTTATGAGCTCCGCCTGGGGAGTGAATATAGTTCCGTGTATCACGCTGCCTGTAATGGTCATTTTTTTCGTAGCATCAGGGAAGTTGTAGATCACATAGCTACCCTGTGAGTCAGACAAACCGCCTACATTTGGAAATTTGATGCTGCTGTTACCTCCACGGGATGCACAGAAAGTTGGAAAGTCTACAATGTTGATGATCAGGCCGAATTTGCCACCACCTGCTGCATATTGTTCATCGGTTGTGCCAAGTTGCGGGCCCGAGGGTATATAATCGAAATTAATGTTATTGATGCTGTTCCAAACCTCCGCCGAGACAGTTAAGACATTGATTGTGTTTGGGTTGACCCTGATCCTGGGATTCTGATCAAACTTATTGGGGTTCGAATAAGGCCCCATCTCAGCGCCGTCGATCACGCCGCCATTCTGGTTCAGTATAGGCAGGTTATCTTTTAAGTCTTTCAGATGTCCTGATCTTTTAGTTAGCGTAATAAAAGCGCCGTCAATGTCGATCTGATCCCCACCGGTTCCGAAGATATTTTCAAAAATTGGATTGTAAGAGTCACCCACTTTCCGACCAGGTTTAAAATCATTTACATTGGCATTCAGCTGGATGTTTGGCTGACTATCCCATCCGCCGCTGACGTCGGTAATGCGGATCGTAGATTCAGCGTTGTTGTTGTCTTTGTACCAGATTTTCAAATTGTTCAAATCAGCGGCATTCGGGGTTCCGTTTCCGATTTTAAGATAGTTCTGCCCGTTGATCTGCAGGGTTCCACTGTTAAGTTTTACACCACCGCGAACCGCAAGTCCGATTGAGACGCCGTCGACAAAGAACGCTCCGTGTTTTTTGTCGAAATTGATCTGATACTGGTTGGAAATTAAATTCCCCCCAACCGCGATGGGCCCTTCTGTTTCGTTTGGTGCAAGCGTAAGGTCACCCAGGACGAAAATATTGAATCTGCTGGCAGCTGCGGTAGGACTTTGTGCATGGATTCGATTGAAACTGAACGCTGATAATAGAAGGAGGCTTGTAAGTAAACGTTTGACGAACATTGTTGAGTCGAGTTTTGATTTCTCAACGAAATTATGCCGCCTCTAAAAAACAATAATTCTTTTTGTGACCATGGCTGCTAAGTTTGGGGTAACTCAGACCATTTTCGGGGTATCAAGAATTCAAAAATTGCACTATACAAATAAAGCCCACAATCAGGTTGTTAACTATATTTAAGATACCCGTAAGTAAATTTTAACTATTTAAAGCACTAATTCTACAACAATGGAGCAAAAAAAGTGGATTTCATCTAAAATCCGCTACGAAATACATTAGAAAAGTTTCGATTTAAGGTTAAACCGAAACTTTGAAGTTGTATTATAACAAGAATCACCCTCTCAGACAAACGCCCCGATACAGGAAGTGACTCTGCCTGAACATACAATTATTTGTATACAGCTTTACCTTTTATTTCCTTGATTTCATTCTGCATATCCTGTAACATCCGCATGAGCTGCTGCATATCCGACTGCGGCTCCGGAAGCTGCTTGCTGTGGAAACTATAGTATTCCCAAAATTCGATTACATCCGTGATTGGCACTGTGTACGCGAAATACTGTTTGTTGAAAGATTGCAGCAACACGGTTCCATCCTTATTGATAGTAACCTGTTTGAAAACAAAATCCTGGTCACCTTTCAATATAACGATACAAGGGGTTTCCGGCTTGATGGCGGTCCAGTCCTGAACATAACGCGTGATAATGTCGCTGCCTTCCGGCACTGGCAGCATCGAATCTCCCACAGTAGGGAACATCCTGAACGTTCCGTTCCTGGGAACGGTGGGCAAATTGAACCTCGGTAATGTCGCCAAAAATTCAGGGTCTGCATAACCTGACCGGTAACCTGCTTTGGCGTGGACCGGAACATATTCGATGTTTTCCTGCTCTTCCTTATCGACCGTGATCGCCAGGACGCGAATCTGGTCGCCTTTCATAAATAGCTCACTACCTTTTTCCAGGTCCCTTATTTTCTGACCGGAGAGCTTAGTAAGGTCTATTTTCAGGATACTGTCAATGCTCATGCGGAAAAACTCGGAAAAATTGATCAGGTCATCGATCGTCGGATTGGCCGTGCGCCCGCTTTCATGCGCATTCAGCTTCACCCTGCTGATCCCCAACTTTTCCGCCAAGGCCTCCTGGCTCAATTTTTGACGCAGACGTAAGAACTTAATGTTAACCGACCAAAAAATCTCCTGAGTTTTCATAACGAACGATTGATATTTAAGAAACCAAATATAAGATATTTTAAATATCAATAGCAGAAGAATTTAATTTTTTCGCAAATAATTATGAAAAAGTTTTTGTTTAAGTAATTTTAAAAAAAGTTAAACAAAATGTCGTCATATTCTATCAAAGACCTGGAACGTATCAGCAACATGAAGGCGCACACCATTCGTATATGGGAGCAACGCTACGGCCTGCTTACGCCCGGGAGGACTGACACGAATATCAGGTATTATGATGACGAGCAACTGAAGAAACTACTGAATGTCTGCACGTTGCTGAACCAGGGCATGAAGATTTCGCGTATCAGCCAGCTTAACAAGAGGCAGATGGCTGAGGAAATCGATAAGGTTATAGCGGGCTCCTTCCAGAGCGATAACCACGTTGAGGCGATCGTAAACCAGGCATTGATTGCTACTGCAACATTCGACGCAGCCATGTTCGAAGAAGCATTCGGCAATGCGGTGAAAAAATTTGGAATCAAAAAAACATATGAAAAAGTTATCTACCCGCTGCTTGTCAGAACCGGGCTTCTGTGGGTAAAGGACGACCTGCTTCCTTCTCAGGAACATTTTTTATCGAACCTGGTCCGCCAGAAACTGTTTGCTGCAATCGATTCGCTCCCGCTTCCGGAAAATTCCTCTCAAAAATGGCTGCTGTATCTGAACGAACAGGAGGACCATGAAATCGGCTTGTTATTTGCGAATTATTTGATCCGGCAGCGCGGACAAAACGTAATATATCTCGGCGCGCGCGTGCCGCACAGCGACCTGGCACATGTCGTGAAGCAATGCAGACCTTCACATATATATTCATTTATAATCGGAAATCATGACCAGCTGGATGATATGTTGCGCAAGCTGATCACCGATTTTGGAGATTCGATGCTTTGCCTTTCCTGCGGCAATCCGGACATGCGCAAAAAAATTTCTGAATACCCGATTACGCAAATCGGATCAATTGATAAACTGATTGAAATGCTGAACGATGCAGAATAAGGGTCAAAATACAAATACCCCGGCGCGGAAAATCGCCGTGATCGGATCGGGATTTTCCGGCATGGCGGCGGCGGCACTGCTGGCAAAGGCAGGTAACAATGTGACTGTTTTCGAAAAAAACGAAATGACAGGAGGGCGCGCGCGCACTTTTTCGGAGGGCGGATTTGTATTTGATATGGGCCCAAGCTGGTATTGGATGCCCGATGTTTACGAGCGCTTTTTTCAAAAATTTGGCAGAACATCCGCTGATTTCTACGATCTGAAAAAACTGGACCCCGGATTTGCAGTGATATTCGGCAACGCGGAGCTCATCGATATTCCCGGAGATTTTGAAGAAATATGCGCCCTTTTCGAAAGCATGGAACCCGGAAGTGCTGCGAAGCTCCGAAAGTTTATTGCAGAAGGTGAGTTCAAATATGAAGTCGGAATGCAGGATATGGTTTACAAACCAGGGCATTCCTTCACCGAGTTCTTCAGTCTCGGACTCCTGCAAAAAGCACTGAAAATTCAGCTATTCACCTCATTTTCATCACATGCGCGACAATACTTCCGCGATCCGCGCCTGCTGGCATTGATCGAATTCCCGGTCCTGTTCCTGGGCGCAATGCCGCGCGACACACCCGCATTATACAGCCTGATGAACTTCTCGGGATTAAAACAGGGCACTTATTACCCGATGGGCGGCTTTGGCAAAGTGGCCGAAGCATTCCAGCAGATTGCAGAAAGCGAGGGTGTGACATTTCGCACCGGCCAACGCATCGAAAAGCTCGAAATTTCAGACGGCACAATCCGGCAAATACGCGCCAACGGCATGTTACAAAACGTCGACGCGGTAGTGGGAAGTGCTGATTACCAACATATTGAATCAACTCTATTGGACCCGGAATATCAAATGTACCCGGCCTCCTACTGGGAAAGCCGGACGTTCGCTCCCTCCTGCCTGTTATTTTATTTGGGTATAAGCAGAAAGGTTGACAAGCTCCGGCACCATAACCTGTTTTTTGATGAAGATTTCGGGCAACACGCCGTGGAGATTTATAAAGACAAAAAATGGCCGACAAAACCGCTTTTTTACGTTTGCTGCCCATCTAAAACCGACCCTTCTGTTGCCCCTGAGGGTTGCGAAAACCTATTTGTGCTCATGCCTGTCGCGACCGGGCTGGAAGACCCCGAGGCCATCAGAGAAAGATATTTCACGCTTTTGATGGACAGGCTCGAAAAATTTGCAGGTGTGCCCGTCAGAGAACATATCATATTTAAAAGGAGCTATTCCGTGTCCGATTTCAAGGGTGACTACAATGCTTACAAAGGCAATGCTTACGGGTTGGCCAATACGCTGATGCAGACAGCCATTTTTAAACCAAAAATGAAAAGTACCAAGGTCACCAACCTCTTTTACGCCGGGCAACTGACGGTACCGGGTCCGGGCGTACCTCCGGCGATTATTTCCGGCCAGATTGCCGCCAACGAACTGTTGAAATCCCTAAACTGATACACTATGAAAATCCTGTATGACAACTTATCGGCATCGTGCAGCAAGAAAACCACACAGCTTTACAGCACCTCCTTTTCACTGGGTATCTACTTTCTCAAACCCGCACTACGCGCGCCGATCTATGCGATTTACGGCTTTGTGAGATTGGCCGACGAAATCGTCGACAGTTTTCATGACTACGACAAAGTGGCGATGATGGCCGAAATCAGGGAAGCCACCGTGGATGCGATCCGAAAAGGGATCAGTATCAATCCGATCCTGAATAGTTTCCAGCATGTTGTCAATGCATATCATATTGAATGGGAGCTGATTGATACGTTTCTGAGAAGTATGGAAATGGATCTGATGAAAAAAGAGCACACGCGGGACACGTTTCATGAGTATGTACTCGGCTCGGCTGAGGTAGTCGGCCTGATGTGCCTCCGTGTGTTTTCGGAAGGCGACGACCGGATATTCCAGGAATTGAAACCGTATGCTATGAAACTGGGTGCCGCTTTTCAAAAAGTCAACTTTTTGCGCGACCTCAAAGCCGATTACCAGGACCTGGGGCGTACCTATTTCCCGGAAGTGAACTTTGACCATTTTTCACGCAGGGACAAAGAAATTATTCAGGCCGAAATCCAGGAAGATTTTGACAATGCGCTGATAGGCATCAGGAAATTACCCGGCGGCGCGAGGCGCGGAGTTTATCTGGCCTATTATTATTATAAAAAACTGTTTCTGAGAATAAAGGAGACTCCGGCCGAAAAAGTCATGAATGCGAGGATCAGAATCCCTGATTACGACAAGCTGGGCCTGATGTTTCGTTCACTTTTGAGGCACCAGTTTGACCTGTTATGACGTTGTACCATTAATATAGTGCGAACGATCAGCCCCGAAACCCACCAATAATATGCAAGATCAAGTTGTTCTGGTAAATGAAGAAGACGAAGCCGTGGGCCTGATGCCCAAACTGGAAGCACACCAGAAAGGAATGCTCCACCGTGCCTTTTCGGTGTTTATTTTTAATACAAACGGCGAAATGCTGTTGCAGAGACGCGCATTCGGAAAATATCACTCGGAAGGATTGTGGTCGAATACCTGCTGCAGTCATCCTTTTCCCGACGAGTCGGCGCACCATGCAGCAGTAAGGCGGCTGCGTGAAGAAATGGGTATCACGGCCGGGCTCGATTTTCTTTTCACATTTCAATATCGCGCGGCCCTTGAAAACGGATTGACCGAAAACGAACTTGACCACGTTTTCTGGGGCATTTCGGATGAGAAACCTTTGATCAATACCGAAGAAGTGAGCGACTTTAAATACATAAAGTTGAGCGACTTAAAAAAGGACCTCTCTCAAAATCCCTCGCGCTACACGGAGTGGCTTAAAATTTGCTTCGACGAAGTTTCAGAAAAAATCAGGCTTAAAAAATAGATATTTCAACCGGCCCCAATTTGATATTATGCCGATCTGGATTACAAATACAGTGATTACCTTCGCAGCATTCATCGGTATGGAATGCATTGCCTGGCTTGCCCATAAATACCTGATGCATGGTGCTTTATGGTTTTTACACCACGACCACCACCAGCGCGACGACGGCGATTTTTTTGAGAAAAACGATTACTTTTTTGTCATATTCGCCACTCCGGGCATTCTGTTCCTGACGATCGGCCTCAATCAGGATCTCAACTATTTATTCTGGATCGGTCTCGGCATTACCATTTACGGTTTTACCTACTTTTTTGTCCACGACATCTTCATTCATCAGCGTTTCAAGCTTTTCCGAAATACGGATTCTGTCTATTTAAGGGCGATCAGGCGGGCCCACAAAATGCATCACAAACATTTAGAAAAGCACGAAGGTGAATGTTTTGGGATGCTTTGGGTACCATTGAAATATTTCAGAGAAGCGAAAAAAACGGTCGCAAAATGAATTCACTTTATCTATTGATAGACCTGGCGTCCATTTCAATCCCAATACTCGCTTCCTTTCATCCTAAAATCGGTCTGAGTAAACACTGGCCGGTACTCTGGCCGGCAATACTGCTGTCAGCGCTGCCCTTTATCGTCTGGGATAGTTTTTTTACAAAAATCGGTGTCTGGGGATTTACGCCCAAGTATCTTCTGGGAATCTATTTGCTGGATTTGCCCATTGAAGAAATCCTCTTTTTCATTTGCATTCCTTACGCCTGCATTTTTACCTATTACACATTCCGTGTGTTTCTGAGCACAGATTACCGGATCAGGGCGGAGAATTTCGTTTTGTGGCTTTTCATTATTGTTTCAGCAGCCGCAGCCGTCCTGTTTTACGACCGTGCCTACACGCTTTCCACTTCCGTATTGCTCACACTTTTTCTTTTGTATTTAAAGTTTTACGTCAAAGCGAAGTGGCTGAGCCTGTTCCTTTACTCACACATGTTCCTGCTGATACCCTTTATTATCGTCAACGGAATCCTGACCGGAACGGGGCTTGACGAACCGATTGTGTGGTATAACGATGCTGAAAATGTAGGCGTTCGTTTTTTGACCATACCCGTCGAAGACCTTTTCTACGGTATGCTAATGCTGCTTTTAAATACATTTTTGTTTGAAAAATTGCTGGCAAGACGCACACTCACAACCCGTATCAGCTAGAATTTCTCACCGTGCGTGAGGGCTACAAGTTTATTCAAAAGCAGAGGAGATTTGTCCAGAAAACGCAATGCGAGATCGGTTGTCAGTCGTTTCCCGAACAGGTTCTGAAGGTAATATCCGGCTGTGATGCGTTTTCCAAATGCCTGCTCCCAGGCCCTGTGATAGTGGGTGCTGAGTGCTTCGCGGGATTGCTGGTTATGTAAATATTTCGCTATTTCCCCGGCCAGCAGCAAAGAAGCGTGCATTCCCATACTCATCCCGTTTCCGCAAAGCGGCGTAATTGAACCGGCTGCATCTCCCAGAAGAAATACCCCGTCTGCCTCGGTCGCTTTCTTTTCAAAAGTAATATTGCTGATTACGAGAGGCTGCTTGTTTACAAATTCGGAGCCAAGAAATATCCGTTTCAAATGGGGATTATTAAACAAAACCCGCTCTTCCATTACATTAATATCCTTCCCGCTTTCCTGTAAATTTTTGGATGAGGTGAGATAACAAAGGCAAAATTTATCTCCATCCACTTTTGAAATACCGCAATATCCGTCACGAAAATTATGTAGTTCGATCCGGTCTGCGGGCTGGCTTATCCGCACGTGATATTTCACGCCAATATAGTTGGCCCCTGTCTTTTTTGCGGGAAGATCAATAAACTGAGGCGCATACTTTCCATAGCTGCCACAAACTATACGCGCATGGAATACCCCCGAAGCTGCGGTTATCTGATAATGCCCCCCACTCCGCCTTACATCGCTTACTTTGCTATTTTCCTGCAAAACAACCCCTTTTTGAACAGCAATCAGACTTAGCTGATGATCCAGCGTATGACGACTGATACCAAACCCGCCGGGTTCCAGCACATGTTCCAGCATATACCCCTGCTCAGAGCTGATACCCAGCCGATTGATCAAAGGAATTTTGAGCGAATCAAACGGAAGGCCCAGCCGATGCAGAAAATTGTAGCTTTCCATCGAAATATACTCGCCGCAAACTTTGTGAAAAGGGTACTGATTTTTTTCAAACAGCATAACAGAAAAGCCCTGATCTGCCAGCTGTATCGCCAGACAAAGTCCCGCCAGCCCGCCGCCGACAATGCCGCAATCGAAAGTTTCAGCCCGCGTTTCCATATATGATCACTTCATGCCTGAATGCCCATTTGTTGCGGATAGAATAATGCTTCGCGCCGGCTTCTCTGATAATAGAAACCCATTCTCCTCTTTTGAAACCCCGTAAAACGGAAAGCGGCGCGTCATTTTTCACGAGATAGGATTTGGAAAACAACTTCGTCAGGTACTTGATGGAATAGTGCGCCAGTGCATTACGTTCGAGGTCGTTGATGACCAGGACAGTCTTATTTTTCATTGCAAAAGACACCAGCTCAGCAAGTTCCGCGTTCGTGAGGTGGTGACAAAACAGACAGGCGTGAATGATATCAACGCGCCCGATGTGGGAAAACAAGTTGCGATAATCGTCGCAGATCAGGCGTGTGCCGCTGCCTTTCAGGTTTTCGGTGGCATATTCAATGCAAACCGGTTTGATATCGATACCATATAAATCCAGATCAAAACCAGCCCCCCTGTTCCATTTGGCGATCCTTTTAAGAGTATCTCCGCCCCCGCAGCCAATATCCGCCAACGTGTAGGACCTGTTTTTTGACAGTACCTGCTTCAAAGCGGCAAACGAAATCGCATAACCGCCCAGCCAGTGATTGATAAAATCCAGCTCCCGAAGATTTCGAAAAAGGTCGGCCGGAGGGATTTCATCCTGATCCAGCAATTCTTTTTCGGTGCTCCTGAATCTAAACATATTGAAGCTGCATGGTTTCAATGCTGAGTCCGGGACCGAAGGCGGCGGCGAAAATCCTGTTACCCTGATGCTCCGGCTTGGCTTTTTCCAGTACTTCTTTCAGCACGAACAAAACCGTAGGCGAAGACATATTTCCGTAGTCTTTTAATACCTGATAAGTAGGTGCCAGGGCACACTTGTCCAGGCCAAGCGCGAGTGCAAAATCATCGACAATGCGCTTGCCGCCCGGATGAATCGCCCAATGCTTGAAATTAGCGACGTCCAGATTGACCGATTTCAGCATCGGCTCAATGTTTCTGCTGATCAGATCGGGCACATAAGATGATAAATTCATAATAAAACCCTTTTCAGAAAGCCGCCAGGCCATATCTGAATAACCATTGTGCAATACCATCGAATTAAAAGAAGCAATGCTTACGCTGTGGCGGTATTCGACGGAAGGTTGTGAGGTTATCAATGCGGCGACTGCCCCGTCCCCGAAAAGCAGATTGGAGAGCAGGTAATCGTCATTGTATTGTTTTTGAAAATGAATGGTACACAGCTCCGTGCATACTACAAGTACCTTGGCCTTGGGGGTGGTCCGGCAAATCGCGTCGGCTTGCTTTAAAGCGATGATTGCCGCATTGCAACCCATAAAATTGACACTGCTGCGCTGAATGATCGGGTTCAGCCGCAACTCGCGCATCAGCTCCACGTCAAGCCCCGGCGCAAACAGACCGGTGCATGTTACGGTAATCAGGTGGGTTATCTCCTTGTTAATCTGTTCGAATCCGCGGATCTTTTCAACCGCTTTAACAGAAAGCTTTGTGGCGTTTTCCTGATAAACCTGCATGCGCTGGCTCAGGCCTGGCTCGGGAAGTAAGTCCGCAGATTTACTGAAAAACTCGTATTGCCCGGGATCTTTATCAAAATCGGCGATGACCGAATACCTCGTTTCAATGCCCGTTTTACCGGCCACAATTTTGATTTTCCGTTTGTTAATCAAATCGTCTGTTGAGCCCGAGTAAAATGAAGCTAATGTTTCCTGCGAATAACGATAGTCCGGAACGGCGGTCTCGATTGCTGATATGTAACTCAAAGGAATTTTGTTAATGATAATTAGTACTATGAAACAACTATTCATGCAAATTGCCGCCACCCAGTTCATCCGCATCGTGTTCCTGAAATTTGCCTCCCTTTTGTCTTTTTTGACCAGATAAGACCAATATCCAAAGTAAGCTACGATCGGCACGAAGAACACCTGGACGATAAAAAAAATCATTCCAAGGTTTTTCGACGTAAAATACAAATAATAAAATCCATTGCAGAGCAAAAACATGAGCGCCGTAAATGCAAATGTGCCGGCATATCCCAGCTTGTAGCTCAATGTCACGATACCTTCTTTCAGGTCTTGCCGGTGCTGGTAAATCTGCGTCAAAGGGTAGGCACCTGCAATCTGAAATGAGCATCCCAGGAGCACAAAGCCATTTTCAGCGTTTAGTTCAAGCAGGTTTCCCGAGATCCCGGCAATGGACATGTAATAGGTGAACGCTCCTTGAAAAAACACAACTGTAAGAAAGCCGGCATACGGATATTTTTTCAGCCGTATCTGCCGCGAGCTGTAAGCTCTTGAAGCAGCTATATACAGGACCAGGCAAACCGCGAACGAAGTATTTACGAAAAAAACAGCCAGCAGGATCGCCGACAAATCAAGAAAAACGGTGAGATAGAAAAGCTGCTCTGTGGGCATAGGCGGTTTTTCCAGTCCGCCGATGCTGTCCTCGTCGCGGTCGACGTAGCTATTGTACCCATTACTTGACGGATATACCAGCAAATGAATAATCAAAAATGCCCAGAGCGCCTGATGGTGCAAAACCGTTTCCGCCTGACTGTATGCGAACAGAAAAAGCGGCATCAGGAAGAATGAGAATGGTATTCTCAGCAATTTGAAGGTGTTACCGTCGATGCGCATGACCTAATATAGGAAATATTCATTTCAACTGCCACGCCGCATTTTGTAAAAACAAAAAAAATTTGCGATCAAACCGAACTATAAGCGAAGTCTATCTGTATTATCAGCATATTATACACAATAGCCATACAATACCTGAACAATATTCGAAATAACACCCCTTTAAGAGAATATGACCCCCTCAGAATTCACACTTGACAAAACCGACCTCAGTATTCTCCGGCTCATGCAGGAAAATGCCCGCATTACAAATGCCGACCTGGCCCGGGAACTGGAAATGGCGCCGTCCGCAGTATTGGAACGCGTCAAAAAACTGGAACAGAAAAATGTAATTAAACAATATACTACGCGGATAAACCCCGCTGCACTGCACCAGACCATGCTCGCGTTTATTTCCATCAAATCGGCAGAGGGAATGGGGAGTAATGAGACTGCAAAAGAACTGGCGAAAATCCCCGAAGTACAGGAGGTACATCACATCGCAGGTGACGATTGCTACCTCGTGAAAGTGCGCACCACCGACTCGGCTTCCCTGATGGAACTGATGCGCAACTCGTTTAGTAAAATTCCGAAAATTTTGTCCACACGCACCACCATCGTTCTCGAAACAGTCAAAGAAGAACAACTATTAGTAATACCTGAAAAATAAATGGTCATGCAAACGGAAAACAAAACTCCTTCCGCAACCCTGGTTGTGCTGGCTTTCGCCACGGTTTATATCGTCTGGGGCTCTACTTACTTCTTTATCCAGAAAGCATTGGCTGGCTTGCCTCCGTTTTTCCTCGGCGCATTTCGGTTCATCATTGCCGGACTGATTATGCTGGCATGGAGCTTGTCCAGAGGTGAAAAAGTTTTCTCGCTAAAAGCGATCAAGCCTGCTATCATAACCGGCTTGCTGCTGCTTTTTGTGGGAAACGGGGTGGTGATCTGGGTGGAGCAGTTTCTGCCCAGCGCCATGGTAGCGATCATGGTATCGTCGTCGCCGCTCTGGTTTGTACTGCTCGACAAGCCGAAATGGTCAGAGAATTTAACCAACAGGTCGACCATCCTGGGCCTGCTGATCGGTTTTGCGGGCGTAATTTTATTGTTCAGCGAAAAAATAATGGCCTCCATGTCATCGCTCAATAGCTCCCGGGATCTCTTCGCGATGTTTTTGGTGGTATTGGGATCAATGGCCTGGGCAGGCGGTTCTTTATATTCTAAATATCAGTCCGGCTCCGATTCTGCTACGGTCAATTCTACCTGGCAAATGTTTGCTGCCGGCGTAGCATTCATTCCCGGCGTTATATTTTCGGGAGAGCTGGAAAACTTTGATCCCGCCGCTGTTCCAGCGGGTGCATGGGGTGCGGCAGTATATCTGATTATTTTCGGGTCGATTATCGGTTTCAGTGCCTACGTGTGGCTTCTGAAAGTTCAGCCTGCCACAAAAGTCAGCACCTATGCATATGTCAATCCGGTAGTCGCGGTGTTATTGGGGATATTTTTTGCCAAAGAAAGCATCAGTCCGTTGCAGATCCTGGGATTGGTCGTGATCCTGGGGAGCGTACTGCTTATTAATCTGCACAAATACCGTAAGCCAAAAGCTATGGCCGCCAACGCCGCTTAAAACGGACGATCTGTTGTAAACGCATTAACAACAGATCGTCATATCTGCTACCCTTTCTACTTTGTAAATATTACTGTTTCGGCGGATTAAAAGCATAATATGCTCAAAATCAATTAGCCGCGACACTTCGAATGCGATAATGCCGACGAATTTCTTTCCCTTACTTCTGAAATCCAGGCGCTTGATCCTGGCACCGTTCACCGATTCGACCGTGGAGGTAATTTTATGGAGATTGACTGCGTCGCGGTAAATAATCCGCAACAGGAAAATATCGTTCATTTGGATTTTGTTAAATAATGGCTAATTCCAGCTCCCTCCCGCGGGGCGCTCGCACTGACTTATAGATTTCGGTAATCGTTGCGACGACCTGATCAACCTCCTCAAAAGTGTTGAACTTACTGAATGAGAAACGCACGTTTTCCTTTTCCCGCTGACAGGGTAATGCCGCGATCACATGAGATGTACCGAGGCCGGAACATGCACTGCCGCCGGAAACCGCAATACCAGCCTGATCCAGTAATGCTACAATATTGCCGGCAGGAAGGCAAGGAAACGAAACATTTACCACATTCGGAATACTATTCTCTTCCGATTTGCTATCGCCATTGTAACAGATATCCCCTATCCGGCTGATCGCCAGCTTCGAGACCAGGTACTCCTTCAGTTTCCAAATCTTCAACTGGTTTTCTTCAAGGTTCCGGCAGGCAACTTCCAGTGCTTTCGCCAGTCCGACTATACCGATCACATTTTCGGTGCCGCCGCGCTGGCCGCGCTCCTGCCCGCCACCATGTATTTGCGGTGCAATCCTGTGTTTCTTATCAATATACAGAAACCCTACGCCTTTCGGGCCGTGGAATTTATGAGCAGACCCTACGATAAAATGGATTTCCAATCCGCTCAAATCGAAAGCGATCTTTCCTATCGTCTGCGTCGTGTCAGAGTGAAAAATTGCGTCATAACGTTCTGCCAGTTTACTGATCGCGCGAATGTCGGTCAGATTACCGATCTCATTATTGGCATGCATTAAGCTAATTAAACTCCGCGGATTGGCCCGCAGCAGGTTTTCGAGATGGTAGGTATCCACATTTCCCCGCTCATCAAGCCGGACGTAGCTAACCTCGATATCCCCCTCCTTTTCATGCGCGAGCAAAGTTTGCAATACTGCTTTATGTTCGATCCGGCTTGTGATGACGTGGCTGATCCCGTAGGCTTTTATCGCGCCTGTCAACGCAAGATTGTTCGCTTCCGTAGCACCGGAAGTGAAGTAGATCTCACCGGGGGTGGCACCAAGCAAGCCGGCAACCGCTCTCCGCGCATTTTCGACATCTTCCCTGGCCTGGCGACCTGCCCAGTGCGACGAAGATGGGTTACCAAAATTTTCTGAAAAATACGGGATGATCGCATCGATCACTTCCGGGTCCAGCGCCGTAGTTGCAGCATTGTCACAATAGATTTTCATACGCACATTTGTCTTTTCGGTAAAACATAGTTTTTCATCCGGCGACCGATAACGCGACAATCGCGCATTAAACTTTTAGCAAAAACAGCAAGCATTCCGCACGGCTGCGCAGCTATCAATCACTTTCAATTTCCTTGTAATCCGGTGGTTGGATTTCAGATTTATCAATAGAATTAGGTTGGGGCACCTTAAAAAGTCATAGGTTGCCAGAAGATCATAGAGCCTAACCTCTCCCTTCCTTCTTTATAAATCTAGTAATTCGATAGACAAAGATTACATAAAGAATCCGAATGTCCAAACAGGTGATGAAAAATTCGCAAAAATATTTTTATGGCATTGCCCAAAGGCGGCTTGGTGCTGATGCCTTTGGACAATTACGGTTTCAGTAAAAAATCGCCTGGGGTAAACGACCGTTTTGGTCTAATGGGGCAAATCGCCTAATTACTTGCCGCTGCCGTCGCAGGATAACCTTGTTTCAGCAGCGCGGAAAGCTTCTCAGCAGTACTGGTGAATTGACTATTCTTTGCCAGATTAACAAATTCGTTCGGATCTTTTTCGTGGTCGTATAGTTCAATACCCGCATTCCCGCCATCCCACTCAGTATATCGGAAACGCTCAGTACGCACGCTGCGACCGAATATCTGGCCTCTTCGTACCTGCGTATAGGCGGGCTTATTCCAAACTGCGGCAGGATTTTTCAGTAAAGGGGCTAAACTCTGCCCCTGCAATTTTTGTCCGGGACCGAGTCCGCACAGCTCTGCCAGCGTGGGATAAATATCGAGCAACTCGACGGTCCGTCCCGAAGATTTACCTTTTGACTTTCCGGGAGCCGAGATAATAAGAGGTACCCTTGCCGAATTTTCGAAAAGGCTTTGTTTCATCCATTGCCCGTGCTGACCTACGTTGTACCCGTGATCGCTCCATAGTACAATAATGGTTTTATCGGTCAGTTTCAATTTGTCCAATGCATCCAATACCCGTCCCACCTGCGCATCCATAAACGAAATTGTGGCATAGTAGGCGCGCAAAGCTTCCCTGCGCTGGCCCTCGTCCAGTCCCCAGTGAGCAGGTTTTGTAAATAACGCAGCTTCCGGGATATCATCCAGGTCGCCCGGGATTTCTTTGGGTAGCGGCACGCTTGCGAGCGGATACTGATCAAAATACTTTTGCGGTGCCACATAAGGAGAATGCGGACGATAAAATCCTACCGCCAGAAAAAACGGTTCGTCCTTATGTTCTTCCAGCAATTTGATCGCCTCGCTCGCCACCATTCCGTCTGTCTGCTCATCGTCCTTACCTTCCGTCGCACGCCAGGCGAGCGCGCTGCCCAGGCCGCGATCGGGTGTCAGGTTTTTAACAAGCGATTCCTCCGTTTTATCCCTGCCTTTCGGGTTTACCTTATGGTTCCAGGAGATAGGATCATCCAGCCCATCGGTCCCGATTTGCCCTGGAACGCCGTAATGGTAAATTTTCCCTACGCGCGCACTGTAATACTGATTGTTTTTGAAGAGTTGCGGCAGCGTAACAATGTCGGGCAAATTTTGCCGGAAATGCGTTTGCAGTTCGTAAATCTTGGTCACGTCGGGTCGCTGGCCGGTCAGCAGCGAGGACCTGCTCGGGCTGCATAATGGAAACTGCGTATAAGCCCTTTCGAACTTCACTCCTCTTTTTGCAAGACGGTCAATATTCGGGGATTTTACATAGGCATTACCATAGCAACCCAGATCATTATTCAGATCATCAACAGCAATGAAAAGTACATTGTACTTCGAACCGGCCCCCGAAGTAGCCTGTGCGTAGCCAGACGAAACGGCGATCACAAAAACCGCCAAAAAAGAAATGAATCGACTCTTTCTCATAAAGGATAAAATAACAACATTCATTCATTCTCTCACTTCCCCGCCTTCGCCTTATCGTAATCGTAAAACCATTTGAAAGTCTTGTCATACTCCTCCGCCCCGACGCGTTTGTACCAGGATTCGTATTTAGCGGCCAGCTTATCAGCGATTTCGGGTTGTTTGGCAAACTGATCGTACAACTCCGACCGATCGGTTTCCATATTGTAAAGCTGCCATTTCTCTGTTTTTTCCGCTACCAGTTTCCACTTTCCGTCGCGGATTGCACGATTACCTTCGTGCTCCCAGAAAATCGGGTTCTTCCGTGCAAGGTTTTTTCCGGTAAATGCAGGCCGCAGGCTGGTACCTTCGAGTGGCAGTACCGGCTTGCCGGCAAACTCGGTCGGATACTTCGCCCCGCCCAGGTCAACCAGCGTGGCCATGATGTCGATAATATGAGCCGGCTGTTTTTCAAATTGACCATTTCGTGCAGCCGGAATGCCCGCGGGCCAGGAAATGATACCCGGCGACGAAATCCCGCCTTCGTGTGTATGGTGTTTATATGCCCAAAAAGGTGTGCAGGCTGCCTCTGCCCAGCCCTGACCAAGGAATACCGTCGATTGGGAGTCGCCCGGCCGGGCACCTTCATACCTTCCTTCACTGCCAGGCTCTGCATTTCCACCATTATCCGACACGAAAAGGATCACAGTATCATCGAAGACCCCGCGTTTTTTCAGGCCTTCAACCAGGTCGCCAATGCTTTTGTCAAGCCTGTAAATCACTGCCGCATAGATCGCCATAATATCGTCGTACCGCTTTTTGTCCTCAGCGCTCAGACTTTCCCATTTTGGAATATTCGGATTGGAGGGCGGCAATTTCCAGGAAGCGTCGATCAATCCCAGCTTGATCTGTTTTTGGTATCGTTCCTGCCTGAGATTCTCCCAGCCTTTGAGGTACTTTCCCCGAAATCTTGCTATATCTTCTTCCGGTGCCTGCAATGGAAAATGGGGTGCATTGTGCGCGAGATACAACATAAACGGTTTCTTCTCCTGGACCGCCTCATCGATAAAACGCAAGCCGAAATCAGTCCATAAATCGGTGGAATACCAGTTTTGCGGCAGCTTTTCCGAATCATTCGCAAGCCCCTCACCGTTCAGAAATATCTTGGCATTCTTTCCGTCGCCATAATAAAATCCGCCGGCCGGTGCATTCAGCGACCGGTCAAAACCGCGCTTCCAGGGAACTGTTCCGTGCGGCTGGCCGACGTGCCATTTTCCTGTCATTGCTGTAAAATAACCGGCGCTTTTCAGCACTTCCGCAATCGTCACGCTTTTATCGTTCAGCTGGCCGCGATAGGCCGGATGTTCCGCGCCCTTATCTTCCATCATATGACCAATGCCAGCCTGATGACTGTAAACACCGGTCAGCAAAGCAGCTCTTGTGGGACAGCAACGGGCGGTATTGTAGAAGCTGGTCAACCTGATTCCGTTTTGCGCGAGCTTATCCAGATTAGGCGTAGGGATCTCACTTCCGTAGCACCCAAGATCCGAATATCCCAGATCATCAGCCAGTATGACGATGATATTAGGTTTTTTCTGTGCAAATGCGCTTATATGAATAAGAGCTGATAGTAAAAGAATGTATTTGCTGGTCGATTTCATGTGTCAAATTCAAATAATTATGATCAGGAGGAATGCGCCATTCTGAACGATTTACATTATACGCATTAGCTACCCAGGCTTTGGCAGAATCATTTTCTTAACAAACTTTCCAGTTTTTCTTTGTCCCCGTTCAGGCGACCGCTTTCCCCTTTCAGGTATCCGAAATTGTGAAGATCCTTTTCCGCATTGTCGGCTACCCAAAGCAGGAATTTCTTTGCCTCAGGATTCGTGTTTTGTCTGTCAATTGAAAAATGGATGTATTCGACCGGCACATTCTTCACCTTCTGACTTTCCAGAGCTGTAATCCATGCTTCGCGGTTGCCAAGTGCTTTCTCGTCCCTGGACACTTTTCCATTACCGTCCAGGTCAACAGGGATCACAGTCAGACCTTCCACTACCTGCCCTGTTTCGTTGTTGTAGGCCAGCCCGATTGTGGTATATGTCACGCCTGTCTCATCTTTTAACAACGCCTTGATCAGGTGTTCATCGGCACCGGCAATGCTTTTTCCTTTGATTTGCTGTTGCTCATAACCAAAGTATTTAGCAAAAGTGACGGGCGCACCGGCTTTTTGCAATCGGGTGTAGATCGTATAATTCTCCGGAAGCGCCTTGTCTTTTTCGGCGTAAATATCATGGAAAAACAGCTGTTTATAAGTCTTTTCGGTGAGTCCTTTTTCACTGTATTCTTTTGCAAATACCGATTTCGCATTCGCGACAGGTAACAAGGCATAACGCCCCAGCGACACATATTCCCGTTTCTCTTTTGGCTCCTTATTCAGCTCGTAGGCTTCGATCAGCAAATCGTATTTCTGGGGATCGGTAATTGTCCTGGTTTCTATCCTGATATTGGCCTGCGGGTTGATCGCCTTGTAATCGCTGATCCATTTCTCGACAATCGGATAAGCGAAACGAACGCCTGTAATCACGACTTCATTGGACGATTGGCCAAAGACCGGGCCATTTAAGGCAAGCAGCCCTAGTGCTGCAAGTACTGATTTTGCAATTTTCATGAGATCTTAAAAATGTGAGTGAAAGCAGTTTCCCGCCGGAAAACCGATTGAATGTTTAACCTAATAGATACATCTGTGTTTACTGGCAACAACAGACGCGCAATACAGAAAGCCGATTTGAGAAGACCACCATTGCCGCGGAAATGCGGACCGAAGAAATTGGATTCATCGATATCATAAGTTAATAATAAATGATAAACGCTTATCCCGGCTGGTGGTTAACGAGGATAATCTACTTATTTGATAGACAAAGTAAATTTAAAGAAAATGAAATAACAAGGAGTTGTATTTTTTTTCCAGAAAAATCAGGAAGCTGCGGGTGTTACCAGAGTACTCCAAGACCTTCGCTCGCGTAAGAGTGAATGGTTTTGTCGGCTGTAATCAAAGTATACTGGCTTGAAATCGCCTGCCAGATGAGTATCCTGTCAAACGGGTCTTTGTGAATCCCTGGGGGCAGGTTGTGATAGGTACTGGCTACATAGGAATCCAGCTGAAGGATTTGAAATCCAGTTGCAAGGCAAGCTTGTGGAAAAAGATCAGGACGATAGTTAGAGATTGACAACTTGCCAAGCGAATACTTCAAAGAAATTTCCCAGAAACTGATTGTGCTGACGAAAATAGTGTTCTTAGCGTCGGACAAAACCCGGCTTGCTGCCTTTGACAAATTTTCCTGCGCTGTCAATGCCCAGATTATCGTGTGTGTATCCAGCAGGTAGGTCATAATCCCAAAAATTCCTCCTCTGTCATTTTAAAATCTCCTTTAAATTCAACCTTTACCTGTTCTTTTAAGATACCAAGTTTTCTTGGCTGGGCAGGTTTATCCTTAGGCACCAGCATCGCCTTGACCTCTTTTTTCTTCCCGAAAGTAATGCCGATTTTTTCGCCCTGCTCTACTTCCTTCAATACTTTCGAAAATTGGGCTTTGAACTCGCCCACAGACATGGTTTTCATTGAATCGTTTTTTGATAAAGATAAATCAATCTTGTCAACTTGTCAAGTTGACTGGCACGATACGCTATTCTACGCGTTTTGTCAATGCATTCAATTCAGTATCAGTGGGTGTTGCGGAAGGTATGCCGTTTTCGGGCACTTCAATTTTCGCTGACCAGACAATTGCGTTCAACACCAGTTTCCTAAAATTATCATCCTTCCAATTCTTATGCATATGTCCGCCCGTAAATCCAAAACCCCGGCCGCCATCAGGCCTGTCTAATGCCCAGGCAAGTGTCTGTAATTCCTTTCTTTCGAGTACTGACTCGCGTACATATTTGTTGTTCGAATGCGTACCGTCGGGTAGTTCCAATGTTTCCTCCGGCGGTAATGCCTGTAAAACCGGTGTGATATTTTTCATTCCATCAGCGAAACGCATGTGATAATACCACTCATCCACGATTGAAAAAGGTTTAACCCCGCTGGAAACAGGGTGGTCGGGGAAACTTGCGAACCTGGCTTCCCATACCGGATTCACAGACCAATTTGTTTCAAAATACCCGCCTATCCATTTTAAGAACTGATCCCCTGCATTTCCTTTCGGAACTTCCAGCGAAAAGTGAAGGAACACCAGCCCTACACCTTTGCTTGTAAGCCTGTTGACCTGCTCCGCATGCAAAAAGGCCATATGGTTATCGCCTCCGCCATCCGAATAAATTACAATTGCATCAGCGTCTTCCAGGATCCCGGGATCTTCCGGCCAGCCATTCCGCACAATGACTGCATTGACGCCAGGCACGCTGTCGTTGATCGCTTTGGCCAGCAACGTACACCCGCCATTATGCTCATGTTCGCCTTTTCCATGACTATCGGGCCCTGAAATAAATACAATTTTTTTCTTTTCAACCTGTGTCCCGGCATGTGGCTGTGCAAATAGATGAACCGTGGTGACAGCCAGGATCAGTCCTATTTTCAATATCATTCTCATATGCTTGTCAGTTAGCAACAGCTTGGTGATTCTTAGAAGTAACATCACAGTCAAAAATCAGGCCAAGGCAGGCCGACAGCTCTCATTAAAAGCATGTTAACTGTACTATTCCGGGAAAGAACAATTTATAACGTCAATTGTCTTTTGATGAATCATTCCACACTATGGTCACTTCAAAATTCTTTGTGTCGAAATTAAACGTCAAACTTATACTACGATTCTCTAAAACGTATATATATTTAGGGCGTATAGCAGCTGCGCTCTATCCAGTCGGGCCAGGTAGTTGAAGGCATAATTTTATTACACTATACGTTCTCAGCAATTTTTAGCATTATGGAAATAGGAACAATCAAAGCTGTCCATATTTATATGCATAACAAGCTATATGTGACCGCCGAACTGGAGTTGAATGTCAAAGGGAGTAATTATTCGTTCGGCGGCGAGAGTGTTTTTGTGTCTGGTAAAAATGGAGGTGAATCATGCGACGCACCGGTATTAGGCCGGTTTTTATTCCGATGCATGCAAATCTGCGCGGTTGATAGCTGGGACCTGCTGAAAAGCCAGAAAGTTATGGTCGAAGTGTCACATGGAAAAGCAGTTGCAATAGCGAATGCTTCCGGGGACAAGTGGTTTAATCCGTCCAGCGAATTCGAAAGTCTAAGCGCAGCAAGAGAAAGTGAAATAAGCTAAACCTGCTTCCTAATCCAACCGGATTTCGTAACCATCGCCCGTGCCGTTTTCCGCTATGGTAATGGCCAGTTCTTCGGAACGGTTTTCGCGCAAATAGTTTTCAACTGCAAGAATCGCCTCGTTCTCCGATGAGGCTCCTGAAACATAAAGCGTGGCCCCTTTTTCGATTTTGCCAGACGGGTTTTTATTTTCAATTTTCGCCATTTCTTTTGAATTTAATTTCTGGGGTACGATAAAACTGTGCCGGCATTACCTTCCATGTTCATCGATATAAAAAGACCAATCCATTGCTGGACTGGCCTTTTCGGTTTGCTGCATCCAGCAAACTTATTTTTTCGGTATAGTACCACCGGTACCGGTTCCACCAGGAACGGTTGACGGAGTAGTAGTGCTGCCTGGAACGGTTGAAGACGGCTGTGTCGTACTGTTAGGCACACTTGAAGGCTCCGTTGTGTTATTTGGGATGTTGGTTCTTGGAACATTTGTCCCCGGTGTTGTAGTACTTCCCGGCACTGTGCTAGGCTGCGTCGTAGAGCCAGGCAACGATGAAGGCTGGGTAGATGTACGCGGTACAGTACTGGAAGGCTGCGTGGTGGTACCAGGCGTAGTGCTGGTAGCAGGCATATTTGTTCTGTCAGGAACAGTTCCCGGCGGCACGGATGGTTGAGTCGTTGAACTCGGAACTGTCGATGACGAAGGTTGCTGCGTAGTGCTGCCAGGTTGTGTCGCCCCGGGCAAAGTCGATGGCTGAACTGTACTTCCCGGCACCGTTTTCGGCTGCGTAGCAGAGCCTGGCGTGGTGCTGGAAGGAGTTGAAGATGGCGATGTGCTTGATGGTGTAGTTGTTTGGGCAAAAGCGATAGTCGATCCTAACAACGCCAAGCCTAACAGGTTCAATTTTAACGGTTTCATAATTTTCTATGTTTGTTGATTATTCTTTTTAATACTAAGTATTGCCGTGAAAGTATAAAAGATCGTACCAGGAGCGGTTAACACAGCCACCAGACTTATTATGCATGCATACATGAATTGGGGCCACCCCATTTTTTCCCAAATTATGTCTTATATACCCCTCTTATTATACCAGTTTACACACCCTATCTATTTGAGAATTAACAGACATTTGAAGAAAAATCAGAAATCATGGAAAAACTGGGAACACTGAATGGAAATGTAATGGCGGGCAACGATGGACACCCCGTTGTTGACAGGGAAGAGTGGACAAAGGCCCGTATTGCGCTTTTAAAGGAAGAAAAAGAACTCAGCAAACTCTCGGAGAGACTAGCCGAAAAGCGGCGCAGCCTGCCTTGGGTGAAAGTCGACAAAGATTATGTATTCGAAAGTGAGGACGGAAAAGTTAGCCTTTCTGATCTATTCAAAGGAAACAGCCAACTCTTTATATACCATTTCATGTTCGCACCGGAATGGGAAGAAGGTTGTCCTGGCTGCTCGTTCATGGCTGATCATCTCGACGGCCCCAACCTGCACATTCCGCATCACGATGTATCGATTGCCGTTGTCGCCCGCGCTCCGTTATCAAAGATACTCCCCTTCAAAAAACGAATGGGGTGGCAGTTCCCGTGGGTATCTTCGTTTGAAAGCGATTTCAATTACGATTATCACGTCTCGTTTTCCGAAGAGCAGGTAAAGTCAGGTGAGATTTACTATAATTACGAGACCCTGCCGCACGACAGCGATACAGAATCGCCTGGTGCCAGTGTGTTTTATAAAGATGCCGGCGGCCAGATCTATCATACCTATTCTACCTACTCCCGCGGACTCGATATCGTACTAGGCGCTCATCATCTGCTTGATATGACACCCAAAGGGCGAAATGAGGATAGTACGATGGACTGGATGCGCCACCACGATAAATATGACGGCGTGAAATCCGGTGGTGACTCCTGCTGTCACTAAACGCAATCCCCTGTTTTGCGAGAAGATTCGGTTTCCATTTCGCTGCTGAGGTATAGCAGCCAGGTCTATTATCTGTTTTTCTGATAAAAGTGATTAGCTTTACTAACCAAATATTAGTAGTATACAAAAGGTTAGTATTTTTCAGATAACGAGATGCAGCAAGATTCGCAAACGACATTTTCTTCGGAAGCCTGTACAGGAAAACTAAATGCATTGGGCGACGCCTTGTATGTGATTGGCGGCAAATGGAAATTAAGGGTGATCATTGCGTTGAGAGAAGGCAACAAACGTTTCAACGAGTTGCAGCGTACGATCTCCGGGATATCCGCAAGAGTACTTTCAAATGAGCTGAAAGAGCTGGAAGTCAATGGATTTGTAAAGAGAAAAGTCCAGACGGATCCTGTGGTTGTCATCGAGTACGAACTGACTGCATACAGCGATACACTAAACCCAGTTCTTGATTCACTGATCAGCTGGGGAGAGACACACAAGGCTAAGATTCGCCAGGAATGGTCTACTGCTCTGGCAGAGAAACAGTAATATGCCACATATCGCCTGAATTAGTCACTTTTTCTGTCCCCCAAACACCGGGGCCGCCGTCGGCGCGCAGGTAAACTTTGAAAACAAGTGTAGTTATTTCCGATCCTTTAACCAATATGCTCCCGCAAGCTGCTCCGTTGTCACAGTCGCCGGTAATAGCACTTTTGTCGTGAAGGATCTTCGTTTGGGTATCATCTATAAAAAGCTCCTTGTTACCCGAAAGCTTTGTTAATGTAAATGTAGGCGTTTCCAATTCCAGCTCGGTAGCAAAGCCAAGCCGCTTGTTGCCAAAATTAGTCGTGGCACCCAACCCTAAAATAGATAAAACCGGGTTACTGACCGGCCTGCTGAACTTGAGCCGCAACTTCCCGTAATAATATCTGCTCGTATCTGTCCTGGGCGAGTTCGCCGCTAACAGCGGCTTGGCAGATAAGAAGATCTGCACACCGGGATTCGTATACAAATTCACCCCCTGACCGACCGGGCCGTTGGGATGTGCCGTAAAAACTGTTCGTGTTGTATCCGTGTAATAGTAGTTACTATTCAGCACCGGAACTGATTTCATATTCGTACTGCTCGCGCCGGAAGCTGCCCCGAAAGTCATGCCGGTTACATGTTGGGGAACATTGATATAAGGCTGATCGTCGAAGCTGAACGTCAGTTGAAGGTCTTTTTCAAGCTTCTGAAAATAGATCCCTCTGTCTGAATTACCATCTTGGTTAATGAAAAACCTCAATGTTTGCGGAATGGAAGTCGGGCCTTTGAGGACGGGCGGCGAGTAACTGTTATGAGTGCCATCCTGCACAAACTCGATCGTATTCTGGCTAAAAACCGGGTTGAGGTTGCCTAGCAACAATGCCGGAAGCAATGCATAAAGCATTGAAAGGTTTAATAAAGAAAGCATGTGTAATTGAACAATATTGTTGAGAATAACTCCTTGCATTGGCAATATAGGAGTTCTGACAATAGGTTACCAACCCTCCCATCAGGCATTTTTAAATTTTACGATAAAATCCAAAATATTCAAGAATGAGTGCCAGACGCGAATTACAACCTGATTATGAAATGATTATAAAAGTCAGACAAATATATCCTGATAATAAACAATCAAAAAAATCATTAATCCATCCCTTTCTTGGCTGCGTGTTTATTCCGTATATGCCCTAAACCACCGGTAACCATATGCTTCCAGCGTGATAGTATGCCTGCCGCGATCATCCAGCTGGCTTTCAATGTTATTGCAAAGGTCAATAAGTCTCCCCGCCCCCGCCTGCTTCTCGGGCACTACCAGTTCAAGGGATGTTTCTTTGAAATTATGCCAAAGCAGCAGGATCTTATTGCGCCACATATATTTCATCCCCAGAATTTCAGTATATCCTGTGTCCATTATCTCCCAATCGCCATAACCGATTTCCGGGCATTCTTTACGCAGCCTGATCAGGGTGGTCATCCAGTTAAGAAGCGAATTGGGATCGCGGCGTTGATTTTCCACATTGGTGTGCTCGTAAGCATAGTATCCGTCCGAAACCACCGGATTAACGAGTTGTTCGGCACTGGAAAAACCTCCGTTCTTCTCACCGGACCATTGCATCGGGGTACGTACAGCCTCGCGTTCCTTAAGTGACAGGTCTTCTCCCATTCCTATCTCATCGCCGTAACGGATTACAGGTGTTCCTGGTAAGGAAAACATCAGGCTATATGCCAGCTCCGTCTGTTGCCGGTTGCCCAGCATGGGGGATAACCTTCTTCGGATCCCCCGGTGATATAATTGCATATCTTTCTCAGGCCCGAACCTTTCAAAGACTGTTTTCCTTTCTTCTTCCGAAAGCCGGCCCAGGTCCAACTCATCGTGATTTCGCAGAAAATGCGCCCACTGACTCGTTTTCGGAATACCCCGGGTCGCTTCCAGCGCTTTGATTAACGGCCTCGTGTCGCCGGTTGCAAGTGCGTAAAATGTATATTGGTTAACAAAAAAGTTGAACATCAGGTGAATACCGTCGCCTGCTTCCCCGAAATATTGCTTACTTTCTTCCGGCACTACATTCGCTTCGCCCAGCAGCACCGCATCGCCCCGTCGCCATTGTAAAAACTTGCGCATATCTTTCAGATATTCGAAATGCATAGGTGGCTTTGTCACGCCCGGGCCAGGCGATTCCAGAATAAAGGGGACCGCGTCCACCCGAAAACCTGCAATTCCCAGTTCAAGCCAATATCCCATGATTCTGGCAATCTCGGCCCTCACGCGCGGGTTGTCAGTATTTAAGTCAGGTTGAAATTCGTAGAACCGATGAAAATAGTAAGCTTTGGCTTTCTTGTCCAGTGTCCAGGTCGCCTTCTGCACCCCTGGAAAAACCATACCCTTGTTCCAATCCTTCGGCTTTTTTTCTGACCAGACATACCAGTCACGTTTGGGATTGTCTTTGGAGGAACGGGCTTCCTGAAACCAGCGGTGCTGATCCGAGGTATGATTAACAACCAGGTCGATGATTACCTTAATACCAAGTTTCCGGGCCTTATGAATAAAATCGACAAAGTCGCCACTCGATCCGTGACGCGGGTCCACTCCATAAAAGTCGCTGATATCGTAGCCATTATCCCGATTGGGAGTTGGCTGAAAAGGCGCCAGCCAAATCGTGTCCAGCCCCAGTGCATGTAAATAATCCAGTTTATTGCATAGCCCTTCGAAATCCCCCGTGCCGTCGTTGTTCCCGTCCATGAAAGTTTCCAGGTCCAGACTATATATTACTGCATTTTTGTACCAAAGGTCTTCGATCATTATTTTTATCGTTTTCCCCAGAGCATAAAAAAGCAGTGCCATGCAGCCACTTTTCACACATGAATATACTGATTATCCAATATCCCGATGTATCCATTCTTCGATATCCGAGCTATTGTGAGTAACAAGCTCCGGGCTGTAAATTTCGATAAAAAGCCGGTTTTGCTGGTCGAACTCTCCTTCACGCCATTCTTCTTCATCCACCCGTCTGAACCTGATCTGCGCGCCGTCTTCCGGCAGTTTTTTCTCTTCCATAAAAAATAGCTGGCAAAGACAGGACAACCGTCCTGCTATGCCAGCTATGAATAAAACCTTGCCCGATCAATCCTCCTGACTATACATATTAAATGCTATCAGGTGCTTTTTAAACATTTCTTCGTACTTGGTCGCCTCCGGTTCCTGGCGAGCACGCCTGCATTCCCGGACGATCGTTTGCAGGATAAAAAGATCAACATTCACATCCCGGCTGCGCTGATCACTGTTTTCCCTCAGCCAGGTAAGATTGTCATCCGACCGCCTGGCCATTATCCGCGCGGAATCCAATGCTTTCTTATTCTCCCCTACATCGAACAAAGCCCCGACAAAGCCAACAGAAACCTGGTCGAACGGGATGGTATCATCCGGCATTACCGACATGCCTTTGTCGATCACCTGTCGCGCTTTGTCCACACGTTTTTCTGCAATGAGCTGCTGGGCAAGTCTCAGAAAAGAAAGTCGTGCGGTAATCACCGGTGAGCCGCGATAGGTATCGTCGTAATACACTTTCGGGTTATCCATCTCCCGCCAGAAAGTTTTATGCATTAGATTGTCATACATCATATCCGAGTTTACGTAACCGTCCTCCGCGCCCGGAACTCGCACGGGCAGCAGGCGGTAGGCGTAACCTTCCAGCTGCAGATACTCCTGTAATCCCAAATTGTGGGAAGAGCCCATTGTAGAAGAGAAGTAAACGGGTCTCTTCCAATTGTTGCTGGCAATAATATCGAGCATGACCAAGTCACCTTTAAGCAGATCCTTATTACCAATTTTCCAGCTCATCAAGTCGCTTAACAATGGTACCAGCTCCTTTTTGACGATGTTCATTGCCCGGACCTGCGCGGCGTCGACAGGTAGAAAGAGATTGGAAGAAGGGAGAATAGAAGCCATATCGCCGCTGGTGAGCGGAACCTGGATTGCCTTATTTTCCTGCTGGATCAATTCAAGGTACTCTTTTAGATTGATACCGTTTTTCACGGCGGGTATTTCATAGAATGGGATGTACTCGTTCTTTCCTTTGGCGTACGCGTTGGTATCGAGTGAAAGCGGCAGAGCGTCCGATTTGTTCATTTTTCGTTTGAGCTGATTGATGTACCAGTCACTGCCAAGGAAAGTCTGAACACAAACCCTGACATCCGTTCTGAAACCCTCCACTTCCTGAACATACCAAAGCGGAAAAGTATCATTATCCCCACCTGTGAAAAGAATGGCATTCGGCGCGCATGAGTTAAGGAGGTTTCGGGCAAAATCGACAGAATGGTAACGGTTGCTCCGGTCATGATTATCCCAGCCTTCACTGACGAGAATCACCGGCACCGATAAACTTGCAGCTACGGCGAGTCCGGCCCTTGTTACACTATTTTTAATCATTTGCGCAAGCATCCCCGCAACAGCCAGCACCCCGACACCGATCCACATACAAAAAATATAGAATGAGCCTACATATATATAATCTCTTTCCCTGGGTTCGGACGGTGGTGAATTAAGGTAAACAACCAGCGCGACACCGGTTAATGCAAACAAAAAACCAAGTACGAGCAAATCCCTGCGACCGCGATAGTACATATAAACAAGCCCGGCAATTCCCAGCAAAAAAGGAAGCATCAGGAAGTTGTTGTGCGCCCGGTTTGATAGGATGGATTTCGGATAAGAAGATGCTTTCCAGGGAAGTAATGTCCCTGCACCTTCCCGGTCGCTTTCCCGGCCAACGAAATTCCACAGAAAATACCGCCAGTACATATGCCCGAGCTGATGCGAAAACAGGTAGGAAAGATTGTGCCTCAAAGTCGGCTTCTGCCCTTCCGCAAGTCCGGTCATTTGCTGATAAAGAGCAGGGTGCCCCGGCAGAGAACTATACATCCTGGGCAGCAGCATTTTACTTCCAGGCTCATATTCATAAACCGGCCGATAGTCGGTAACCACATATTTGCCGTCTTTTTTGGTATAAACCGGCTCGCCCCTTTTCTGACTGACGGGATTGGATACGAACGAAGGCCCATACAGCAACGGCCTGCTTTCATATTGCTCCCGCTTTAAATAAGATACAAACCGCAATACATTGCTCGGATCATTTTCATTAATAGGCGGATTGTATCCCGAACGTACCAGTACCAGTATATAGGATGAATAGCCGACCAGCACGAATGCCAGAGAAAGCAGCGCAGTATTGAGCAGCACCTTTTCGGCTTTCTGCGAGTAACGGATACCACAGGCAAGTGTTCCGATAAATAGCAACACAAAAAACACAATGCCGGTATTGTATGGCGTACCCAGTGTATTGACAAAGAAAATCTCGAATTTCCCGGCCAGCTCCGGCAGACCTGGGATAATGCCCGCATTGATAACTCCAAGAATAACCAGTCCTGTTAAAAAAGCAATTGTCCCGCCGAGCAGGCCGGGTTTAGGATATTTTTTGAAGTAGTAAATCAGCGCCAGCGCAGGGATTGCGACCAGGTTGAGTAAATGGACGCCAATCGACAATCCGATCAGGTAAGCGGTGAGAATCATCCAGCGGTTCTCAGCAGCCGGGTCTTCCGTCCTTTCCCATTTAAATACCGACCAGATTACGATGGCAGTAAAAAAAGAGGATAATCCGTAAACCTCCGCCTCCACCGCCGAAAACCAGAAAGAGTCGGACCAGGCGTATGCAAGGGCGCCGGTAACGCCTGAACCGAGGACTAGTATCGTTTCAAAAGTACCCAGCTCATTTTCCTTCTTTCCGACCAGTTTTACGGCCAGCAGAACAATGGTTTTGAAGAGAAAAAAGATGGTAAATGCACTGCTCAGCACAGCGACCATATTAACCCAGTATGCCACCCTGGTCAGGTCACCCAATGCTAACAGGGAGAAAAGCCGCCCAACGAGCAGAAAAAAAGGGGCGCCAGGGGGGTGCGGGACCTGCAGTTTGAAAGCACAGGCTATGAATTCGCCACAATCCCAGAAACTGGCTGTGCGCTCCATGGTCAATAAGTAGGTGCCCAGCGCGAGTGCGAAGACGCCCCAGCTGGTAAAAATGTTGAGCTTTCGGAAAGAAGTCATAATGAAAAGGTTTTGGATCGAAATCAGACGATTCAAAACTATTCAAAGCCTTCGGGGAAGCTGTCGGCCGGATTCTTAAAAAAAGTTAACCGGCCTGGCAATCATATACGCTTTAACTTTCTTTAACACTGCCGCGGCCGTGAGGGACGGCCGCGGGTTTTGCCAACTCTATTTACCTGCTGACAATGTAATGGATACTGTAAATGATAGAGGTCCAAAGGATCGATCCGGCGATGACAGTGAAAATGACTGCACCAATAAAGGAAACGTCCTTTGCGCTTGCTTGGGTTACTGCGGTTCTCATCGAGGCATTAGTTGCTTTTTATAGATTTCTACTTTTTTAAATAATTCGAGAATATTGGTTACTTCCAGTTTATCAAAAATCCTTGCTTTATAAGTACTTACCGTACTCTCTTTGATATTCAGATCAATTGCAATGTCTTTTGTCCATTTACCGATCAGGAGCATATCCATTATTTCAAGTTCCCTGTTGGACAATGTTTCGATCGGGCTTTGCTTGCGGTCCTTTTCCAGTAAGCTGTTACTAACCAGCTGGTGTTGAATTACATTGCTGATATACGTCCCTCCATTTAGTACGGACGTTATGGCCTTTTCAAGTTCGTCATTGGAAGAATCCTTTGGCAAATAGCCGCTTGCGCCTGCCTTGAAGTAATGCAATGCATACAATTCCTCATCCTGCGAAGAATATACCAATATTTTTACCTTTGGTTGAACAGCCTTGATCTTACCGATCATATTCAACCCCTCGCCTCCCGGAATTTTAATATCTAAAATAACGAGATCGAAAAATCTGGTCTGCAAATGTTTCAGTGTTTCATTAAAGGTACCTGCCTCCACAATAGTCACAGTCGGAACAAAATCTTCAATCAGCATCCGCACGCCCATTCTGACAATTGAATGATCCTCAACTAGTAAAACTGTTTTCATCAAACTTGATTAAATGTTACCAGTCTTAAAGTTAATGGATTGCCCCGAATTATAGATGTAGAGAATTAACTACAATGGATTATTTTTCGAAAAAATAATATGAATCGCCGTTCCTCTGGGTTCGAAAGGAACTGCATGTAGTTTAGCCCTTAGTAGTTCACTGATTTCCTTTACAATCAGCAAGCCCATTCCGAAGCTCTGCGGGTTGTCGTCCGGCCCCGGGACTTTGGCCGGGCTATTGATCCAGTTCATGATTTCCGGGCTCATTCCCTGGCCGTCATCGCAAACTAAGATATGCAATTCATTGCGGTAGTCTTCGAACTTCACGATGATATTGCCTCCGGAAGTTACCTTGTTGGCGTTATCGATCAGGTTATGCAACACGATTCCTACCAGCTGCACATTACTCTTCACGATAACGCCCGGTGCAACTTCGTTGACCAGGGTATTAGAGTTTGCGACGGCCTGTGCGGAAAAAATCTCAAACGTCTGAGCAACCAACTCACTGACATCCAGATAGGTAAAGGTAATACCGGTATTCTTATATCTGAATTCGGTGTATTCAAGCAGGTTCTTCATAAAATTATACAGCCTGTAACTCGATTGGCTGATCGCCCGCACAGTTGGCAAATCGGGATGGCTCGTGGCGAGCCGGCCGGTCGTAATCATTAAAAATCGCAGAGGACTTTTAATGTCATGAGAAATACTGGCCAGCAAATGCTTTTGATGAACAAGTTCCTCATGCTGCTTTTGCTGCAGTTTCTCTTGCAAATTCAGGTTCTCCGTCAATTCCATCGTACGCGCATCCAAAGTCCTGATCGTTTCATTGAAAGCACTGAAAAAACAATAGTGTATGAGGATGAAAAATATCAGATCATTAACCAGGAGCAGTCCAACCGCGATATTATCCGAGCCAGCCGGGCCGAGCCGTATCTGAGAGCCGACCTGGTGACCGGTCAGCATAAATACGATGAATGCAGTCAGAACGACCAGAGAATATGCAATACCCCAGCGATTTCCCAATCCATAAAAGGCACACAGCACCAGTATGGCGGCATATTGAAGGGTAACCACGTCAATGGATTTGTCGAGTATGAACAGATTTGTCCACACGATCCCCATAAATATCAAAACCGCAGTGTGTATCGCCTTACGCCACTGCAAACCCACCGAAAGCGCGATGTAAAAAAGTATAGAGATGATCAGGAGCGCACCTACTCTGAATGTCTGCGGTGTGTAGTCACGGGACAGGTAGAAGGCAAGCAACATTCCCGTGGAAACGATCCTGAGGTGGAGCACATAAGCCAACACTTTAATTCGCAGCCGATGAAGTGTATTTGTTTCAATTGCGAGCTGCTTGCGGACAGGCCATTCCAGAAATGCTAAATTCATGTGCGGCAAATTAGGTAATCAGGCCTCATTACCGTCATGTATATACGACAAGTGCCCTTCCAAATCTACCCAAAAAAGCAATATGAAACGTAGCGAAATTGCTACAACTGAAAAAACAGCTATCTACATTGAATGTGTGTTTGCCGTTGTATAATTGTAACATGTTTCAGGTTCAGAATCGGAAGTCCTTCAAACGATGTTCGTCCGATCCGGGGCCGTATCGAAATATGTTATAAACGTTGAGTATATCTTACACCTTCCGGTACATGCTGTGAAGGTGTTTTGTTGTAATAACTGCGCGGTACAGAAGAAGAAAGAGGAACGAGAGCAGCATTGTTGCGCAAAAATCGTAAGCGCCGGTATTGAACTTTTGAAAGAAGCCAGGAAGCGGCAGGCGAACCCTAGCTGTTTGCGCCGGGATTTTCTTTCAGTAGTCTTTTAGACTTTTTCACCTCTCCTGGTGTGAACTCCCCATTTATCCATCTTACAAAATTTTTGGATTGTACCTGGTACACCTGTGCAGACAAGGGTTTAAGGTCGGACTTTTCAATTTCTAAAAGATAATCCGCAAGGAGCCTGTTAATCTCGTCCAAGTACTTACTTTGTGTTTTCATGCTGATCTGTTATTGGGGTTAACTGACAAAAAGAATTTTTCCAATACGAAAGCTGGCATTCTGACTATCCAACTGGTTGCAAGTATAATTTATTCATTTTATTCAGTTCTGCTTTTTGTGGTAACAATGGCAAATTCAAGGGTTAAGCAGGCTGTTCATGGGGCAGAAATCTCTAATCGTCAAATCCTTTTACGGCGCCCTCAACTTCTACTACAAGTCGCTGTCTGTCACCAACTACCGATTAACGGGCTGCTGCGGCCCTAACATATAGGAAGATATTTATAGGATTATTTCTACTCGCCAATTTAAAACATTTCACTCCCGCACAGGAAAAGGTTCAGTTTGAAATTGAAGTAGTCGGAAGCAAAAATAAGAGTAATAATCTAATCGGGTGATTTTATTAATATTTATGAAATGGACAATTTAAAGATTGTTTTCGGGGTAACAACAAGAAAAAGCGGTGCCGCCCGGAACATCATCCGTGCGGCACCGCTTTTTTCATGGCCAATAACAGCTTACTTTTTTTGCCTCAAATACACATTATTGCTGATCGATTCTAGTCTTACATCCGGGCCGCCGCCTCGGATTGTACCTTCAAGAAGGTATCCGACAATGGGGCTTTTTTCATGCTTGTTTTTGAAGTCAATGTTCAGATCAGAATACACCTCGCCGGTAATGGTCTTCATCGCCACATTTGCCCCATTTGTTCCCGACCAGTTCATATCAACGTAACCGCTGATCGTTTTTGCTGAAACCGCTGAATTCGCTCCTTCGATGTCAATATTACCGTCGATCGTTTCCAGTTTGAGCCTCGCGTTCTTTGGCAAAAAGACCTGGTAGTTAATTGTTTTGCACAGATAGCGTGTTACCCCATCCTTGTCTGTCCAGTTGCCACTTTTCGACTCAGGGCAATCCGACTTTAAACTCTGTTTTAAGATTTCCTGATCAAAGTCGGTGCTGAGCTTCACTTCCTCAGAAGTTTGGCTGGTTTCGATGGTCAGCGCATCGTTCAGCCGGCCACCGTTGATGGTAATATCCATTTTTACAAGCGCATCCGGTTTGTCCCAGTAACGCACGGTGATGCTATCGGCAAATTTCAGCCCAAGGTTCACGGTCTGGCCGCTTTTGTAGGGCAACGTTTTGTCAACCTTTTTTTGCGCAAAAGCAGATGTTGCGAGCAGGCAAATGCATAGGATTTTGAAATAATCTTTCATGTTCATGGCTGTTTTTATTTCTGTTTACGAATATAAATATTGCTGCTGATCGTATTAAGCTGTAATTCAACCCCTCCTCCATTTGTACTGCCTTCAATATTCCCTCCTCCTCCCACACGGGAAAGCCCTTCTTTTGAGCTTTTCACCCCCAGCTCAAAATCGGTATACATTTCACCGTTGATAGACCTGAGTTTCATATCGGATTTCGCGGTGGCAGGCAGTGACACGTCTATCTCGCCACTGATCGATGAAATAGCAGTGGGTTTGGACTGGCTCAGATTCGAGAAAACCACATTAACATTTCCGCTGGTACTATTCGCGACAACCGGGCCGGTTACATTGTTCAGGTTGATATTCGCGCCATTAGTCCGGATTTCGAGATCACCACTCATATTATTGACCACCAGTTTTGACCCACCCTGCCAGTTGGTTTCCTGAAACAATACTCCCGCCTGTTTCGGTATGCGGATCGTGTATTTCACCTCTTTTCTCGTCACTTTTTCGATCTTCACGACATTGCCCTCACTCGTCACTGAAAGCCCTATCCCCGTGTTATCCACGCCGGTATAGTAAAGTGGCTTTAATCCCTTGGCACGCTCGGGTGGCGCTTCGAAACCCGATGAAGCCTGAATGACCAGATCATCAGAAGCGCCGCCTTCGATCTTCACGTCGGCAGCAGCCATCTCCATGACCACCTTCTTGTCCTTCGAATTGGCCAGTTTTGTTTTAAACTCGCGGGTCTGCCCCTGCACGCTGGCAAGGCAAAACAATACCCCTACACACATTAACAGTGTCTTTTTCATGGTTTTTGATAAAAAATAATGGTACTATGATTGATTTTCAAGCCAGCCCCTTACAGGCTGCGGACATTGACATTATTAAGCTCACTGATTCCCTGCTCAGCTTTGAGGCGGACCACTTCCATGACTTCCTGGTTTTGCGCAAGCTGCACAAATTGATCGTTAGCGCGCTTTTCCCTGAGTGCCACCAAAGCTTCGATCAGCGAAATCTGGATATTGGGGTCTGTTTGAATGGCCAGAGAGCGGATCAACGCTTCATTTACCTCTGGTTCATTCTCAAAATGCAGCAATGCCTGACAAGCCGCAAGCCTTACATTAATGTTAGGGTCAAAATTGAGAGTGTTGATCAAAAGCTGAGTGGTTTCCCTGTCGGCATTGGATAGCTCATAACTTTTATTAACCGCCTGAATGCGTTCGCTGGCGGAAGTGCCGGACATCTTCTCAAACGTGAGCACATTTTTCATTGCATTGACAGATGCCTCATCAGCTGCATCGGCAACATGGCCGTCGTTTTTCCCGCTTTGGAAAACATATCCCCCGGAAAAACCGACGAGAAGCAGTACCAGACCCGCTGCAATCCTCGCCACCCAGCCTGTGAACCTCCGAACAGGCCCCTGCTGTGGTGGGTCGAGCCTGGCTGCCAGTCCGCTTGTGAAGGTCAGGGACGGATACTCGTTTCTAGCATCCGTAAAATAACCGAACTGTGCGGCGTGACTTGCGAGGTGATCAGGCACATTTTCTTCACTGAAAAACCTTTTGAGTTCTTTTTCTTCCTCAATACTGGTTTCACCCTCGTAATATTTTTCTAACAGTTTTTCAATATCCATTTTCATAATTGCTCGCTTTAAGGTAGCTCTCACGCAGTTTCTGCCTCGCCCTTGAAAGTATCACGCGAATGTTGGCGTTGCTCAGGCCGGTTACTTCTTCAATTTCTTCGAATGAATACTCCTCCACGTCACGCAAATGAAGCACCAGCTTATGCTGTTCAGGTAAACCACCAATCAGCTGGTGGATCAGTCTTGAACTATCGCTGCTTTCCAGTAGCGCATAAGGCGATTGTTCGCCTGCCTGCACTTCTGTAATATCTGAACCGCTTTCCATTTTTTGGTTCCGGTGAGATTTCAATCTGTCCAGGCAGAGATTTTTTGTCATTTGCACCGCCAGCGCTTCTATACTCTGATAAGTTTCGAGCTGCTGTCTGTTCGTCCACAACCTAAGCAACACATCCTGGATGGCGTCCTCTGCCTCTTCCCGGTTGCGAAGAAACATCTGCGCTAATCGGAAAAGGCGACCCTGGACGGGCAAAATACGTTGATTGAAGGTTTGTAAATCCATTTCAATGACAAAGACGATTGAGTGTGATATTCGTTACAAATCCTTCGAATATTTTTTCAGGGACGTCCGGTCGCGAACAGAAAGCGTCCACATTCAAACAGCTAAACCCGGCCCAATCCTTCAACAACGCCACAAAAGCGGCTTTTGACTTTGGCAGGACATTTGAATTTGCCATTGTTGGTGTTGTCACCAACAACATCCGACAAAGCGCCGGTGACAACACCGGCACTGGCGTGAAACAAAGTGCCGGCCAAGTGAATATAAAATACAATCATTTCCGCCATTGTTGGTGTTGTCACCAACAACATGCGACAAAACGCCGGTGACAACACCGGCACCGGCGGAAAACAAAGCGCCAGCAACAAGTGAATATGAAATACGATCATTTCCGCCATCCCGCCATTGTTGGTGTTGTCACCAACAACATGCGACAAAGCGGCGGTGACAACACCGGCACCGGCGGAAAACAAAGCGCCAGCAACAAGTGAATATGAAATACGATCATTTCCGCCATCCCGCCATTGTTGGTGTTGTCACCAACAACATGCGACAAAGCGCCGGTGAAAACACTGGCTCTGGCGTGAAACAAAGCGCAGGGCCAAGTGAATATGAAATACAATCGTTTCCCGCCATTGTTGGTGTTGTCACCAACAACATACGACAAAGCTGCGGTGACGGCACTGGCGTGAAACAAAGTGCCGGCCAAGTGAATATGAAATACAATAATTCCCGCCATTGTTGGTGTTGTCACCAACAACATGCGACAAGCGCCGGTGACAACATCGGCACCGGCGTGAAGCAAAGTGCCGGCCAAGTGAATATGAAATACAATAATTTTATTTAGAAATTTAGCTTTTAAAAACAGACTCACCCCTATGAAACTCCCGCTCATTCTGCTACTGCTCGCCTGCTGCGCAAATATGGCTTTCAGTCAACCCGACTGTACATCAAAAGCTGTTCAGGACAGTTTATTTAGGGAATTTTCAAAAAGGGCTGATAACTACGCGATTGAAGATCCTGCACGGGGGCAGATTTACGATTCACTTATTTCAATTTGTCCCAATATCTCAGAAACCTACCAGGAAAAGGCGCTTGGGTTTATCGCAAGCCGGGACTTCGAGCAGCTTTTCGCAAACATTGACAAGGCTGTGGAACTTGAAACAAACCGCTGGCTCCCCTATCGCGGATATCTGCATTGCATTCTCGCTAAAAACTATGAAAAAGCAATTGCTGATTTTGAGACAGCCGAGCAAACAATGCCGCATGCATTCACGATGGACCATACTTTTTCATTTTTTATCGCGATGGCTTATCTGGGATCTGGTGACCTGGAAAAAGCGGAGCAATACTTTTTAAAAGATATTGCAACGCAGAAGCGCGGTGAAGGGAAGAACGATATTCATTATAACACCTTACTGTATTTCGGAATTACGTACTATCTGGCCAATGAACTGGATAAAGCCCAGGAGAAGTTCAGCGAGTGTTTACAGCAATATGAACAGCATCCCACTGCTAACTATTATATGGGCCTCGTCATGAAAGTGACAGGCAACAGGCAGCACCAGGTCTATTTCCAAAAGTCCAGGCAATATCTGGAAGAGGGTTACCAGATCAACGAGCCAAATTCGCATTATGTACCGTACCCCAGACAGGTAACCCTCGCCGATCTCGACAAATATTGATCACGAAAATTTCGCTTCGATCCAGAGTGCGGCAAAGCAGGTTATCAATAATGCAAGCCAGAACCAGTCCGGCAATCTGGCGGTAACACCTTTTAGATTTTCCCGGTCTCCTTTAAGTCCGGACAGCTGATTTTCATAGGCATTTACAAAATCCCTGACTTGCGAAGTGCCGGCAAAGTCTGAGGTTTCTTCAACAAATACTTCGGCATTCAAAGAATCCCCCAATGAGATCCATCCGCTTGTGGCAGGTATGAGTGCCCCGTTTTTTGCATTTTCGTTAAAAGGTGATGGGGCTGTAAATAGTGTGTCCGCCCCCCATTTCAAAAGGTTGCCTCCGGGCTTCACATTGTTTAGTTCAATTTGATTCTGGCTTCCGGCGATTACGGGGGCGACGATACCAATACCATTTTCCTGCACCGGACGCAGATATGCAAGTATTTGGCCCCAAACTTTTTGATACCCCATACTATCACCAGCCAGCTGCATTGGAAAAGTCTCATTGAGCAAACTAACCGCCACTTTCCCGGTACGCTTTTCTACCGCGACCGGGAAACCAGGAATTTCCAGCTGCCCCGGCGAAGCAGCAAATCCAAATGGAAGCGCAGTAAGCCCGGCCGAAACATCCACTATCGATTCATTCGAAATCTTTCGAACCTTAAAATGAGTACCTAAGGCAGTATTGATTAGTGAAAGCTGGGTCGCAGGATCTTCAAAACCAAGGAACAGAATGCTCGCCCCACCGGACACAGCCTTTCGGATTGCGGGATCCTTTGCATTTCCGGGAGTAGTTACAAAAAGCTCCGGCACTTCTGCCCTATTGATCTCGACAGACGCCTTCAAATCCCTGGAAATCAACGCGTCATAAGTCACCGCATTTCCATTTTTTCCCAGCCAGGCAGCGAGATTTCGCGTTTCAAAATCAGGACTTTCGAGTTTAAACCTCACTGCTAGCGGCTTTACCTGCCGTGCAAAAAACCTGAGCGTATCTACCGGTTCACCGGCCAGATCAAGTATTACCGCAGTACGGCCCTGTGCGAATGCGGGAAAGTCAATCCTGAAATCATTCATTCCAGGATTCAAGATAACACTATCCAGCACATTAGCTCCAAAAGAAACCTTTAATACCTGCTTTTTCGAAGATTCAATACTGCCATGGATCGCCTGCATGGCTCCGTGATCCAAAACCCCTTTCCAATTTAACCGGCGTAATTCGTCCGGGCTGAAATAAGGAATCCATTTCAGAATAGGTCGGCGGTGCGACAGTTGCAGACCGGCGAAAACGGATTGCGGTATTTGCTGTCCAAAAAGCACCAGCGTATCAGGTACTTTTTTCCGAAGCGATATCGGAGGCAACAATTCACTGTTTGGCAAGCTGTCCCTTAAACTTTCTATCGCATTCCGTGGCACTTCACTTCCGGCGACAATCCCGGTTAGGGATCGCATTGGCCAGCTGAAATAAGGCTGTAAAATAAACGCAATCAGGCTCAGCCAAAGCAATACATTCAAGCAAATTTTTAAACGCAGCCTGCTCGCCGACCGGATTTCGACTCTTTTAAGAAGCAGCCACAATTGCAAGGGCAGCAGCACAATCGCCAATACCAGCACAAGCAGGCTCCACGTATCCGACAAGTCAAAGTCTAATTGGATCATTTAGTGTGGGTTTGTCGCTAATGCATTTTTTTCCAGAAGGCATCTTCCAGCTTTTTGCTGCTGGAATAGCCACTTCTGGTTTGCAGGGCACGATTGGAATATTTGTAAAGTTCCGTCTTCAACTGCTGCTTTTCGGCATTTGAAATGGTCTTGCCGCCAGCCAGCTTCTGTAATGCTGCAATTGTTTGCCAAAGCCGCGTAGCGCTTTTCGTAGGTTCCGCATTCAGCAGCCTTTCACTGAGCGCATTACCGGCCAGCTGTAATTGCGCCTGCTGTTGTTTCCGTATTGCTGTCTGGTCCAGAAAACCAAGTACTTCGGCTGCAAGCTGCGCCGTTGTTTTCTCGCGATATTGCTTTTTGGTATTAAAATCAGCCGCCAGCTCTTTCAATTCGCCTGTCAGTCTCTTTTCATTTTGTTTGATCGGCGGCGGATCGTAGCCGCTTTTCTTCACATAGGTACGCGCCTTTTGTTGCGCGGTTTTGAGGTATTCGAGCGCCTTGTTTTCAAATGGAAGCGCCTTTTCCGGCTCATAAGTGCGCAAATGCAGCTCCGATTGCCACATTTGTTCCAAAGCCATTTTCAGCAGGCTGCGTGTCGACTGTTCGTAAAAAGTATTTGTTTCAGCGTCATCGTGCGAGTGGGTGTACTGTTCCATCAAAGCAGCCAGCGGATCTTTGGAGTCAGTACCGTCAGCTGGCTTTCCGTGGTCGTGATGGTCGTGGTCGTGCTTTTCACTTGCCGGTTCTGTTGCCCGTTCGGCGGCACCTTCACCGGTTCCATCGGAATGGTGCGTAAATGCGTCGACGATATTGCCGCCTTCCTCAGGTATCGCGCCTCCGCCTATATTAGTCTCAAATTCTTCACCTAAATACTGTCCGTAACGCAGCCTGAGCAACTTTTGATCATATCCAATCTCATTGGAAGCACTATTGAATGCCTGTTTTGAAAGCTTTTTTTGTCGCGCCAGCAGCTTCTCGGTATCAATGATAATCTGTCGCTGACTACGGAAATACTCGGGCATAATATTCACGGCCATGGTGGCCAGCTCAGCTTCTTCAATTTGCGCAGTATCCTTATATACAATGAAATAAGTATCTGATTTGGTAAAATTTGCCTCTGGCTTTCTATTGTCAGCCGCGGCCCAGTAGTAGTACAGCTCGTCACCCGGCGAAAAATTTAATCCTTTGAGATCGATGGTTTTTTGAATCGTGGCTTCCTTAAACTGCCCGGGCGAAAGAGGAAATTTTATCTCCCGAAACTTCACATTTTCCCCCGCGCCACGCGCCACAGTGGCAACGATAAATGCCTGACTTACCTGAAAATCGTCCGATATTTTGGCAGAAATTCTAATTGATTTGCTGTCTTTCAAAAAGTGATATTGGTAAAGCTCTTTCGACGCAGGTTCGATTTGGGGCGGTAAATCGGGTACCGCTTCCAGCTTATAAAAGTCAGACTGATAAAAGAGCGAATCCTTGTAATAGGCTTTGATCGTGTACAAACCGGAGCCGGTAACCGCGTCTGCATATTCAAAAGAGCCTGCTTTTTTCAAAAATGACACTTCTTCGCCGCGCATATTCGCGAGTTTCACGGCAACCTTTTCCGCATCGTCAAACGCCACATTCCACCGCAGCCGCGAGCCTGCCAATGTACTTACGTTGAGATCCGCAGACTCCCGCGCCGGTAGGCGACTATAAGCAGGCGGCTGGATAAAGACACTTGCAGAAGCCAGTGCAGGCAGTTTTCGAGGATTTTCTTTTGTCGAAAAAACCTTCTTCAAAACATCACTTTTTGTAACAGCTGCGCTGGGTTTTATTTGAGGATAAAATAAATAAACTGCCGCAGCCGCAAGCACAATAACCGTATAGGATCTTAATGGTGTGTATAATTTCAAATGGGAGAACTTCGCTGACCGTGCGCCAATCCGTTCCAGTTGCATTCGCTCTGCTATATTAAGCTCCTCTTTTTCAAGTAAATGCAAACTAAATTCCGTTTCAGCGCTGTATCTGTGGATCAGAATGATAGCTGTCTGCTTTTTATTTTGATACAAACCTGTGCGCCAAATTCCGAACACGAGCGCTACTAAACCCGCAATTCCTGCATAAATATCCGGCACGAACGTAGCGACAAACAAATATGCAGACGCAGCAAGCAATATGCATCGGATCCCGCTGACCAGATACAACTGATTTCTAACCTTGCTGACCAGTTTCCGCCAATTATCCATAACTCGCCGGGGTTGATTTCCGTAATGCAAGCCACCTTTCAAGCATCGTCAAGAGCACAAGTAACAGCAGCAGCCAGCGCCTGAGCGAATCAGCGGCAAGCTCGGCAGCCGGTTTTACCTCGACAAACCTGCCTTGCAACTGCCTGATGCTCAGTAATCCGCCATTTTCATTCAAACCATAGTGCGTCGTCATAATTTCTCCCAGCCACTCAGGCAATCTTCCATTCTGAACAAGTTCAGAAGCAGATAGCCGCAAAGAATCAGGCAGATAATGCACATTTCTCTCGTGCTGAACTGGACTGGCCTGGCCAGAAATTACATAAAGCGATTGCGGATTGACAACGCCCGGTACCTGGTCGGACAATACCCAATCGTACTTTTTGCCCGCAGTTTCCTTTTCATCCATGTTAAAAGGAATCTGATAAACTTCTCCCAACGCACCAATAGCTGCCTTCACGGTTTCCCCTTCAAGACTATTTTGAAATCTGACCAGAACATCAAATTTACCTGAATGCACAGGTGCCTCGGCAAAACGATACCCCGCGGGTTCTGCCGCAATTTTATGCAAAATGCCGGTTTGCGGATCAATTGCGAGCTTTTCTTTGCTGTTAATCGCCAAATAGGGCAGCGTCCCGCCGCTTGCCGGATCCGTTGCCGGGTGCAAGCTAAATACACCAGGCACATAGATTTTGGGATAGTTGAGTAACTTCTGGCTTGAATTAAGGTAAATCTTGTATTTCACACCGGGTTCCGACACGGTATTAATCGTATTTTGAAGAAAGGATACCGGATTGTTAACCCTTGGAATATCGCCGGTTGTTTTCATTTCAGCAGCCTCCTTATTGATCCAAATCACTTTTTCTCCGGCTTTCTTTGCATTTTCAAGTTCGAACCGATAGTTATTGACCACAGCCGGATCGGGTTCAACAATATGTACCGTTCTATCGGCAGCGCTATTTTTCAAATTATTTAAGATTGGCTGGCTGAGGATCAATGCGAGCAGCAAAACCAGCAGACAGCGGATCAGTGATAGTAAAATTTCGTGCAAACGGATACCCCGGTGTTTCAAAGAGGTTTCATCAAAAAGCCAGCGAGAAGCCGCCCATTCGATTACTTCTCCCTTTTTTTGATACCAGAAATGGATTGCAATAGGTAAAATTACCCCCGTAGCCCCCCATAACATCCAGGGTTGCAAAAATTCCATCAGCCTTTTCTTTTGGTTAAAAATGCTTTCAGCACCATTCCGATCGGGTCTGTCAGTCTCACGGTAATCAAATGCACTTGTGGCAGTTGCAGTTCAGTTTTGAGGTTTTCGAGATAGCTTTCCAGCGCGTTCCTGAATCTTTCCCGGACAGAGCCTGCATCCAGCTCTACCTCCCGGCCGGTTTCCAGATCTTTGAAACGATAAAAACCTTCCAATGAAAACGCGGCTTCCTGTTCGCCTAAAATCTGAAAAATAATGATCTCACGATGCGGATTAGCGAGCGAGCGGATCACTTGCAGCCACTCGTTATCTGCCTGTAAAAAGTCGCTTGCGAAAATCAGCTGCTCTTTCTTGCGCGATTGCAATTCCAAAAGCTTGCTCCCCTCAGCTGCTTTCCACGCTCCGGAAGCAACCGCTTTTTCCAGTCCGACCAATATTTTCTGGAAAGCCTGGCGCCCTGAGCCGCCCGAACCTGTGGCGCTCAAAGTTTCGACAATCCCGTTTTTCAGTGCATACAGGCTCATTTGGTCATTTTGAATATAGCCCAGATAAGCCAGTGACGCGAGCAGGATCTGCGCATATTGCAGGCGGCTCACCCCATTTTCACTGTAACTCATGGAGCCGGAAAGATCTAATACAAAGCGGACCTGCCGGTTGCTTTCGGTAGAAGATTCTCTGACCAAATGCTTATTGGTACGTGCAAACAGCTTCCAGTCAATGCGTTTCGGGTCATCCCCCGGCTCGTAGTGCCGATACTGCTCAAACTCGATACCAATACCCGAGCGCTTGCTGGAATGGATCCCAAGCATCAACTCCTCACTAACCAGCTTGCCGGCTAGTTGCAGGTTTTTGAGCTTGATGAGCTGTGACGCCAGTAAACCGGTTTGCTTTTGCATTGGTATTGGTTTCACCTCTGGATGGGTGTTCTTGATTGTAGCTTAGTTTGAAAAAATCCCTTTTCAGGGGGCGGAGGGTACTAGCCTAAGCAACTCTCCTACCACCTGATCGCTAGTAATATTTTCCGCTTCGGCCCTGAAATTCATGGCGATACGATGACGGAACACCGGGTAAGCGAGCGTTTGAATATCTTCCGGAACTACCGCAAAACGTTCATTTAAAACTGCCCTGGCTTTTGCACACAATACGAGCGCCTGGCCAGCGCGCGGGCCTGCTCCCCAATCGCACCATTCTTTCACGAAGTCCGACGGCGTGCCTTCCGGTCTTGTAGCGCGTACGAGTTTGTTAATCCAGACAATCAGCTCGTCGCTGATATGCACCTGCCGCACCAGACTTTGAAGATCGCGGATATCTGTGTCCGAAAGTATGCGTTCAACCTTTGCTCGTTGCGCCCCCGTCGTGGTTTTCAGTACATCGAGTTCCTCCTGTTCGTTGGGGTAGCTCAGTTTGATATACAACAAAAACCGGTCTAGCTGCGCTTCCGGCAGCGGATAGGTACCGGCCTGCTCGATCGGATTTTGGGTGGCGATGATCAGGAACGGGTCGGGAAGCTGGTAATTATCACCTGCGTAGGTTACGCTTTTTTCCTGCATTGCTTCGAGCAGCGCAGCCTGCGTTTTGGGCGGGGTACGGTTAATTTCGTCGGCCAGGACTACATTGGCGAATATCGGCCCGCGGTTGAATTTGAAAAATTTCTTTCCCGTTTCGTGGTCCTCTTCCAGTATCTCGGTTCCCACAATATCACCCGGCATTAGGTCCGGTGTGAATTGTATCCGCTTAAAACTCATATCCAGCGCCTCTGACATGGTTTTAACCATCAAAGTCTTCGCCAGCCCCGGCACACCTTCCAGCAGACAATGCCCCGAAGCCAGCAGTGAAATCAGTATTTCATCAATAGCCTCCCGCTGCCCGACGATAACCTTGGCGATTTCCGTCTTCAACAAGGGAAGCTTTGCGACTAACAATCTGTAATGTTCCGGCGAAGTATTCAATTTAAATTAGTGACTTGGTGGATATTGTTTAGGATTTTGTTCGAAATGGTTCAGGGTTGTTTTTGCGCTTTTGTTGGTGTGTTAGCCTTTGTTGGTGTGTCAGCCTTTCTTCAGCCTTTGTTGGTGTTGTCACCAACAACTTGCGATCCGCATATCGGTTGCCGGTGACAACACCGGCAAAGGCTCCTCCCTTCCTCCCCCTACCCCCCCATCAACGCATAAACCACAATATTAACCCCAAATCTCGTATTATCGACAGCCAGAAACCGCTTGTTACGGAAATCGTAATCCCATTCGCAGCCATAATCTTTGTTGCTGTACAACACGCCGATGCGACCGTTGATGGTGATTGCTTTGAGGTAATCGTGTACGAGGTCGTCGCCCCAGCCGTTTAATTCAAATGAGGTCGTTGGGGGGCCGTCTTCGAATTTGAAGAAGGCTGAGTAAATAGGGTGATTGTTCGGGATCTTCTGTAAAGCTTTCGGCCCAAATGTTCGCTCCATTTCCTGTTCAAAGGATTTGGCAAAAAGCCCGTCAATATCGTGGTTACAATCGTCAACAAAAACGAAGCCGCCATTCTGAACGTACCGGCGGAAATGGTCGCGTTCCTGTGTCGAAAATTCAACCAATTTGTGCCCGCTCAGGTAACAAAATGGACTTTTGAAGATTTCATTGCTATTCAGCTGCACGATCTTTTCCTTTTCATCGATCGGTATCGTAGTATATTCAACCAGCGAATGCAACAGGTTGGAAGGCATTCGCTGGTCGGTGTCCCAGTTTCCCGATGTGTATTGAATACGTGTGAAAAAGAAAGGCTTCAATACTTAAACCGCGTCCGAAAGTGATGAAAATGTAAATTCCCTGATTTTCATAGGCGGTATCAAATAGTTCCGTTCGGATTCGGTACTCACCACCCGCTCTGCCTTACCCAGGGTTTCGAGGTTATTAAGCATGATCACAGGACTTTCGTTAAAACGGAAGTTCTTGACCGGATGTTTGATAACGCCGTTTTCTATATAAAAAGTACCGTCGCGGGTGAGTCCGGTCAATAGTAAAGTTTGCGGGTCCACTTCGCGGATGTACCATAGTTTTGTTACCAGAATCCCCTGCTTGGTAGACTTGATCATTTCCTCCATCGTGGCCGTACCGCCTTCCATGATCACATTACTAGGGAAAGGAACCGGCTTAACATTGTTTTTTTGTGCCCAGTAGCGGGAATAGACCATATTTTTCACCACGCCTTTCTCGATCCAGTTCATTTTATTGATCGGCAGCCCCTCTCCCGACCAGGGTGAGCCCGGCAGGTCAGGATTGGACGGGTCAGAATAAATATTGACCCTTTCGTCGACGATCTTCTCATTCAGCTTCGTTTTTCCGCCTGGCTTGCTTAAGAAAGACCTTCCTTCGTCGGCACTTCTTGCGTCTAAATTAAAAAATATGTTTTCCAGCAAAACAACGGCGGCCGTCGGTTCCAGGATCACGGTATATTTACCCGGCTCCAAAGCTTTCGCACCCACTGATCCTTTCGATTTCTGGACAGCGATCTTCGTAGCAGCTACGGTATCGAGCTTTTTAGAATCACTATAACCCCTTGCTACATAACCAGATCCGGTTCCGTCGGGAGTTCTTACAGTCAATGAAAAATTGACGTTGGTGCTGGGGTAATAGGCGAAAAGCCCCTTTGAATTCATCATCGCCGAATACCCTTTCTGGTTATCCAGGAAACCGGCCGCTGTCAGGTTTTCTGACCGGGTTATATCGAGGCTGTTACCAACTGCACCGGCACGGAAATCTGCATTGATTGCGGCTGTGGAATCAAAAAAACCGGTGCTTTTCTGATAAGTCTGCGGTTCAAGCACACTGACATATTCAGGGTTTTCGGGTGCCAGCTGGGCGAGCTCTTCGGACCTTTTTACAACTTTTTGTATGGATTCGTCACTGAATTCGTCGATCGTCGCAACTCCTACTTTTTTACCAAATGCGGATTGGACGGATAGGTTTTGGTTGATCAGCGAGCCGCTGGTGGACACCTCGTTCCTTGCGTAGCGGATGTTCCCTCTTTCTTCCCCCAAAATATTCACCTCACATTCATCCGCTTTGGAGTAACTCAGCACTTTCTGCAACAATGCCTTCGCTTCTGATTCTGATAAAATGATTGACATGATATTTTAATTTTGAATGATTGATTGAATGGCCGGGGTTGCCGGTTCTATGGATGGTTTCTGAATGACTGAGTGATTAATTCTAAAATTCAATCATTCAGTCATTCAGTCATTCAGTCATTATATCTTCCTCGCTGTATTAATCACATTCACTCCATTAAAACGGGCCGTCGAGCTGCCGTGCGAAACCGCGCTCGATTGCGACGGCTGACCTTTTCCGTCAAAGAAAGATCCGCCCAGACGATAGTCCTTTTCATCGCAGACCTGTACACACGAATTCCAGAATTCCTGCGTATTGGACTGATAAGCCACATCTTTCAGCATTCCGACAATTTTTCCGTCCTTAATTTCATAGAAAAGCTGACCGCCAAACTGGAAATTGTAACGCTGCTGGTCTATTGAAAAAGAACCGTCACCGATAATGTAAATGCCCTTTTTCACATCCTTTATCATTTCATCTACCGACAGAGGCGTTTTTCCGGCAGCCAGCGAAACATTCGGCATTCTTTGAAACTGAACAGAACTCCAGCTGTCGGCGTAGCAGCAACCATGCGATTCCTTTTCGCCGATAATATGCGCCTGGTCGCGGATCGCCTGGTAGTTAACCAGCACACCGTCCTTCACCAGATCCCACTTTTTGGTATTCACACCTTCATCATCCCAACCTACCGCACCCAGCGAGCCTACCTGTAATTTGTCGGCGATCAGATTGACCTGCTTGCTGCCGTACTGGAAATTTTTAGATTGCCACTTATCCAGCGTCGCGAAAGAAGTGCCTGCAAAATTAGCTTCATAGCCCAGTACCCGGTCCAGTTCCAGCGGGTGACCAACCGACTCATGGATGGTCAGCCAGAGGTGGGAAGGATCAAGGATCAAATCATATTTACCAGCCTCGACCGATTTGGCAGTCAATTTATCTTTGGCCTGTTTTGCCGCCGCGGTAGCATCTTCCAACATATCATAACCCATATTATAGCGGGTCGTAATGCCGGTTACCTTGTCGGCAGGGTTGGATTGTAAATAGTCATAACCCATTCCCATTGGCGCACTCAATGCATTTCTGGTTTCAAATTTCCCGCTTTTCGGATCAATGGTCGTGATATTGAATATCGGCCAGATCCGGTGTACATCCTGATCGATATAAGATCCGTCTGTGGAAGCAAAGTACTTTTGTTCATTGACCAGAAAAAGGATCGAATTGACGTAGTTTGCGCCATTTTTCATCGCTGCATCATTGACCGACAGCAGCAGATCGACCTTTTCTTTAATAGGTACCTCGAATCCATTCTTCTTGATCGGCGCTTTCCAGCTCACCTCGCCAAACCCTTTCTGGGGAGCGAGCTGAACAGGTTCTTTCATCAGCCTGGCATTTGCCTTCGCGATCGCCACCGCATCCTCCGCGGCTTTCGCCATCTGGGCTTCGTTATTTACATCGACCACCGCCGCAAATCCCCAGCAGCCGTTTGCGATCACGCGCACCCCTACCCCATAGGATTCCGTATTGACGATATTCTGCACCTTTTCCTCGCGGGTGATGACGAATTGATTGAGGTACCTGCCAATGCGCACATCCGCATAGGAAGCGCCTTTGGCCTTGGCAGCATTGAGGGCGGCATCCGCCAGCCGCTTTTTTACAGCTACGTCGACGCCGGGTTCCAGGAACGCTTCCGGCGAAACGCTTCTGCCCATTGCAAGGCCGGGTAACATGAACGCTCCGGTCCCTAACCCAGCCAATTGAATGAAATCTCGTCTTTTCAAGGTATGTATATGTTTGCTAATAGTGACGGGGATTGATTTGAAATACAGCAGATCATAAGTTAATAAAAAGCACAGCCACATTCAAAAGCCTTATTATGTGTGGCTGTGATTGTGTTTAAATGGTCAAACGTTTTAGACTGCGTCCGAGAGGCTTGTAAATGTAAAGTCCCTGATTTTCATCGGTGGTACCAGGCTTCCGCCCGCCCGCACCGGCTTGCCGATCGCCTCCACGTTATTGAGCATGATCACCGGGCTTTCGTTAAACCGGAAGTTTTTGACGGGATATTTGATCTGCCCATTTTCAATATAAAACGTACCGTCGCGCGTCAAACCTGTATATAATAATGTTTGTGGATCCACTGCGCGGATATACCAGAACCGGGTTACCAGAATACCTTTTTCCGTGCCTTTGATCAAATCCGCGATGGACTCATTTCCGCCCTCGAATATAAATCCTCCTGCCGGCGGAGTCGCTTTAACACCTTGCTTTTCAGCCCAGAAACGAGAATAGGACATATTTTTTACCACTCCGTTTTCTACCCAAACCACTTTTTCCTGCGGCCTGCCATCGAAGCTGTACGGCGAACCCGGGATTTCGGCATTCATCGGATCTGAGTAAATGGTAATGCGCTCGTCGAACAACTTTTCGCCCAGTCGCGTACCGCCTCCTTTTTTGCCCAAAAAGCTCCTGCCTTCGTCGGCGCTGCGGGCGTCGAGGTTACGCGTAACGTTCAACAGCAGGTCCGCTGCTGCTGTGGGTTCCAGGATCACGGTATATTTTCCCGGCTCCAATGCCTTTGTATTCACGGAGGCCAGCGCCTTTTGCATTGCAATCTCGGTCGCCGAAGATGTATTCAGTTTCGAAGCGTCGTTGAAATCTCGTGACACATAACCCGATCCCTTTCCATCCGCCGTGCGGACCGTGATCGAAAAGTCGACGGATGTGCTTTTGTTGTAACCAAAAAGGCCTTTGTTGTTTCCCATCGCCGAAAATCCGGCGCTGTCTTCCATATACCCCGCAGCCGTCAGGTTCTTTTTTACGCAGGGATCAATGCTGTTAAATGCGGCCTGAGCGCGGTAATCGGGGCTAATAGCAGCTGTACTCTCTGCAAATGCTTTGCTTTCCTGGTATTTTTGGGCTCCCAGCATGGGCACATATTCCGGATTGTCCGGCGCCAGTTTCGCAATTTCCTCGGCCCGGCGCACTGTTTTTTCCAGTGAGGCATCATCGAATTCATTGATAGTAGCAGTCCCCGATTTCTTGCCGTAAACCGAAGTGACGGAAAGCGAAAGGTCCGAAGTTTCACCACTGGTAGAAACCGAATTTCTCGCATACCGGATATTACCCGTGCGATTGCCCGACAATCCAACGCTAATCTCGTCCGATTTGGAAAATGCCAGGACCTTATCTATTATTTTCTTTGCTTCTTCTTTGGTTAAAATAGCCATAGTTAAAGATTGCTTTAGCTTTTAGCCGTTAGCTTTTAGCTGCCAGTTTTACATTCATTCATTCAGTCATTCAATCATTAGATTTAAATCTTCCTCCCCGTATTAATCACACTCACCCCGTCGAATCTCGTTGTGGAGCTGCCGTGGGAGACTGCGCTGATCTGACCGGGTTGTCCTTTTCCGTCGAAAAATGAGCCGAAAGTGCGGTAATCGTCTTTGTCGCAAAGCTGCGTGCACGAATTCCAGAATTCCTGGGTATTTGATTGGTAAGCGACATCATCGAGCATTCCGGTGATTTCTCCGTTTTTGATCTCGTAAAAGACCTGCCCGCCAAACTGGAAGTTATAACGTTGCTGATCAATAGAATACGAGCCTCTTCCGATAATATAAATACCTTTTTCTACTCCTTTGATCATATCCAACACACTCCGCTTTTCCGAACCTGGTCTAAGGGAAATGTTGGGCATTCTTTGAAATTGTACCGATGACCAGTTATCTGCATAACAGCATCCGTGAGATTCTTTCTCTCCTATTATTTTCACCTGATCGCGGATCGCCTGATAGTTGACCAGTATACCGTCTTTAATAATATCCCACTCCTTGCAAGGCACTCCTTCATCGTCATAACCGACCGCGCCGAGCGTGTGCGCCTGCGTTTTGTCCGCAACAATATTGACGAGCTTGCTTCCGTAAGCGAAATTTTTGGATTGCCATTTATCCAGCGTGGCAAAGCTGGTACCTGCATAATTAGCCTCGTAACCTAATACCCGGTCGAGTTCCGTTGGGTGCCCTACGGATTCGTGGATCGTCAAACCGAGGTGGTTTGGATCGAGTACGAGATCATATTTCCCCGCCTGTACAGACTTTGCAGTCATTTTTTCCTTCGCTTGTTTGGCTGCTACGATCGCATCTTCGACCATATCGTAGGAATTCCGGTAGCCTATTAATCCATTTGGCCCCGCGATCTTTTCTGACGCCAGTCCGTCAAGGTATTCATAGCCCATTCCCATCGGCGAGCTGATCGCGTCGCGGGTTTTGAACTTGCCTGCGGCTTTGTCGGTAACGGTTACCGTAAATGTGGGCCACACCCGGTGAATGTCCTGATCGATGAAAGAGCCGTCGGAGGAAGCGAAGTATTTTTGTTCGTTGATAAAAAACAGATTGGAAGTAACGAAGCTGGCGCCATTTTCCATCGCTTTTCCGTTCACATTCATCAGCAGGTCTATCTTCTCCCGGCTTGGAATTTCGAATGCATTTTTAACAATAGGCGTTTTCCAGGTTTTGTCGCCTACCCCGCTTTGCGGCGCAAGCTCGACCGGTTCTTTCTGAAATTTTGAATTGGCTTTCGCAATCGCCACCGCAGTGGCAGCACATTTGGCAATGCCGTCGGGCGTAACGTCGCTGGTGGCCGAAAACCCCCAGGTACCGTTTGCAATCACACGGATCCCGATCCCGTAGGATTCTGCATTGATAATATTCTGCACTTGCTTTTCCCTGGTGAAAAGGTACTGCTGCAAGTATCGTCCGATACGCACGTCGGTGTAAGTGGCGCCTTTACTTTTGGCCGCATTCAGCGCGACTTCGGTCAGTTTCTTTTTTGCCGGCGCATCCATCCACGGATCGAGTAATTGCGCTTCGTGGACGGAGCTGCCCATAACCGGTATATTGGGGAGCATCAATGCGCTCAATCCCACACCGGACATCTGCATGAAATCTCTTCGTTTCATTTGATAAAGTTTGGCCTTTCGAAATAAAGATGAAGGATAATTTTGTGTAGGAAAGGCTGCACAATGTAATCAATATATTTTTTTACCAAATGTTGCTTTGGCAATTTTTTTCGGAGAAAGGCAATGCCATTATGTTCGTGAAAAAACAGCACGAGTTTTTCCAGGATCTTGATCAGCCTGAGGTTCTGAGAAGCAGCTATTTGGCAGTCTGAAACTAATTATGGGAAGACCGGGTGATCAGATTCCGCAGCTGTTGCTCGTCCCACGGTTTGTTGATATACCTGTGGAAAAACCCTTTGATGGCCGCATTCCTGATCTCATCGGTATAGGCATTTCCCGTCATCAGCACACGCACACTTGACGGGTATTTGGCGGAGGCTAGCCGGAGAAATTCGAGCCCGGTCATTTCGGGCATTTGATGGTCTGCAAATATGACGTCGATATCTTTTTCTTCCAGAATGCGAAATCCCTCGGAGGTGGAACTCGCTATAAAAACTTCTGCATCCCGGCGGAAAGTAGCTTTAAAAGAATTCAGGTTGTTAACTTCGTGATCGATGTAAAGTATGCTCATAGGCGCTTGCAAGGAAGGTTTCTAAGCAGCAAAAGTCTCAAAATATTTTCCCCGATAACAGATTTTAGATCTTTTTCTTAGCAAATTTCCTTCAAAAACGCTGAACCCACTCTTCTAATTTAATTCATCCGATCCATATCTCGCTTATAATCAGACAATTTAAAGGTTAACAATTTATTTAACGGTACAAGCGCGTTACCGCCATTCACTTCCTCCACGGATGAACTTTTCACAAAATTACCCTGCCAGCCTCGGAAGCACTTCTCTTCCAAAAGTCTCAATGAACCCGGCCTGATTACGTCCCACGTTATGGACAAAAATACCGTCAAATCCCAGATCTGAAAGTCGCTGCAAATACCCGACATATTCCCCGGGATCGGTCGAAATCAGCAAATGCTCGTCCATATCCTCCGGGCGCATTGCTGCAGTGGCATTTTCAAACTCGGCGACTTTGCGGAAATTAGCACATTTCTCGGGCGCGAGCGTATTTACCCTCCATTGTTCGAATGCATTCTGGCGGGCTGCTTCCATCGTTTCGGCCCAGCTGATGTGCACCTGTACATATTTAGGCTTATCAGCACCGCCTCCCTCGTTGAAAGCCTGCATTACCTGCGCCAGTACATCCATGGATTTATTAACAGTCACCAGCCCGTCGGCCCAGCCTCCCATCCAGCGTGCTGTTTGGGTAGTAAGGGCTGCTCCGAAAATTTTTGGTGGAATTTCCGGCAAAGACCAGATCCTGGCTTCATCCGCATAGTGATAACCCTCTTTGCTGGTTACCGTTTCGCCGCGAAACAGTGAGCGCATCATTTCAGCTGCCTGCCTGATCCGCTCATTCCGCTCTTCCTTCGCAGGCCAGTTTGGTGAAACCACCGTTTCATTAAGTGCTTCCCCGCTGCCCAGCGCGATCCATTGAAAGCGGTTTGGAGACATTTGCGCCAAAGTTGCCGCCGCCTGGGCTACCACAACCGGATGGAACCGCCAGCCACCCGGAATGCTCAAAGACCCAAAAGGGATAGAATGAGTGATTTGTAGTGCAGCGCCGAGCCACGAGAAGCAATGTCCCGACTGTCCCTGTTGCCTGCTCCAAGGATTCAGATGATCCGAACTCATAGCAGCGCGGAAACCGCCCTGCTCGGCCATTTTTACATAATGAAGCAGTTCGGAAGGTGAAAACTGTTCGTGCGAAGCGTGGTATCCAATCATTGCCATAGCCGTATTCGGTTAATATCAGCTGCTGGCGCACAAAATTTGTGCCCGACCCAATTAACCGCGCTACTTTTCCCGACGCCGGAGAAATGCTTCAGCGTAGCGTTTACCCAATTCCCTGGCCGACCTGGCATCGAAATGAGTTTTGTCGCCCTGGTCGGTGAGGCCGCCGGAACTCACGAGATATACATGACGGTGCGAGCCGGCATAACGGGTAATAGTTTCGTTAATCTTAGCGCCGCCGGGCTTGGAAGCAACATAAAAATCCCCCAGCGTCCCGACCAGCAACGGTACTTTCCTTGTACCGGTTTCTTTTCTCAGTTTTTTAAAAAAAGCTTCCAGTTTTTGCTCATAAACTATGTTTTTCCCGGGAGAGCTGTCTGATTCACCCTGGTGCCAGAGTATGCCCTTGATCCTGCCCGTTTTTTTGGCTTCCTTCACCCGCCGGATCATTTCATCGTAAGCATAAATACCCGTCTGCTCGTGCTTTACGCCGGTTTGCCAGTCATCGATTCCACTGCCTCCTACTGCACACGGTATCAGGCCGATCGGCTTGCCGGGATTGCCTTTAAGTACTTCTTTTGCAAAACTCAGCCCGGGCCCGACACCTGTTACTGTCGGCTTATCAAAGTGAAGCGGATCGGCGGCGGGCTGCCAGACATTTTGCTTGTTCAATACCCAGATACCCGATGAGTCCGCACCCGGCTCCCCGTCCGCCTTGCCCCTTCCTGCCATATTGGATTGACCAATCAGCAAATACAAATCGAGCTTTTCGGGAACTGACTGTGCTGCGGCCGTCAAAGCACATAGTGCAAAAAAAGAGATCGTAAAAAGTCGGGCAAGGATGGATTCAATCATTTTAGAAAAAATTGATGCTGTTAATACTTTGAAACATAATCAGACCGAAATATAGAACTCTTTGAGAGCATTTGAATGTCAGCATCTTATAAAAAAGGCCGAAAATTTGAATAGAATTTTCTTGCAGCGGAAAATTATAATACTACTTTTGCACCACGTTTTTCAGAAAAAGCGCTGAAAAATAAAGCCTGGTTTGGTAGTTCAGTTGGTTAGAATACATGCCTGTCACGCATGGGGTCGCGGGTTCGAGTCCCGTCCAGACCGCAAAAGCTCAGAGAAATCTGGGCTTTTGTTGTTTTAAATCACCTAATTTTCGTTGTTATCAGAAAACGTAGAGATGATGTGCGAAAGGCTTGGTTTGCGGGGGATAAGGGGTTTCTTAATCGGGGCGGGGCTGTTGATCCTTGCCTCCTTCCTGTTTTCCGCCCGTGCCGCTGAATCCGGCCGCGTTCTCCGCTATTCGCTGAAAGAAGGTCTTTCTTTCGGGATCGTTAACAGTATTGTCCAGGACACCACCGGCCTGATCTGGTTCGGCACGGGCGACGGATTGAACCGGTTCGACGGCACTTCATTTAAAGTCTTCAAACATGATCCCGACGATCCGCAGAGCATTTCAGGAAATTATATCAAATCCGTTTTCCGCGACCGGGACGGCGGTATCTGGACTACTTCTCGCAGTGGGATCAATGAATATCTGCCGGAAAAAGAAGCATTCCGCCGCCACGCACCCCGACCTGCAAAAAACAGTTTGCCGAGCGACGTAAGTGATATTGCGCAGGCCCGGGACGGGAATCTCTGGCTTTCGCTAAACGGCGCAGGTATAGCATTATTCAATAAGAAAACCCGGCTTTTCACCTATTATAACCAAAGTACATTACCCGCTCTCGGTACAAATTCCATTTTAAATGCATTCGAAGATTCGCACGGTTTGCTATGGCTGGGCACAAGGGAATCTGGCATTGAGGTTTTTCAGGTTGACAAAAACCGCCGGCTGACCGCAGCCCGGCTGACCACAGCCCGGCTGACCGCAGCCCGGCTGACCGCAGCAAAACTCAGTC